>NZ_JBGCCK010000019.1:0-148704 GCF_041262525.1 Streptacidiphilus sp. MAP12-20
ACCGAGGGGCGCGGGGAACTGCGCGAGAAACCACCCTGTGCGGATGGCCCTGCTCGCTGAGCGACCCACCACCTGGGGTGGCTTGTCGCGCAGTTCCCCGCGCCCCTGGAGAGTGCAACTTCCCCTCGCTGAGAGGCTAGCGTGCCTTCCGGCGTGAGCCGGGGCGGCGCTCGCTGGGGCGGTAGACCGGCTCGCCCGCCGCGCAGGCGGCGTCGCGGCGGGCCGCGCCGAAGTCGGCCAGCGCCTCCGCGAGAGCCGAAACGCTCGGCGCCGGGGCCAGGACGTCCACGCGGAGCCCGTGCTCCTCGGCCGTCTTCGCCGTCGCGGGACCGATGCAGGCGATCACGGTCACGTTGTGCGGCTTGCCGGCGATGCCGACCAGGTTCCGCACGGTCGACGACGAAGTGAAGATCACCGCGTCGAAGCCGCCGCCCTTGATCGCCTCGCGGGTCTCCGCCGGCGGCGGCGCCGCGCGGACCGTGCGGTAGGCCGTGACGTCGTCGACCTCCCAGCCCAGCTCGACCAGGCCGGCCACCAGCGTCTCCGTCGCGATGTCCGCCCGCGGCAGCAGCACACGGTCAATCGGGTCGAAGACCGGGTCGTACGGCGGCCAGTCCTCCAGGAGGCCCGCCGCGCTCTGCTCGCCGCTCGGGACCAGGTCCGGCTTCACGCCGAAGTCGACCAGCGCCTGGGCCGTCGTCTCGCCGACCGCCGCGACCTTGATGCCCGCGAAGGCGCGGGCGTCCAGCCCGTACTCCTCGAACTTCTCGCGGACCGCCTTCACCGCGTTGACCGAGGTGAACGCGATCCACTCGTAGCGGCCGGTCACCAGACCCTTGATCGCGCGTTCCATCTGCTGCGGCGTGCGCGGCGGCTCGACCGCGATGGTCGGGACCTCGCTCGGCACCGCGCCGTACGAGCGCAGCTGGTCCGTGAGCGCACCGGCCTGGTCCTTGGTGCGCGGGACCAGGACGTTCCAGCCGAACAGCGGCTTGGTCTCGAACCAGGACAGCGACGCCCGGTGCCCGACCTGCTCGCCTATCACGACTATGACGTTGCTCGACGGATCGACCGGCGCCGAGACCGGCGACGGCAGCACCTTCGCGGCCTTCAGCTCCGCCGCGATCGTGCCGAGCGTCGCGCACCAGGTGCGCTGACGCGTCGTGGTGCCCTCCAGGGTGACCGCGACCCGGGTGTCGGGCTTGCGGCCGTGGGAGACCAGCGTCGTCGCCGCGCTCGGGACCGAGCCCAGCAGGGTGCGGACGACCAGCGTCGACTCGCACGCGCCGAGGTCCGTCCAGACCGACTCCGGCAGCAGCCCGGAGGCGTCGACGAAGCGGACGTCCGCGCCCTGCGCGCCCGCGCGCAGCGGGACGCCGGCGTAGGCGGGGACGCCGACCGACTGCGCGACACCGGGGACGACCTGGAACGGCACCCGCGCCTGGGCGCAGGCCAGCATCTCCTCGGCCGCGCGGCCGTCGAGGCCGGGGTCGCCGTCAACGGTGCGGACCACGTGCTTGCCGTTGCGGACCGCACCGAAGAAGCGCGAGACGGTCTCGCCGCCGTCGCTGCCCAGCACCCCACCCTCGTCGAGCACGAAGGCGTCCGAGGGGTCGGCGGCGTGGTGCAGCTCGACCCGGTCGGGACAGTACGCGCGCACCGCGCTCACCGTCAGCGGGTCGGCCACCAGCACGTCGGCCGAGGCCAGCACCTCCACCGCACGCAGCGTCAGCAGACCCGGGTCGCCGGGACCGGCGCCCAGGAAGGTGACCTGCCCGACGGGACGGCGCGGGGTGTCGGGACTCGTGGGGCTCACTTGCTTCGCTCCCCCATCAGACCGGCCGCGCCCGCGGCGAGCAGCTGCGCGGCGAGGCCGCGTCCCAGCTCGTCGGGGGCACCGTGGCCGGTGGCGGACATCTGCACGACGGTGGCACCGTCGACGGTGCCGACGAGTGCACGCAGCTCCATCTCGTCGGCCTCTCCTGTAGCGGTGGGGCCGGTGGTGGGGACGGCCAGCGCGCCGACCGGCGCGGAGCAGCCCGCCTCCAGGGCGGCGAGCAGCGTGCGCTCCGCCGTGATCGCGGCCCGGGTGGGCGCGTCGTCGAGACCGGCGAGAGCGGCGGCCAGCTCGGTGCTGGTCGCGGCGCACTCGACGGCGAGCGCGCCCTGCCCGGGGGCCGGGAGCATCACGTCGGCGCCGAGGATCTCGGTGGCCTCGGCCAGTCGGCCGAGGCGGCTCAGGCCGGCGGCGGCCAGGATCACGGCGTCGAGCTCGCCGGAGCGGACGTAGCCGATCCGGGTGTCGACGTTGCCGCGGATCGCGACCGTCTCGATGGCCAGGCCCTGGGCGGCGGCCCAGGCGTTGAGCTGGGCCATGCGACGCGGGGAGCCGGTGCCTATGCGGGCCGGGCGGTGCTCGTCGCCCTTCTCCAGCAGCTCGGCGAGGGTCAGCCCGTCCCTGGCGACCAGCGCGTCGCGCGGGTCCTCGCGCGGCGGGACGGCCGCCAGGACCAGGCCCTCCGGTGCGGCCGTGGGGAGGTCCTTGAGGGAGTGGACGGCGAAGTCGATCGTCCCGGCGAGCAGCGCGTCGCGCAGCGCGGAGACGAAGACGCCGGTGCCGCCGATCTGAGCGAGCGCCTCGCGGGAGGTGTCGCCGTAGGTGGTGATCTCGACCAACTCGACCTGACGCCCGGTCAGTTCAGTGACGGCGTCGGCGATCATGCCGGACTGGGCCATCGCCAGCGCGCTGCGCCGGGTGCCCAGACGCAGCGGCGGGCGGTCGCCGGGTGTGGGGTGGTCGCTGGGGAGCGGGGGTACTTGCATGCTCGTCTGACCCGTCATGAGATCATCCTGGTAGTACTGACCGCCTCAACGGCCATGGGATCAAGGTCGAACAGTTCGCGCAGCGCCTCCGCGTAGGAGGCGCCTCCGGGTTCTCCGGCCAGCTGCTTGACGCGAACGGTCGGCTGGTGCAGCAGCTTCTCCACCACGCGGCGGACGGTCTGCTGGAGCTCCGACCTGGTGCGGTCCTCCAGCTCGGGGAGGCGTGCGTCCAGGCGCTCGAGCTCGGCGTTGACCAGCTCGGTGGCCATCGCTCTGAGGGCGACGACCGTGGGGGTGATCGCCGCCGCACGCTGGGCCGCGCCGAAGGCGTCGACCTCCTCGGCGACGATGCGGCGGACCGCGTCGATGTCGAGGGCGCCGGAGTCTGTGTGCTCGGCCGCGGCGGCCAGCGTCTCGAGGTCGACCAGATGGACGCCGGGGAGGGCGTGCACGGCGGTGTCGACATCGCGGGGCATGGCCAGGTCGAGCAGGGCGAGCGGGGCCTCGAAGGCGCTGCGCTTCTCGGCGGCCGCGGCGATGTCGTCCGCGCCGAGCACGATCCCGGCCGCCCCGGTGCAGGAGATGACCAGGTCGGCCTCGGCCAGCGCGGCGCCGACCTCGGCGAAGGGGACGGTCCGGCCGCCCAGCTGCTCGGCGAGGCGCTCGGCCTTCTTCTGGGTGCGGTTCGCGATGACCAGCTCGGCGACGCCCTCGCGGGAGAGCGTGGCGGCGGCCAGCGAGCTCATCGAGCCGGCGCCGACGACCAGCGCGCGCTTGCCCTCGATGGGACCGGCGACGGCGGCGATCTGCTCCAGGCCGAAGGTGACCAGGGTCTGGCCGGCCTTGTCGATCGCGGTCTCGCTGTGGGCGCGCTTGCCGACCCGCAGCGCCTGCTGGAACAGCTCGTTCAGGCCTCGACCGGCCGTGTGCTGGTCCTGTGCCAGATTGAGCGCGTCACGCAGCTGGCCCAGGATCTGACCCTCGCCGACGACCATCGAGTCCAGACCGCAGGCCACCGAGAAGAGGTGGTGCACGGCGCGGTCCTCGTAGTGCACGTAGAGGTGCGAGGTCAGCTCCTCCAGACCGACGCCGGAGTGCTCCGCGAGCAGCGTGGAGAGATCGGCGACACCGGCGTGGAACTTGTCCACGTCGGCGTAGAGCTCGATCCGGTTGCAGGTGTTCAGCAGCGCGGCCTCGGCGACCGGCGCGGAGGCGGCAGCGGCGTGCACCAGCCGGGACGGCTGATGTCCCGTCAGTGCGGCGCGCTCCAGCAGGCCGACCGGTGCGCTCCGGTGACTCAGGCCCACGACCAGCAGGCTCATCCCGCTGCCTCCTCGAACTTCTGCCGCGCGACGCCGACACGTCCCGCGCTGCTCGCAGCCGCTTCGACGCCGTCGGCAACGCCTTCCGGCCGCGAGACTACTGCGGCGGGAGGGGCGGCCGGTGCTTCTTCCTCGGCGTCGCGCAGCTCGTCCCCGGCCTTGCGCTGCTCGTGGAAGGCGAGGATCTGCAGCTCGATGGAGAGGTCGACCTTGCGCACGTCGACGCCGTCCGGCACGGAGAGCACCGTCGGCGCGAAGTTGAGGATGCTGGTCACCCCGGCGGCGACCAAGCGGTCGCAGACCTGCTGGGCCGCGCCCGGCGGGGTGGTGATCACGCCGATGGAGACCCGATCGGTGCGGATGATCTCTTCCATCTCGTCGGTGTGGCGCACCGGCAGGCCCGCGACGAGTTGACCAGTGAGCCCCGAGTCGGCGTCGAGCAGCGCCGCGACGCGGAAGCCGCGGGAGGCGAAGCCGCCGTAGTTGGCGAGCGCGTGGCCCAGGTTTCCGATGCCGACGATGACCACGGGCCAGTCCTGGGTCAGGCCCAGCTCGCGGGAGATCTGGTAGACGAGGTACTCGACGTCGTAGCCGACGCCCCGGGTGCCGTAGGAGCCGAGGTAGGAGAAGTCCTTGCGCAGCTTCGCGGAGTTGACCCCGGCGGCGGCGGCGAGCTCCTCGGAGGAGACGGTCGGCACCGAGCGCTCGGACAGCGCGGTGAGCGCACGGAGGTACAGCGGCAGCCGGGCGACCGTCGCATCGGGAATACCCCGGCCCCGGCTGCGGCGTGCGCCGGCAGCGGGGTTCGGGTTGCTCTGAGTGGATCGGCCAGTTGCCACGGTGCTCCTGTGGGTGAAGCTGGGCTGCGAACGCCAGGCTATGCGTTTGTGAACGCGTGCACAAAGATGGTGTCCGTTTTGTCCACCAGGAGTGATGCGCATCACGCCATTTCCTCCACGACCGCCGGACGCAGGGCCGGGACGCCGTACTGTACGGCGCACGGTACGGCGTACGCGGAGGAGAGAGAAGAGAGAGGGGAGAGCGGGTGCGCAGCGGTGGCCGCTGCGACGGAACGATTCTTCGTGTGCACGGCGCCCGCCCGCTGCCGCAGCTTGGGCCAGGGGGTGCACTGCGCGTGGTCCACCAGCTCCCGCAACGGCTCGACGCCACCGGCCGGCGTCGCGAGCGCGCTGCGCAGCAGCCGCGCGGCGGCGTGGGCGTCGCCGAGGGCGGTGTGGGCGTCGAACTCCGGCAGCCCGAACGCCTCCACGCAGGCGGCGAGCCCGCGCCCGGTCAGCCGCCCCCCGAGGACGCGTTCGGCGAGCGCCATCGTGCAGAGCGTGGGCATGGCCGGCAGCTCGACGCCGAAGCGCGCGAACTCGCGGGCGAGGAAGCCCTCGTCACAGCGGACGTGGTGCCCGACCAGGACGCGGCCCCGGAGCAGGTCCGCGAGATGTGGGGCGATCTCACGGAAGGAGGGAGCGCCGACGACCTGCTCCTGCGCGATCCGGTGCACGTCCGTCGGGCCGACGGGACCGCCGGGGTCGATCAGGGTGCTGAACTCCGCTTCGACCCGCAGCAGCGGGTAGTCGAGCAGGACGACGCCGATCTCCACGACCCGGTGCCGCCAGGGGCTCCGCCCACTCGCCTCGACATCCACGACGGCCAGCCCACGGGCCAACGGCGACGGCGCGAACGGCGGCGGCTGCACGGTGGGGCTCCTTCTCGGTCGTACCCCCCGCGGCACAAAGCCTCTCGATGGTAAGCGCACTAACGGCTGACGCCTAAGCCTTACAACCGGACATAAGGGGCAAACCTTCCCACCGCTATCAACTTGCAATCACCTCAGGGGCGCGAGGAACTGCGCGACAAGCCACCCACGCAGGTAGAGCACCGAACGCGCAGGGCCGTCCGCACAGGGTGGTTTCTCGCGCAGTTCCTCGCGCCCCTTCAGGCCCCCAGGGCCTTGCGGAGGCGGGTGGGGTCGACCTTCCAGAAGTCGTGTTGGGCGCCGTCGATCAGGGTCACCGGAATCTGCTCCCAGTACTGACGGAACAGCTCCTTGTCCTCGTTGATGTTCAGCTCCTCCAGCTCGAAGCCCAGCTCCTCCTGCAACTGCCCGAGCACCGCCCTCGCGTCCTCGCAGAGATGGCAGTCGGGCTTGCCGATGAGGGTGACCACGTGGTCGGACGGGCGCTTCGCGCTGCGGCGCGGAAGGAGAGGTGCCATACCGACATTCTGGACCACTCAGAGTTAACGGCGGCTCCACGCAGCGGATACGAGGTTCGAGCCCTCGGCTGGCTATGCTCGCCGCATGGCCAGGCAGCGGAACATCCAGGAGCGGCGCCGCTCCACGCAGCTCGCGGGCGAAGCCTCCGCAGACGCCGCCGCGGACGCCCGGGACGCCGAGGAACCCCCGGTCGACCCGTACTCCGGCGCCTTCTTCGACTGCGACAACACGATCATGCAGGGCGCGGCCATCTTCTATCTGGGTCGCGGCCTCTACAAGCGCAAGTTCTTCAGCTCCCGCGAGCTGCTCCGGTTCGCCTGGCAGCAGGCCTACTTCCGGCTGCACGGCGCCGAGAACGCCGGGCACATGGCCGAGGCGAAGGAGAGCGCGCTCTCCATCGTGCAGGGCCACCGGGTCGCCGACCTGGAGGCCATCTGCGAGGACGTCTTCGACGAGTTCATGGCCGAGAAGATCTGGCCGGGCACCCGCGCGCTGGTGCAGATGCACCTGGAGGCCGGGCAGCGGGTCTGGCTGGTGACGGCCGCGCCGCAGGAGGCCGCGCGGGTGATCGCGGCCCGGCTCGGCATGACCGGCGCACTGGGGACCGTCGCGGAGGCGCTGGACGGCGTCTACACCGGCCGGCTGGTCGGCGAGCCGCTGCACGGACCGGCCAAGGCGGAGGCCGTCAAGGCGCTGGCCGCGCGCGAGGACCTGGACCTGGCCCGCTGCGCCGCGTACAGCGACTCCTCGAACGACATCCCGATGCTCTCCCTGGTCGGCTACCCCTACGTGATCAACCCGGATGCCGAGCTGCGCCGACACGCCCGCCGCAACGGCTGGCGGGTGCGCGACTTCCGGACCGGCCGCAAAGCGGCCAAGGTCGGCATCCCGGCCGCAGCCGGGCTGGGCGCGGCCGCCGGCGGCACGGCGGCCGCCGTCGCCATCTACCGCAACCGGCACCGCTGAGCCCTGCCACAAGCGGCGGCAGAACTGACCGGTTCTGATCGGTCGGTGCTCACGCAGTTGCGCGGGATTTCCTTGGCGCGCGCCCGGGAACGCGCCCGGATCCGGTCAGCCCCCGGCAGGCGGGGATCAACTCTGCCCAGAACCCTGCCAACTGACCCCGGCATAGTCGGTCACATTCTGCCACCGTCGTGCAACAGATGTGACTGAAGCGGTGAATTTGGCAACTGGGTGTAGCTGTTGTTGCACGAAGCGTTATCCTCGTCCAGCGGTCCCACCCTGCACGTCACACAGTCCTGCCTCTGGGAGTCCCGTGTACCCACACGTCCGGAACGACGGCCTGGCCCTGCTGCGCAGCCTGGTTCGCCAGGAGCAGCTGCTCCCGGCCCCTGCCTTCGCCCTCGCGGGCGGGCCGGTCGTCGCGCCCCTCGCCCCGCTCGCGGCGCCCGTCGTGCTGCGCACCCGGACGACAGCCGCGCGCCCACGCGGCGGCACGGGGGGCACGAGTGGCGCGGGCGGCGCCGGCGGCGCGACGACGGGCTGGGAGAGCCCGGCGGCCAACCCGATCATGGCGCTGGTCGAACGCGCCCAGGACGGCGACGGCGAGGCCTTCGGCCAGCTGTACGACCATTACGCCGACACGGTCTACCGGTACATCTACTACCGCGTCGGCGGCAAGGCCACGGCCGAGGACCTCACCAGCGAGACCTTCCTGCGCGCGCTGCGCCGGATCGGCACCTTCACCTGGCAGGGCAGGGACTTCGGCGCCTGGCTGGTCACCATCGCGCGCAACCTGGTGGCGGACCACTTCAAGTCCAGCCGCTTCCGGCTGGAGGTCACCACCGGCGAGATGCTCGACTCCAACCAGGTCGAGCCCAGCCCGGAGGACTCGGTGCTGGAGTCGCTCTCCAATGCCGCGCTGCTGGAGGCCGTCCGCAGGCTCAACCCGCAGCAGCAGGAGTGCGTCACGCTCCGCTTCCTGCAGGGCCTCTCGGTGGCCGAGACAGCGCGCGTGATGGGCAAGAACGAGGGCGCCATCAAGACCCTCCAGTACCGCGCGGTGCGCACCCTCGCCCGGCTGCTGCCCAGCGATGCGCGGTAGTCGCGTAACCACGTACATCCCCGCTCGTTGCGCAGGATGCAAGGCCCAATTCGGGGTTCTGCTTCACCCTTACGGGTGGATCGTGGCGCGACTGTGCAACCAATCGGTCGGCCGAACAGTCGACAACGTCGAGAGGAGGTGCTGCCCATGACAGCGAATGTGCTGGAACTCCGCCGGGCGAGAGCCTTCGCCGACGCCGTGGATGCCAGGGACGCTCGGTTCGACGACGAGACCGGCGACGGCGATGGTCAGTACGACCATATGCTCGCCACGGTGGCCGCCCTGGCCACCGTCCCCGGGCCCAGCCTTGATCTCCAGGTGCGGCTCACCCAACGCGCCCTGCTGGTAGCCGAGTTCGAGCGTGCCTTCGCGAGCGGCGGCGGCGCGGCGGTGGTCCCCGGCCAGCGCGCGCGGCGCGGCTCGCACCGCGCGGTGCGACCCGCCGTGCTGTGGCCCTCCGGCCGTTGGGGCCGTCGGCTCGCCGTGGGCGGCCTCGCGTCCATGATGGCGCTCGGCACGCTGGGCGGCGTCGCCGTCGCCAGCAGCTCGTCCCTGCCGGGCGACACGCTCTACGGGATGAAGCGCGGCCTGGAGGACTGGCGGCTCAACCTCGCCGGTACGGACTCGGAACGCGGCAAGCTGCTGCTGGACGAGGCCTCCACCCGCATGGCCGAGGCCCGGCAGCTGATGACCCGCGGGGACGGCCCGCACCACGAGCTGAGCCCGCAGACGGTCGCCGACCTGAACCGCGCCTTCACGGACATGAACGCCGAGGGCAAGCGCGGCCGCGACCTGCTCAACGCGATCTACCTGCACAGCCATTCGCTGGCCCCGCTGCGGCAGTTGGCGGGCTTCGCGGCGGTGCAGAGCCGCGAGCTGGACCAGATCGAGCCCCAACTCCCGGACCAGCTCGACCCGGTGGCCAGCCAGGTGCGCGGGCTGCTGAGCGGGATAAGCTCCGAGGTCACCCCGCTGCTTCCGGCGGCGCCGGGCGGTTCGGCGGCGACGACCCCGGGCGACGCCTCGACGAGCCCGTCGTCGTCCACGGGTTCCCCGATGACGACGCCGAGCGGCGCGACGAGCTCCGGCACGGGCACGATGCGCGGCGCCGACGGCGCGACGAGCGCGCCCTCGGGCCAGACGACGGCCGGCACGGGCAACCTCGTCGGCGGCCTCACCGGCGGCCTCCTGGGCGGCGGTTCGCCGTCGGCGACCCCCTCCACGCCTCCCAGCTCGGCCCCGTCCTCGACGGCGACCCCGGCCGGCGGCGGCCTGACGATCCCCCCGCTGATCCCCGGCCTCCTGCCGGGCATCGGCCTGGGCGTTTCAGGCGGCGGGTGATCCCTGCGCAGCGAGAGGTAGTTGCACTATCCAGGGGCGCGGGGAACTGCGCGAGCAACCACCCTGTGCGGATGGCCCTGCGCATTGAGGACCATCCGCATGTGGGTGGCTTGTCGCGCAGTTCCCCGCGCCCCTGATGGTGCAACTGACCCACCGTCGTGACCCCGTCGCGCCCACGCGCCGGAGGCGCAAATCAGCAGGGCCCCGCGCCCCTGATGGTGCAACTGGCCCGTCTGCCTAGAAGAACACCGAGCGGCGCTGCACCAGCATCCGGTAGAGCGTGTGCTGGATCGTTTCGCGGACCTGGTCCGTCAGGTTGAACATCAGCATCGGGTCGTCCGCCGCCTCCGGCGGGTACTCGTCCGTCGGGATGGGCTTGCCGAACTGGATGACCCACTTCGTGGGAAGCGGGATCGCGCCCAACGGGCCCAGCCATGGGAAGGTCGGCGTGATCGGCACGTACGGCAGGCCCAGCAGGCGGGCCAGCGTCTTCGCGTTGCCGATCATCGGGTAAGTCTCCTCCGCGCCCACGATCGAGCAGGGAACGATCGGCACCCCGGCCCGCAGCGCCGAGGAGACGAAGCCGCCCCGCCCGAACCGCTGCAGCTTGTAGCGGTCCGCGAACGGCTTGCCGATGCCCTTGAAGCCCTCCGGCCAGACGCCGACGATCTCGCCGTTCTCCAGCAGCCGTTGCGCGTCCTCGTTGCAGGCCAGCGTGTGCCCGGCCTTGCGGGCCAGCTCGTTGACGCCCGGCAGCACGAAGACCAGGTCCGCCGCCAGCATCCGCAGGTTGCGGCCGGCGTGGTCGTGGATGGCGATCTGCGTCATGATCGCGTCCAGCGGCAGCACGCCCGAGTGGTTGGCGACCACCAGCGCGCCGCCCTTCGCGGGCAGGTTCTCCGCGCCGCGCACCTCCAGGCGGAAGTAGTTGTCCGCCAGCGGCCGCGCCAGCGACAGCAGGACCTGCTCGGTCAGCTCCGCGTCGAAGCCGAACTCGTCGACCTCGTAGTCGCCCGTCAGCCGCCGCCGCAGGAAGCCGAGGCCGTTCGCGGCCCGCTGCTCCCAGCCCTTGCCGAAGAGCTTGCCCGCCACGCCGCCCAGCGGGCCCGCCAGCGCGCCGCCGACGGCCTGCGCGACGGTGTCCGCGAGGCTGCTCCCCGCGGCCTCGGCAGGGCCTGTCACGGCCTCCGGCGGCTGCGCCGCGGGCGCGCCGCGACGCTTGGTGATGGGGATGACCTTGGCCTCGCGCTCGTCACGCCACGCCTGCTCCCGAGCCGAGCTCATCCCTCAGTCCTCCTGATCGTCGCCGCACTGATCGTCGATGCCGCCGGAGCGGCGGCAGTGGGCAGCAGCGCTGCCGCCCGGTCGGCCCAGTCCGCGATGCGCTCCGGTGGGAGCAGCCCCGCGCGCTGGGCCCTGCCGAGGGCCGCCAGTGCCTGCTCGGTGGTGAACGCGGGGGTGTAGCCGAAGGTCTCGCGCAGCAACGTCGTGTCCACGACCCTGCCGTGCGTCAGCAGCCGCAGCTGCTCGGGCGAGAAGTCCAGCAGCCGGGTCTGCCGGGCCAGGCCGGCCATCCAGCTGACCGCCTGCAGCAGCATCGGCACGGTCGGCTTGCCCAGTCGGCGCGCGGCCTGCGAAAGCACCATGACGCCCTCGCCCGCGACGTTGAAGGTGCCGACGTTGGTGGTGCCGCGGCGCGGCTCCATGGCGGCGAGGCGCAGTACCTCGACCGCGTCGTCCTCGTGCACGAACTGAAGTCGTGGGTCGAAGCCGAGGACGGTCGGCAGCACCGGCAGCGCGAAGTACTCGTTCAGCGGCGTGTCCGCGTCCGGGCCGAGGATGTTGGCGAAGCGCAGCACGCTGACCGCGACGTCGGGCCGCCGCCGCGCGAAGCCGCGGACGTAGCCCTCGACCTCGACCGCGTCCTTGGCGAAGCCGCCGGTCGGCAGCACCTTGGGCTGCATCCGCTCCTGGAAGACGGCCGGGTCGCGCGGCGCGGAGCCGTAGACGCTGGTGGTCGACTTCACCACGAGCCGCTTGACGCTCGGCGCCTTCTGCACGGCGGCCAGCAGCTGCATGGTGCCGATGACGTTGGTCTCCTTGACCGCGC
The DNA here is from genome assembly GCF_041262525.1 of Streptacidiphilus sp. MAP12-20. Taxonomy (NCBI): domain Bacteria; kingdom Bacillati; phylum Actinomycetota; class Actinomycetes; order Kitasatosporales; family Streptomycetaceae; genus Streptacidiphilus; species Streptacidiphilus sp. MAP12-20. The sequence continues at coordinate 11,892 of NZ_JBGCCK010000019.1, forward strand.
CCCGGCTGGTCGAGCCCAGCGTGGTGGTGCTGACGTTCAGGTGCACCACGGTCGTGACGCCGTGTTCGGCTATCACCCGGGCCACCACGGGCCGGCGGATGTCCGCGCCGACGAAGGTGTAGGGCGCGGCGCCCTCGATCTCGTGCGCGCCGGGGTGGACGTCGACGCCGACGACGTGGTCGACGCCGGGCTGGTCTCTGATCACCCGCGCGAAACGGCTTCCCAGGTGCCGGCCCACTCCGGTGACGAGTACGACGTTGCCCACGGCGAACCAGCCCCTCTCCCCAGCTCACGGACAGAAAAAGCCGCCCGCACCAGACAGTAACGTCGGTGCGGACGGCTGGACACCTTCGGCGTGGCCGAGTGGTGTTACTTCTTGTTACGACGCTGGACGCGCGTGCGCTTGAGAAGCTTGCGGTGCTTCTTCTTGGCCATACGCTTGCGACGCTTCTTGATGACAGAACCCATGAAAACCCTCACTCACTGGACGAACCCGCGAGGCGGGCAACCGGGTCCAAACGACTGATGTAGGCCAACAGACTACCCACAGACCGCGCTCGATACGTAATCCGGCCCTGCGTACGGGGTGGAACCCGTACGCAGGGCCGGATCGGTGGATCACTCGCGCTGTCGTCCTGCCTACGCGGTCTCCCGTCCCACGTAGGAGTCGCGGAGGTAGTCGTGCACCGCCTGTTCCGGTACACGGAAGGAGCGCCCGACCCGAATCGCGGGCAACTCGCTGCTGTGCACCAGGCGGTACACGGTCATCTTCGACACTCGCATCACCGAGGCGACTTCCGCCACGGTGAGGAAGTTGACCTCGTTCAGAGGCCGCTCTCCAGACGCCATGACAACACCGAACCTTCTCCGTGTGACGGGCACCGGCTTCCCCTCCGGTGACTTAAGCCAGCACACGCGTATCCCCAGAGTAGTTGCGGGTGGTACGGGTGGGAAGGGGGAGAAGGGGCCTGGGATTACTGAGACAGACCGGCCAGTTGCAGTACGTAGGCAGTCACCAATCTGTAGCAGTCCGGACGCAGCCCGTCGTCGAGAGGGATCGTCACCTCGACGTGGCCCTCCTCCTCGGCGACGAAGACGGCGGGGTCGTTGCTGTCCGCGAAGCCGACGCTGCGGACCCCGAGCCGACCCGCGCCGCAGGCCCAGCCGTGGTCGCCGAGCACCAGGTCAGGGAGGGTTTCGTGCTCCTGCGCGAGGGCGGCGAGAGCGATTCGCACGGGCTGCGGGGAGTGCGTGTGAACCGGCTCACCAAGGGAGCGGGGGGCTCCCTTCTGGTTGCTTGACGCGCTCTCTTCATACACCCTGAGCACGCCGACGCGCTCCCGGTAGTCAAGGGCGCAGGGGCGCGCGCCACCGGCCCCGTGCATGTCGAAGCTCCGTTCGCGCGCCGGAGTGAGCGGGTCGCATCCGGCGGCGCGCAGGGCGCGGCCGTATGCGGCGTACATGGGCTGCAGGCGGGACGGGTGTCCCGTCCCGATCAGGACGCTGCCGCGAGCCTCGGCGGTCTGCTTGAGGACGGCCGCGAGGCGGCCGAGGGCGTCGGCGGTGAGCTCAGGATCGATGGTGTCGAGTCCCTGCCGGTAGGCGGGATCGGGATCCACGCCACAGCGCCGGGCCATGAGCGCGAGGAGTGCGTCCTCCGTCCACTCTCCGTCCGGGTCGAGACCGAAGAGGACATCGGGATCACGGCGGGCGAAGCGGGCGTAGTTGCGGAGATTGTGCTCGCGGGTGGTGGCGACGGTCCCGGCGAGGCGGGTTCCGAGGAGATGGGAGACAAGAGCTTCTCGACTGATGACCATGCCTTTTGCACTCTCCTCAGCGGGCAGCGACCTCAGGGGCGCGAGGAACTGCGCGACAAGCCACCCTAGGAGGTAGAGCACCGAACGCGCAGGGCCATCCGCACGCCGGTGGTTTCTCGCGCAGTTCCTCGCGCCCCTCGGGTCACAGCAGCAATCCGTGGTGCGGAAACACCGCCTTGCGGGTGGCGAGGATCGCCTGGTCCACCCGGTCCGCCGGGTCGTAGCCGGAGTCGAAGTCCTTCCAGGTGGCCGCGAAGCCGTCCGTCATCCGCAGCGGAGCGAACTCGCGCGTCCGGGCCCAGACCTCCTCGCGCCACTCCGCCAGGACCTCCGTCTCCGGGGCGATCGGGGCGCCCGCCGCGATCGCGACCAGGTGGGTCCAGGAGCGCGGGACCACGTCCACCACCGCGTAGCCGCCGCCACCCAGCGCGACCCACCGGTCATCCGCATGTTCCGCAGCCAGCTCGCTCGCGGCCAGCATCAGCGCGCGCTGCGCGTCCACGCTCACCGCCAGGTGGGCGAGGGGGTCCTCGATGTGGGTGTCCGCGCCGTGCTGGGTCACCAGCGCCTGCGGGCGGAAGGCCGCGACCAGCGGGGGGACGATCGCGTGGAACGCGCGCAGCCAGCCGGCGTCTCCCGTGCCCGCGGGCAGCGCCACGTTGACCGCCGAGCCGGGCGCGCCGCCCGTCTCCTCCGGCCAGCCGGTCTGCGGGAAGAGCGTGCGCGGGTGTTCGTGCAGCGAGATCGTCAGCACGCGCGGGTCGTTCCAGAAGGCCTTCTCGACGCCGTCGCCGTGGTGCACGTCGACGTCGACGTAGACGACCCGCTCCGCGCCCAGCTCCAGCAGCCGCGCCACCGCCAGCGCCGCGTCGTTGTAGATGCAGAAGCCCGACGCCTGGCCCGGCATCGCGTGGTGCAGGCCGCCCGCGAAGTTGACCGCATGGCCGCCCTCGCGCCAGACCGCCTCGGCCGCCGCGACCGACTGGCCCGCGATCAGCGCGGAGGCGGCGTGGATCGCGGCGAACGCGGGGTTGTCCTCCGTGCCCAGCCCGCGCGCCGGATTGGGGACGCCGGTGCGGCCGACCGCCTCGACCGCGGTGATGTAGCCGGGCTCGTGGACCAGGCGCAGCGTCGACTCTCCCGCCGCCGGCGCGGCGAGGACCTTCACCTGTGGCAGCCGGTCCAGTCCGAACGCACGGACCAGGTCCATGGTGAGCCGGAGCCGGACCGGGTCCATCGGGTGGCCGGGGCCGAAGTCGTACGAGGTGAGGGCGTCGTCCCAGTACAGCCGCGTGACGGTCATACCGCCACGGTATCGGCCTCGCGCTCGACGACCGCGCTCGGCCCGAACGCCTTGCTGACCGCGAAGACCGCGAGGATCAGCAGCAGCGGCACGACCATCGCGATCCGGTAGCCCATCGCCCCGGCCAGCCCGCCGACCAGCGGTGCGCCGACGAGGAAGCCGACGTAGTTGAAGATGTTGAGCCGGGCCACCGCCGCGTCGGAGTCCTTCGGGAAGAGGCGCCCGCCCGCCGCGAAGACCTGCGGCACGATGACGCTGATGCCGAGACCGACCACCGCGAAGGCCGCGACCGCGATCCAGGAGGTCGGCGAGACAGCGACCAGCAGGAAGCCCAGCGCGCAGACCGCCGCACCGAGGCGCACCGTGCGGACGCTGCCCCAGCTCTGCACCCGCGCGTCGCCGAGCAGGCGGCCGATCAGCATGACGACCATGTACGCGTTGTAGGGCACGGTCGTCATCTGCTCGGAGCTGTGCAGGCCCTCCTGGAGGTACTTGGCGGCCCAGTTGGAGACGGTCGCGTCACCGATGTAGGCGACGCACATGGCCAGGCAGAGCGGCAGCAGGGGCTTCCACGGGATGGACCGGGCGGCAGCGGCAGCGGCCTCCTCGACCGCGTGGCCGAGCTCGGCCGGGCCCGCGTACCAGCGGCCGACGACGAGCACGACGGCCGCGACGACGATGCCGGTGCTGCCGAACATGGTCAGCAGGCTGAGCTTGAAGTGCACCTGAGTCCAGGCCAGCGAGGCGCCGATGATGCCGCCGAGGCTGAACGCGGCGTAGAAGGTCTGCATGATGCTGCGGCCGTAGCGGTGCTGCAGCGCGACGGCGGACATCGCCTGGCTGGCGTCCAGCCCGCCGACCGCTAGGCCGAAGGCGGCGAGCGCGACCGCCGCCTCCCACATCTGGTTGCCGAGCCCGACGCCGACCAGGGTCAGGCAGACGATCGGCTGAACGATCCGCAGCACGGCGCGCGGCGAGGTCCGCTTGACGACGTACTCCATGGAGATGGAGCCGACACCGGCCAGGATCGGCACGGCCGCGAGGAAGATCGGCAGCAGGCCGTCACTGATCTTGTACTGCGTCTGGATGCCCGGAATGCGGGTGACCAGCAGCGCGAAGACCGCCCCCTGGGCGACATAGCTCAGCAGCAGGGCGCTGCGCGCTTGCCGCAGTCTGGGCGTGATCTCGACGGCTGCTGTGGTCATTGCGGAACCTCTGCTCACTGCGGACTGCTACCGACCGGTATCCGAACAAGTTGGCGCGAGCGTACGGACTCGCAGGCGGCAGCGGAACCCCCGTCCGAATAACGATCGGAAAAGGCACCCCGCGTCGACCCACGTCGTTGCCGGTGTCTGCGGCTCCGGTTCCCTACGGTGGGGCGCATGGGTATGGCTACGCGTCTTCGTCTCCGCACGTCCGGCACCGATCCGGTCGTGCACACGCTGGTCGCCCTCTTCGGGGCGGCCGAGGTCGAACCGATGCTGATCAGCGCTTCGCTGCTGCGGCGGGTGCCGGTGCACCGGCTGCAGGAGTCGGTCGACGCGCTGCGCGAGCGCCACGGCGAGCTGCGGGGCGTGCGACGGCAGCGGGACCTGCACCGGTTGGTCTTCGCGAACGGTTCGGAGCTGGTCTGGGCCCGGCTGGACGAGGAGGGACGCCTGGCGTCCTTCGTCACCGGTCCAGGTGCGCTGACGGCCCGCCTCGCGGCGAGCACGGTCCCCGCGCCGACCCGCTCGACGGAGGACCTGCCCGCGACGGATCTTCCGACTGCGGATCTTTCGACGGCGCAGGCGCCGACGCTGGATCTGAGCCCGGTGCCGGCTGCGGCGCCGAAGCCGGACGCGGTCGTGCATCTGCAGCGCCTCGTGCTGGCCTATGCGGCGGCGACGGCGGCGGAGTTGACGTTCCCTTGGCTGACCGGGTCCGCCACCGGCTGGCTGCTGATCCTGGCGCAGACCCCCGCCTTCGCCTGGTACGCGCTGCGCACCGCGCCGACGCACGCGCTGCCGCCCTGGTTCCGCTCGCTGCCGCTGGTGCCTGCGGTCGTCGCGCTGCTGGCGTTCGGGCGGGTGCTGGGCGCGGGGCTGCCCTGGGGTCTGCCGGGACTGCCGGAGATCGGTCTCTGCGTGGGCGTGGTCGGGCTGGCGGCATGGACGTGGAAGCGCTCGCTGCCCGTCCCCGGCGCGCCGACGGCGCATCCGCTGGTGCTCCGCTCACCGCTGCGCGGGGGGACTTTTGTCTGCACGGAGGCGGGCGGCCCGGCGGTCAACCGCTACGCCGAGGCCTCGCTCGAGCCCGGCGGCGAGCGGGCGCAGCGCTACGCGGTCGACCTGGTCCAGCTCGGCTCCGGCCCGCAGTGGCGCGGCCGCCGCGCACTGGGGCTGGCCCCGGCCACGAACGAGCGCTACGCGATCTTCGGGCACCCGGTGCTGAGCCCGGTGGACGGCGTGGTCCTGGCGGCGGTGGACGGCCTCCCCGACCACGCCCCTCGGGCCACCTCCGCGAACCACCCGGACGGCAACCACGTCCGCATCGGCACCGACCGCGGCGTGGTCGTCCTCAGCGGCCTTCGCGAGGACTCCGTCCTGGCCCGCCGCGGCCAACACGTCGCGGCGGGGACGCCGCTGGGCACTGTCGGAAACAGCGCGGCAGGCGCGGAACCAGCGCTGCGACTCCGCGCGGAGAACAGCGTGGGCCTGGGCCTGCCTTTCCGCTTCGCGGAACTGAAAGGCGACCTCACCCGCAACCGCAGGGTCACCGTGACCGACTAGGGAAGTTGCACTCCCAGGGGCGCGGGGAACTGCGCGACAAGCCACTGATGTGGTGGGCCCCCAAAGGAGCAGGGCCATCCGCGCAGGGTGGTTCTCGCGCAGTTCCCCGCGCCCCTGGGGAAGATGCAACTAAAGCAACGCGGGGAACTGCGCCAAGTCGTCGATGAGCCCGGTCGCAGACGCAAGGCGCTCCCTCGGGGTCAGCGCGGCGTAGCCGTAGACGTCCATGCCCGCTGCCCGCGCCGCGGCCACGCCGAGGGGGCTGTCCTCGAGGACGACACAGCGCTCGGGCGCTACGCCCATCCGCTCCGCGGCATGCAGGAAGAGGTCGGGGGCGGGCTTGCCGCGGCCGACGTCCTGCGCGCTGAACAACTGGTCGTCACTGAAGTACGCGCTGAGCCCGGTGACTTGGTGGGCCGTGCGGATCCACTCGTGGTGCGCCGAGGAGGCCACGCAGTAGCGGACGCCGTTCGCCTGGGCCCACTTGAGCAACTCCGCCGCGCCCGCCACCGGCGTCAGATTCTCCCGGAAGGCTGCGAACACACGCCCGTGAAAGTCCTCGTCGAACGTGGCGGGCAGGCGCGCGCCGGCATAGCGGGCCGCGATGACGTCGTGGACCGTGTGGGCCGCCGCGCCCATGAAGTCGCGGTAAGAGTCCTCGATCGTGGTCGGGAAGCCCAGCTCGGTCAGGTAGTCGGCGAGGAGCCGGTTGGACAGCGGTTCGCTGTCCACCAGGACGCCGTCGTTGTCGAAGATCACCAGGTCGTATCGGAGCACCTGGTCAACCCTACCTACTTGCCGCCGGAGGCCAGCTCCTGCGAGCGGTTGCGCGCTGCCTCCAGCGCGCCCAGCAGCGCCGCGCGGACACCGTGGTTCTCCAGCTCGCGGATCGCCGCGATCGTCGTCCCGGCCGGGGAGGTCACCGCCTCGCGCAGCTTGACCGGGTGCTCGCCGGAGTCGCGCAGCATGACGGACGCGCCGACCGCGGACTGGACGATCAGGTCGTGCGCGACCGCGCGCGGCAGGCCGAGCAGGATGCCCGCGTCGGTCATGGCCTCGACGAGGTAGAAGAAGTACGCCGGGCCCGAGCCGGAGAGCGCGGTGGCCGCGTCCTGCTGGTTCTCCGGCACGCGCAGCGTCTTGCCGACCTGGCTGAAGATCTCCTCGGTCCGCAGCAGGTGCTCCTCGCCGGCGTGCGAGCCCGCGGAGATGACGCTCATGGCCTCGTCGACCAGCACCGGCGTGTTGGTCATGACGCGGACGACCGGTGTGCCCGGTGCGAGGCGCTCCTCGAACCACGTGGTGGGGATGCCGGCCGCGCCGGAGATCACCAGCCGGTCGGCGGGCAGGTTCGGCGCGAGCTCGTCCAGCAGGGCGCCCATGTCCTGCGGCTTGACCGTCAGGATGAGGGTGTCGGCGGCCTTGACGGCCTCCTCGTTGCTGACCGCCTCCACGCCGTAGCGCTCGCGCAGCTCCGCCGCGCGCTCGGGGCGGCGGGCGGTGACGAGGACGTCGGCGGGAGACTTGCCGGCCCGGAGCAGGCCGGAGACCAGGGCCTCACCGATCTTTCCGGTGCCGAGGACGGCGACTCGTTGCGTCATACGGTCAGTGTCGCACCGGGCCCGGTTCCCCCGGCGCGACTGTCCATCCTCTGAGCTCATCCACGCTTTGAGCTCACCCTCCCGCCAGCGCGCGGGCGAAGAAGGCGACGTTCGCGGGCCGCTCCGCGAGGCGGCGCATGAAGTAGGCGTACCAGTCCGCGCCGTAGGGGACGTAGACGCGGACGGTCTCGCCCGCCTCCGCGAGCCGTCGCTGCTCGTCCTCGCGGATGCCGTAGAGCATCTGGAACTCATAGCTGTCCTGCGGGCGGCCCGCGCGGACGGCGAGCACGCCCGCGATCTCGATCAGACGCGGGTCGTGGGTCGCCACCATCGGATAGCCCTGACCCTCCATCAGCAGCCGTAGGCAGCGCACGTACGCGCGGTCGACCTCGTCGCGGCCCCGGAACGCCAGCCACTCCGGCTCCGCATACGCGCCCTTGACCAGCCGGACGCGTGAGCCCGCGCCGAGCAGCTCGCGGCAGTCGGACTCGGTGCGACGCAGGTAGGCCTGGAGTACGACGCCGAGCGTCGGGAACTCGGCGCGCAGCTCCGCCGCGGTGGCGAGGGTGGCCTCGGTCGCGGCGTGGTCCTCCATGTCGACGGTGACGCTCGTGCCCGCCGCGTCCGCGGCCTCGCAGATCGCGCGGGCGTGGTCCCGCGCCAACGCGGGGCCGTCTGCACCGAGGCGGGCTCCGAGCGCGGAGAGCTTGACCGAGACCTCCGCGCGCCCGGCCAGCCCGGCCTCGTCCAGCGCGCCGAGCAGGCCGACGTACTCGGCGGCGATGGCCGCCGCGTGCGCGTCGTCGACGGGGTCCTCGCCCAGGTGGTCGAGCGAGACGTGCAGCCCGTGGGCGATCAGCCGGTCCGCCGCGGCGACGGCGTCCGCGCGGGTCTCCCCCGCGACGAAACGCGCCACCACCGCCCGGCCTCCTGGCGCGGCCAGCACCGCCCGCCGGACCTGGGAACTCCTGGAGGCGGCGAGGAGAAGTCGACGGGAGAGCATGTCGCCAGCCTAGGGCCGGCTCCGGGCAAACTCAGGGAAGTCCCCTATGGCTTCTGGAGCGTCGGGGGCGCACCGTTGAACCATGAGTAGTAGTGAGGTCAGCCCGCGCGAATCCGGCACTCTGGCCGCCGCCGCGGCCTCGCGGGGGCCCTGGAAGACGGCGGGCGCCGTCGGTCTGGTGGGTGCCGGCGCGGCGGTCGGCGTCGACCTGGTCACCCTGCACTGGAGCCTGGGCATCCTGGCGGGCCCGGCCAGCATCGGTCTGTTCCTGTTCTTCCTGGTCGGCGGCGCGGGCGCGGCGCTCACCAAGAAGGGTGGGGACCATCGCCTGCGGCGCTGGTCCGCGGAACACCCCTGGCAGGCTGCGGGCGCGCCCGCAGCGGCGCTGGCGGTGACGAACGCGGTGACGCAGTACGTCTTCAGCTCCGACGGCATCTTCGCCAGCATCTTCACCGGCCTCTGGCACGCGGCGATCCTCTACGCGATCGTCGGCGTGGTCAGCAGCGTCGTCGGTGCGAGGAAGCGCTCGGGCGGGTGATCGCTCCACAGCCGGAGCTCTTGCCGAATCCTTAACCGATCATTGCGGCGTGGCGGTTTGACGCTGGCCATACTGGCGCGATGGCCAAGATCGACGACCAGCCCGAGGACCCATTCGAGAAGCTCGTTCTCGACGAGGACTTCGTCCGGGCTGCCGAGCACAAGGAGCAGTCGGCCCGCGCCCGCATGCTCAGCGCGCGCTGGAAGCGCACGCCCCCGAAGGACACGGGCTGGCGCCCGCCGGTCACCCCGCCCAAGCGACGCCGCCTGCGCGGCCGCTGGCAGGCGCCGGTCTTCGTCGTGCTCGCGGTCGGGCTCGTCCTGGCCAGCCTCAACGCCAAGGCACTCCACGACGTGGCCTTCGGCAAGGCGCCGGGCGCCGGCTCGGCCACGGAGGGGGCACCGGTCGGCCAGGCGGTTGCTCCCGCGCTGACGGCCAGCCCTACCGCCGCCCCGCCTACGTCGATCGCGGACACCACCCCCACGATGCAGAACCCGTTCGCCGGCTCCCCGGCGGACAAGTGGCCCTCCGGCGCTGCCGGGATCGCCCTGCCTGCGGCGCAGCCGGTCGGCGCCTTCTCGGCGGGCACGGTCGCCAAGGATGAGCAACGCGTCAAGACCTTCCTGATGGCCGCGTACCTGGACCCGAAGACGCTGCACGGCGGCTACCCCCAGGCTGTGCTGGACATGCTCGACCCCTTCCAGCGGAACTGGATGACGACTGGTCTGGCTCACCCCACTGCCGCCCAGAACGCCTCGATGTGGGTCAGCCGCTTCAACCCGGCCGTGGCGATCCTGGTCAGTGACGACGTGCGGGTCCAGGGAGTGACCACCCTGGCCTCGGACGGCGACCACGGGCTGCTGGTCAGGACGGACTACGTGTTCGTCTACGCTGCGCACCCGGCCGGCTCGACCGACGAGGTCGAGCGCACTATCGCGCGCCGCACGCTGACTTTCCGGTTCTTCGACCCGGCCCGCTACCAGGTCACGGCCGGGACGGTGAGTATCGAGGACTCGAAGGGCAACACCGCTGACGACCGCTGCGACCTGCACGACGGCTACCTGACGCCCTACTTCCAGATCAGCCAGGCGACCGGCACCGCATCCGCCCCGGCCCCCAGCGGCTCCCCGATCGACCCTTACGACCTGAGCAAGCCGGTTCCGGCCAAGCAGTCGGACTGCGCGCTGGATTCGCGCAACTGACTCTCCCCTGCGCGTGCTCCCTCAGCGACGACGCTTGCCCGCGCGGGCCTTGGCCTGCTTCGGCGCGGCCTTGCGGCGGGCGTGCGCGGCCGCGGCCAGTTCGTACTGCGCGCGCTGGACGCCCTCGCCGGGGGCCTCGATCAGGCTGCGGACGAAGTAGGCGACCAGGGAGCCGACGAACCCGACGATCAGCATGACGCCGATCGACTTCTCGTCCTTCATCCAGCCGCTCAGGGCCTCCTTGCCCTGCCCGAGCACGGTCCAGGTCCGGATCGCGGCCACGCAGCTGCAGACCGCGATCGCCACGATCAGCAGCAGCTCGACGAAGCCCCCGGTCTTGGCCAGGATGACGCCCTGCACGGCGAGGCGCATGAGAAACGCCCCCGCCACGGCCGCGACCAGCGCGCCGACGCTCACGGCGAGGCGGCGCAGCCAGTAGTCGCTGCCCCGGTCCACCCAGGTGGTACCGAACCAGCGGATGGACTCAGGGGCGGGGGCGATGCTTGTCGACACTCTTCGATTATGCGGGCTCGATGAGGTGAACCCGTTCAGGCCGTCCCGTTCAAGCCGTCCCGCTCAGCCGAGCTTGGAGACGTCGCGGACCGCGCCGCGGTCGGCGCTGGTGGCCATCGCCGCGTAGGCGCGCAGCGCCGCCGAGACCTTGCGCTCGCGGGCCTTCGGCGCGTAGACGCCGCCCAGCTCCGCGCGGCGCGCGGCCAGCTCCTCCTCGGGGACCAGCAGCTCGATGCCCCGGTTCGGGATGTCGATCCGGATCCGGTCGCCGTCGCGCACCAGCGCGATGACCCCGCCGGAGGCCGCCTCGGGTGAGACGTGGCCGATGGAGAGGCCGCTGGTGCCGCCGGAGAAGCGTCCGTCGGTGATCAGCGCGCAGGACTTGCCCAGGCCCCGGCCCTTGAGGAACGAGGTCGGGTAGAGCATCTCCTGCATGCCGGGACCGCCCTTGGGGCCCTCGTAGCGGATGACGACGACGTCGCCCTCCTTGACCTGCTTGCGCAGGATCTTGTCGACGGCCTCGTCCTGCGACTCGCAGACCACCGCCGGGCCCTCGAAGGTCCAGATCGACTCGTCCACGCCGGCCGTCTTCACGACCGAGCCGTCCACGGCCAGGTTGCCGTGCAGCACGGCCAGGCCGCCGTCCTTGGAGTAGGCGTGCTCGACGGAGCGGATGCAGCCGCCCGACTGGTCGGTGTCCAGCGTGTCCCAGCGCTCGGACTGGGAGAAGGCCTCGGCGGAGCGGACGCAGCCGGGCGCCGCGTGCCAGAGCTCGACGGCCGCGTCGGAGGGCGAGCCCCCGCGGATGTCCCAGGTCTTCAGCCACTCGTCCAGAGAGTCGGAGTGCACGGTGTGCACGTCCTCGCGGAGCAGCCCGCCGCGGTGCAGCTCGCCCAGGATGGCGGGGATGCCGCCGGCGCGGTGCACGTCCTCCATGTAGTACGTGGTGGTCGGCGCGACGTTCGGGGCGACCTTGGCCAGGCAGGGCACCTTGCGGGAGAGCCGGTCGATGTCGGCCAGACCGAAGTCCAGCTCGGCCTCCTGCGCGGCGGCCAGCAGGTGGAGGATCGTGTTGGTCGAGCCGCCCATCGCGATGTCCAGCGACATCGCGTTCTCGAACGCGGCCTTGGAGCCGACGGCGCGCGGCAGCACGGACTCGTCGCCCTGCTCGTAGTAGCGCTTGGTGATCTCGACGACGGTCTGCCCGGCGCGCTCGTACAGCCCGCGGCGGGCGGTGTGGGTGGCCAGCACCGAGCCGTTGCCGGGGAGCGAGAGGCCGATGGCCTCGGTCAGGCAGTTCATCGAGTTGGCGGTGAACATGCCGGAACAGGAGCCGCAGGTCGGGCAGGCGTTCTCCTCGATCCGGCGGATGTCCTCGTCGGAGACGTTCTCGTTGACCGCGTCCGCGATGGCGTTGATCAGGTCCAGCTTGCGGACGGTGCCGTCCACGAGGGTGGCCTGACCGGCCTCCATCGGGCCGCCGGAGACGAAGACGGTCGGGATGTTGAGGCGCAGCGCGGCCATCAGCATGCCCGGCGTGATCTTGTCGCAGTTGGAGATGCAGATCAGCGCGTCGGCGCAGTGCGCCTCGACCATGTACTCGACGCTGTCGGCGATCAGGTCGCGGGAGGGCAGCGAGTAGAGCATGCCGCCGTGGCCCATGGCGATGCCGTCGTCGACAGCGATGGTGTTGAACTCACGCGGCACCGCGCCCGCGGCCTTGATCGCCTCGGAGACGATCCGGCCGACCGGCGACAGGTGCGTGTGGCCGGGCACGAACTCGGTGAAGGAGTTGGCCACCGCGATGATCGGCTTGCCGATGTCCTCGCTGGCTACACCGGAGGCGCGCATGAGAGCGCGCGCGCCCGCCATGTTGCGACCGTGGGTGACCGTACGAGACCTCAGCTGCGGCATTGCGCTCAACTCCTTGACTGGTGCCGTCGAGGGTACGCCCTATGCCCGCCCCTCGGACATCTTGTCCGGCATGCGGGCGGGCTTGGCGTGCGCCGTGCGAGCGGTGGACGCGGGCGCCGGTGCGGGCGCGGCGGCGAGATTGAGTCGGGTGAAGGCCAGCGCCTCGGCGAGGTCGGCCTCCCGTTCGACGGGCCCCGGCGCACGCCGGGTGTTGACCTCCAGCACGACGTGGCCGTCGAAGCGGTTCCTCGCCAGCCGCTCCAGCAGCTCCGCGCAGGGCTGGGTGCCGCGTCCGGGGATCAGGTGCTCGTCCTTGGCGGAGCCTGACCCGTCCGCGAGGTGGACGTGGCCGAGCCGGTCCCCCATCCGGTCCAGCATGGCGAGCGCGTCGGTGCGGGAGGTCGCTACGTGGGACAGGTCGATGGTGAAGTGCCGGTAGTCCTCGGTCGTGGGATCCCAGTCCGGCGAGTAGGCGGCGACCTCACGGTCGCGGTAGCGCCAGGGGTACATGTTCTCGACGGCGAAGCGGACGTCGGTCTCGTCCGCCATCCGCCAGATGCCCTGGACGAAGTCGCGGGCGTACTGGCGCTGCCAACGGAACGGCGGGTGCACGACGACGGCGGAGGCGCCGAGTTTCTCCGCCGCGCTGCGGGCCTTCTCCAGCTTCTGCCACGGGTCCGTGCCCCATACGCGCTGCGTGATCAGCAGGCAGGGCGCGTGCACGGCGAGGATGGGGACCTGGTGGTAGTCGGAGAGGCGACGCAGAGCCTCTATGTCCTGGCTGATCGGATCGGTCCAGACCATGACCTCGACACCGTCGTAACCGAGCCGCCCCGCGATCTCGAACGCGGCGGCGGTGTTCTCGGGATAGACCGAGGCGGTCGACAGCGCGATCTTCGCCTTCGGCACGACGATGCACTCTTCGTCTCGCTTCACGCCCCTACCGCCCACTTTCGCCACGCCTAACAGCTTAGAGAACCCCGTCAGGGGCGCGAGGCTCTGCTCGATGAACTGCGTGCGCGACGCGCCACCGAGGTGGTGAGTCCCCGAACGAGCAGGGCCATCCGCACAGGGTGGTTGCTCGCGCACGCAGTTCATCGAGCAGAGCCTCGCGCCCCTGACGGTTCTACTGTCCTGAGGAAAGCCGATCCAGGCGACGCAGGATCACACCCTCCCGCAGCGCCCATGGGCAGATGTCCATCTCGTCGATGCGGAAGAGGTCCATCGCGCCCTCGGCCACCAGCGCGCCAGCGAGCAGCTGGCGGGCGCGGCCTTCCGAGACTCCGGGGAGGAGCACCCGCTGGGACTCGGACATCGCCGCCAGCCGGGGGACCCAGTCCTCCAGCGCGCCGCGAGTCAACCTGCGGGTCACCAGCGGGCCCTCCGCCTCCCGCGCCGCGCCGGTGATGCGGGCCAGTTGCTTGAAGGTCTTCGAGGAGCCCACCACATGGTCCGGAGGACCCAGCCGGGAGACCTCCGCCACAGTCCGGGCGATCTCCGCCCGTACGTGGCGGCGCAGCTCGCGGACGGATTCCGGCGTCGGGGGGTCCCCCGGCAGCCAGCCGGCGGTGAGGCGGCCGGCGCCCAGGGGGAGGGAGATCGCCGTGTCCGGCTCCTCGTCCAGGCCGCAGGCGATCTCCAGCGAGCCGCCGCCGATGTCCAGCAGCAACAGTCGGCCGCTGGACCAGCCGTACCAGCGGCGCGCCGCCAGGAAGGTCAGCCGGGCCTCGTCGCCGCCGGAGAGGACCTTGAGCTCGATGCCGGTCTCGTCCTGGACCCGCTTGAGCACGTCCTCGCCGTTGGCCGCCTCGCGGATCGCGCTGGTGGCGAAGGGCAGGACCTCCTCCACGCCCTTGTCCTCGGCGACCCGCATCGAGGACTCGACCATGTCGACCAGCCGCTCCACGCCGTCCTCGCGGATCGCGCCGTCCGCGTCCAGCAGCTCGGCCAGGCGCAGCTCTATCTTGTGGGAGTAGGCCGGCAGCGGCGCCGCGCCGGGGTGCGCGTCCACCACCAGGAAGTGGACGGTGTTGGATCCCACGTCGAGCACGCCGAGTCGCATAGCTGTCCACGCTACGCGATGCGGAGCGGCACGGTCAGCCGCTCAGCGCGTCGGCGGTGCCGGCGATGGTGGCGCGGGGAGCGCCTGGGCAGCGTGCCAGTCGGGTGCTACGCCGTTCGTGTCGCCGGGCTGGTCGCCGGTGAAGGTGTAGAGCGGGGCGCCGTTCAGGGTGACCTGGTCGCCGACGCCGTCGGGGCGGAGCGTCGCCGAGAGCGTGCCCGCGACGCCGGGCGGCATCCGCAGTGGCGTGCCCGGTGTGGTCAGCAGCGGCGGGTGGGTCTTCAGGCACGCCGCGACGCAGCCGAAGGTGCCGACGGCGACGTTGTCGCCCGCGTAGCGGTAGAGCACCTGGCCGTTCGGGTCGGTGAAGACCCGGCCCTGGGTGTCGGTGTCCGTCACGAGCACGGTGAACGGCACGGGCGAGGGCGTGGTCGTTGGCGGGGGTGGCGTCGTGTCCGCGCAGGCCACGCCCACCAGGACGGGGGCGAACGCCGCGACGACGAGCGGTGCGATGACGAGTCTGCGCATGACTGCCTCCTCGGCCCCTCAGTACTTGATCGTAACGCCGCTGACGGCGTGGACGTCGGTCAGTCCGCCCGTGGCGCCGGTGAAGCCGACCCTGACGTTGGGCGGCAGTGTGACCGCCACGTTGATGACCTGGTGCCCCTGGACCACGACCAGCAGTCGGCCGCCGGAGACGGTCACCGAGACCGTGACCGGGCCGCTCCGCAGGTGGGTGATCGCCGTGGAGGTCGCCGCGTAGACGAGGTGGCCGTTGATCGAGCCCACCGCGACCCCGACGAAGTTGTTCGACGGGTTGCCGGGGGCCTTGTAGGTGTCGAGGACGACCGCGACGCCCGGCAGCCCGAGCCAGCCGAGTCCCTGACCGCCGGCGCCGAGCGAGTTCGCGCCGCGCTTGCTCGCGTCCAGCATCGCGAAGGTCAGCCCGTCCGCGCCGGTGCCGCCGCCGAGGGTGGCGGTGAAGTTCGCGGCGAGGTGGGCCGAGGGAACCGCGGTGGACTGGAAGTCCGAGCCCCTCTGGTTGGTCTTGGCCTGGGTCAGCACCAGCGTGGTGCCGTTCATGACCGCCGTGCCGTTGCGGACCCAGCCGTTCGGGCCGGGCGGTGGCACCGCGTAGGAGGCGGCGGTGATCGCCGCGTCGCGGACGGTGTGGATGTCGTTGAGGGTGCCGGTACCGCCGGTGAAGGCCAGGTACGCGGCGGGCGGAAGCGAGGCGACGGCGGTCGCGAACAGTTTCACGCCGTCGACCAGGACGGTCACCGTCTTGCCCGCGACCGAGACGTTGACCACGTGCGGCCCGCTGCGCAGGTTCGGCACCTGGGTGCTGGTCGCCGCGTAGACGAAGCCGTTGGCGGTGGCGCCGGTGGCCAGCCCGACGAAGTTGTTTGACGGGTCGAGCGGGTTCTTGAAGGTGTCCAGGGTGACCGCCACCCCCGGCATCGGCGCCCAGCCGAGCGCGCCGCCCGCGAGGCCGACGGAGGTCGGGGTGACCTTGGCCGGGTCGAGGAGCGCGAAGCTCATCCCGTCCGCGCCGCTGCCGCCGCCGATGACGGCGGTGAACGTGGCGTTCAGACCGTTGGTCAGCACCGGGACCGGGAAGACCGCGGAGCCCGCCTGCCAGTTCAGCGCCTGGGTGAGGTCGAGGTCGCCGCCGGAGAGCTGGGTGGAGCCGTTGAGCTGCCAGCCGCCCGCGCCCGGGTTGGGTACGACGATCCGGCCGGATGGGAGCGACGCGGTGCCGGTCAGCGACTCCGGCTGCGGGCCGCTGCCGTCGTCGGAGGTGATCTGGTAGACGCCGTTGAAGACGCCCGTCGAGGTAGGCGAGAAGGTGACGGCCTGGTGCACCACGTCACCGGGCTGGAGCTGCTGGCCCTCGCTGATCGGGTTGCCGGCCAGGAAGGGCGCGGCGGGCGCGGCCGCCTTCGTGATGGTCAGCGGGATGTTGCCGGTGTTGCTGATGTCGAAGGTCAGCGTCTTGGAGGTGCCGACCGGGACGGTGCCGTAGTCCGTACCGGTCGGAGTGATCGTCAGATGCGAGGCGCCCTGCACCGCGCTGCCGCTCAGGGAGACCGTCGCCGACCCGTCCGGGCCGACCACCGAGAGCGAGCCCGTGTCGCCGTTCGACGCGGCGGTCGGGGCGTAGCTCACCTGGATGTTGACCGACTGCTTCGACGGGACCACCTGCCCGGCGGCCGGGAGGCCGGAGGCGGAGAAGGGGGCGTTCGGAGCGGTGGTCGAGGAGACCGTCTCGTCGCTGGTCCCGGTGTTGGTGATGGTGACGCCGAGAGTACGGACGCTGCCGGTGGCGATCTGGCCGAAGTCGAGCAGGTCGGGGAAGGCGGTGAATCCTGGCGCGGTGCCGTAGCCGGTGACGCCGAAGCCGATCGTGGCGAGGTTGGTGCCGAAGCTCACCACGGCGCTCGCGGGTCCGGCCTTCTTCGGCGAGAAGGTGAGCGGCACGGCGTAGGACTGACCGGCTGTCAGCGTCACGGGCAGTCCGGCCGGAGCGGCGGCGAAGGGGCTTCCCGCAGGCGTGGTCACCGTGTTGATCGTGACCGTGCGGGTCGCCTTGACGGTCAGCGTGGCACTGCCGCTCGCGTTGACGGCGACGTCCCCGACGTTCGTCGAGGGCCCGATCAGCGCGGAGCCGGACGGCAGGCCGAAGGCCAGCACATGGCCGTCGCGGGTGCCGACGTAGACGCGGCCGCCGCTGGTCGCGGGCACCGCGAACTTGGCGGCGGTGCCGATCGGCGCGGAGAAGAGCAGCCGCAACTGGTTGCCGCTGGGGAGCGCGTCGTAGGCGCGGAGCTGGCCGTTGGCGCCGTTGGTGCCGTCCGCGTACTCGGACCAGACGGTGGCCGATCCGGCCGTGGTGCCGTCGGAGGTGATCACCGGCGAGCCCGAGGTGTAACCGAAGGTCTCCAGACTGGTCGCCACCGGAGTGAGCCGCGGGTTGCCACTGCCGTCCAGGCCGAAGGAGAGGGCGCGCAGCGGGCCGCGCGAGCCGACGACGTAGACGAAGCCGCCTTGTCCTCCGTAGGCGCCCGAGTGTCCCCAGACGCCTTGGAACGGTCCCGAGATGCCGAGCACCGCGTCCCCGCCACCGGGCCCCTGGGAGCGGCCGCCGAGGTGGTCGCGGTCCAGCAGGAAGATCCGCCCGTCCTTGCCGACCTGGACCAGCAGGTGCGGATGCGCGCTGCTCGCCCCGAACGGCAGGCCGGTCCCGGTGGGCAGGCCGAGCGGTCCGCCGGAGCCGAGATCGGTGTCGTTCTGGTCCAGGGTGGCCGCGTTGGCGGGGCTGAAGAAGTCCTGGGTGTGCAGCGAACCGTCGCTGTTGACGCCGAGCCGGACGACGGACTCGGAGAGCTGGCCGGGCGGACGGCTGCCCGGGCCGGGGGCGGGGGTGAGACCGTTGCCGGTCGCGAAGAGGATCCGGCCGGGGCCGTCCGAGAGCAGCCCGCCGCCGCCCTGCCAGACCCCGGCCATGCCGTTGGTGGATCCGTTCTCGGTCGCCCAGAGCGTGAGCGCGCGGGTGCTGGTGTTCACGCCCGCGATGTAGCCGACGTAGGAAGGGAAGTCGCAGTGGGAGCCGAAGCCGGCGTAGACGTGGCCGTCGAGCAGCAGCAGGCCGGGCCGCTGGTTGACGGTGGCGGGGTTGAACGCCCGGCTGAGGTCGTTGGTCGGCGCGCCGTGGATCTTCACAGGCCAGCCGCTGCGCTCCAGGCCGGAGGCCGGGTCGATGGCGTGCAGGTACCAGCCGGGGTGGGCGCCGTCGGGGTCGTTGACCTTGGAGGTCACGTAGACCGTGCCGCTCGACGGGTCGTAGACGGGCGCGCTGGTGACGCCCAGGTTCGGGGCGAGGTCGCCGCAGCCGATGTTCGCCGCGGCCCAGGGGGTGCCGAGCGTGCGGGTCCAGCGGATGGCGCCGGTGGCGGCGTCGATCCCGTAGACCTTGTCGTTCTCGGTGGCGGCGATCAACGTGGAGCCGATGACGAGCGGCTGGGCGTAGACCTGTCCGTCCACAGCTGTGGAGAACTGCTGGCCGAAGCTGGAGCTGGACACCTGGGCGGGGGTGAGACCGGGCTCGTGCGGGTCCCAGCCGGTGCGCAGCGTGTCCTGCGACATCGTCTGCTCGTCGGCGCGGGCGTGCCCGGCCGAGAGTCCGGCCCCGATCCCGCCTGCGACGAGCAGACAGATCGTCAGAATTGTTGACGGATAAGCCGATCTCCACCCTTTCACCATATCGAGAGAATGCTCCCGCTTTGTCCCTGCGTCGAGAGGGCACGGCGCACGACGCGCGGGGGTTCATCCGGCCGGGCCAGCACGCCCCCCGGACGGCGGAGACGATCCCGACAGCCTGTCGGAAAGATTCGCCCGGCCTCGCCCGCAGGCCGTCCGAGCCGACCGCCCGGGGCGACATAGGCTGAGTGGGTGGCAGCAGTAGACGTAACCATCAGCAGCACCGCCGACCTCAAGGCGGCGAAGAAGGCGGCCAAGGCCGCACGCAAGCGCGAGGTGAGCCTGGACTTCCCCCGCGCCTGGGTCGACTTCGCCGATCCGGCCGACGCCGAACAGGTCTTCCGGTGCGACCTCACCTGGCTCACCTCCCGGTGGACCTGCGTCTTCGGACGCGGCTGCCACGGCATCCGGCCGGGCCGCGCCAGCGACGGCTGCTGCACCCTGGGCGCGCACTGGTCCGACGAGGACGACCAGCAGCGTGTCCTCGGTCACGCCGCCCGGCTGACGTCCGAGACCTGGCAGTTCCACCGCCAGGGCACCGGCCCGAAGGGCATCAGCGAGCCGGACGACGACGGCGAGCTGCGCACCCGCAGGATCGACGGCGCCTGCATCTTCCTCAACCGTCCGGGCTTCTCCGGCGGCGAGGGCTGCGCGCTGCACACGCTGGCGCTGACCGAGGGCCTGGAGCCCCTGGAAACCAAGCCGGACGTCTGCTGGCAGCTGCCGATCCGCCGCGCCTACGACTGGATCGACCGCCCCGACGACACCCGCTTCCTCCAGGTCACCATCGGCGAGTACGACCGCCGCGGCTGGGGCCCCGGCGGCCACGACCTGCAGTGGTGGTGCACCGGCAGCCCCGACGCGCACGTCGGCGCGGACCCGGTCTACGTGAGCTACCGCGCGGAGCTGACCGAACTGATGGGCCCGGCCGGCTACGCCGAGCTGGTCCAGCACTGCCTCCGCCACCTCGACAACCCGGCCGGCCCCGTCGCCCCGCACCCGGCGGACCAGGCTTGAGCCGTCGCCCGCTCTCGTCAATGAGTGGCAACCGTAGGGGCGGCGGAAGTTGACGTCGTGTCGGACGGCAGCGGTGTCGGCGTCGGAGTGGAAGTCGGGGTCGGAGTAGGTGTCGGCGTCGGCGTCGGGGAGGAGCTCGGGGTCTGGGTCGGTGATGCGGTCGGGGTGGGGATGCCGCGGCGGGAGCCGCTGCCCGAGAGGGTGAGGACGCTGCCGGAGGGCTGGAACAGGATCTGCGCCGTCCAGGCGTTCGTCGGGGCCGTCGACTCGTTGACCGTGACCAGCACGGTGAGCTGGGCGCCAGGGGCGAGCGTGCCGCCGTCGCGACTGAGCCGGAGCCAGGGGGCGTTCGATGTCGCCGTCCAGAGCAGCGGGCTGCCGCCGGTGTTGGTGAGGGTGACCACCGTGCGCGCGCCCGACTGGGTGGCGGCGACGGTGAGCTGACCCGGCGTGGTGGACGGGACGCCGATCGGGACCTGAGGCGCGCCGCCCGTCGCCGTAGGCATCGGCGCGGAGGACGGCGAGCCGGTGAAGGAGATGTTCTCGCCCAGGTGACCGCTGCCGAGGGCCGCCGACAGGCCGGTCCTCGTCGCGACCCCGGTGGAGACCGTCGTTCCGCCGCCGGGAGTGGGCGACGCCGGCTGCGGATTGGCCACCCGGACAGAGGTCACCTGCGCCGCGGGGACGCTCGGGCCCTCCCCCGCGTGCACCGCCCAGATCGCGGCGGCGGGCACCGCGACGACCGCCGCGGCGACCGAGCCGATGACGGCACGGTGCCGGACCACGGCCGCGTGCTCCTCCTGCGGTGCGAGGTGCTGCGGGAAGCCGCGCCGGTCGAAGCGCGGGTCAGGCAGCGGCGGCTCAGCGCGTCCGGCGGCGGCGCGGAGGGCCACGCGGGGGAGGTGGACCAACGGCAGCGAACCGGGCGTGCGGAAGGTGCCGGGCCACGGGCCCTCCGCCGCGCCGCGCTCGGCGGTGCCGCGGCAGGTGGGGCAGTCGTCCAGATGACGCACCAGCTCGCCACGGAGCGCGCGGCCGAGCACCGGACCGCGCCCCCGGCCGAGCCGCCGCAGCTCGGGGCAGGCGTCGGCGGCCAGCACGGCGAGGGCGGCGGCGGTGCGCTCGACCTCGCAGACGGCCTGCGAGAGGAGCACGGCGGCGGCGTCGACCCGCAGGCCCAGCACGGCGGCGATCTCGACCGGCTCCAGCCCGTGGCGACCGGCCAGCTCCAACGCTTCGCGCTGCGCGGGCGTCGTCCCCGCCGCCTCCGGCCACGCCAGCCGCGCGAGCCGGGAGCGCGCCGCGCCGGACTCTTGGGCAGCCACCTTCGGGCTGTCGCCCTGGGTACGGGCCTCGAGCCGGACCAGGCAGACGTAACGCGCGAGCGCGTAGAGCCACGCCCGCTGCTGCTCGGGGCGCCGGAGGCGCCGCCGGTGCCGTGCGGCGAGCCGCCGTGTCTGCCGCACGGCGGCGACGGCTGCGTCCTGGTCGCACAGCACGGAAAGGCTGTAGCTGAACAGGGCGTCGGCTAACTGGTCCAGCACAGTGTCCACGCCCCCGACGGTAGGCGCGCCGCGCCACCCCCCTCCGGGGAAGCGCTGCGCATCCACACTTTCGGGTGACGGCTGGGCAGGTGGGCACCATCAGGGCCGCGCGGCTCTGCCGCTCCGCGGCGTGGGCGCGACAGGTCACGACGGAGGGCCAGTTGCACCATCAGGGGCGCGAGGAACTGCGCGACAAGCCACCGTCATGCGGATGGTCCTCAACGTGCAGGGCCATCCGCTCAGGGTGGTTTCTCGCGCAGTTCCTCGCGCCCCTGACGTTGTCAGTGGTGTCCGTTAGCGTGTCCCGCATGGCCGCGCGAAGCAACAGCTCCAAGACACGCAGTACCTATCGGTGCACGAACTGCGGCTTCACGCCGCCCAAGTGGACCGGCCGCTGCAGCGAATGCAACGCCTGGGGCACGGTGGAGGAGGCCGGGGGGCCGACCGTGCGGACGACGGCCGCGGGGCCCGTCTCCGCTCCCGCGCGGCCCATCGGGCAGGTGGACGCCACCACCGCGGCGTCGCGGCCGACCAACATCGACGAGCTGGACCGCGTCCTCGGCGGCGGGCTGGTGCCCGGCGCCGTCGTGCTGCTCGCCGGGGAGCCCGGCGTCGGCAAGTCGACGCTGCTGCTCGACGTCGCGGCGAAGGCCGCAGGCCCCGAGCAGCGCACGCTCTACATCACCGGCGAGGAGTCGGCCAGCCAGGTCCGCCTCCGCGCCGACCGGATCAACGCGCTCTCGCCGCACCTCTTCCTCGCCGCCGAGACGGATCTGGCCGCCGTCCTCGGGCACATCGAGCAGGTCCGGCCGACCCTGCTCGTGCTCGACTCCGTGCAGACCATCGCCTCCGCCGAGCTCGACGGCGCGCCCGGCGGTCCCGCCCAGATCAGGGAGGTCGCGGCCGCGCTGATCAGGGAGTCCAAGACCAGGGCGATGTCCACCCTGCTCGTCGGTCACGTCACCAAGGAGGGCGCGATCGCCGGTCCGCGCCTGCTCGAACACCTCGTCGACGTCGTGCTGCACTTCGAGGGCGACCGGCACGCCCGGCTGCGGCTGATCCGCGGGGTCAAGAACCGCTACGGCGCGACCGACGAGGTCGGCTGCTTCGAATTGCACGACTCCGGCATCATCGGCCTGCCCGATCCCTCCGGTCTCTTCCTGACGAAGCGTTCGGTGCCCGTCCCCGGCACCTGTCTGACGGTCACGCTGGAGGGGCGGCGTCCGCTCGTCGCGGAGGTGCAGGCGTTGCTCGTGGATTCGGTGATTCCCTCCCCGCGCCGGGCCACCTCCGGGCTGGAGTCCCCCCGTATCGCGATGATCCTGGCCATGCTGGAGCGCCACGGCGGCGTCCGGATGGGAAAGATGGACATCTACGCCGCCACCGTCGGCGGGGTCAAGCTGTCCGAGCCGGCCGCCGATCTGGCGATCGCGCTCGCGCTGGCCTCCTCCGCCGCCGACACGCCGCTGCCCCAGGAGCTGGTCGCCATCGGTGAGGTGGGTCTCGCGGGTGAGGTGCGCCGGGTCACCGGCGTCGAGCGGCGGCTGGCCGAGGCCGCGCGGCTGGGCTTCACACACGCGCTGGTCCCGCCGGAGCCCGGCAAGGTCCCCAAGGGCATGCGCGTGATAGAGGTCACCACGATCGGCGACGCGATGGCCGCGATCCCCGGCCGGCCTGGCCGGCTGGGGCGCGATCCGGACCGCAAGGGAGCCACCGGCCGCCGCACGCCACGCCAGGTCCGCGACGCCGACAGCGAGGAGAACCGGCGTGGGCGCGTCGATTTGACGGACGAGGCACAGCGCGCGGTGCCGAACTATCTCGACATCCCGGACAGCGCCGACGAGCTGATGCGCGGCTGGGAGGAGATCGAGCCGGATTAGTGGCATGCCCTCAGCCAGGCATGATCCGGCCCAGCACGGCACGATTCGGCCCACCCATGGAATATCCGGACACACGCACAGGCGGTCATCGGTAAACTCGTACGCGCACACCGCACCCCACCGGAGGAGTCGCCCCCGTGGCAGCCAACGACCGGGCGGATCGCTCCTCCCGCGAGGAGGCCCTTCTCCGGGCCTCCCTCAGTGCCGTCGCCCCTGGTACCGCGCTGCGTGACGGCCTCGAACGCGTGCTCCGCGGCCGCACCGGCGGTCTGATCGTCGTGGGCTTCGACAAGCAGGTCGAGTCGCTCTGCACCGGCGGCTTCGTGCTCGACGTCGAGTTCAGCGCGACACGCCTGCGCGAGCTCTGCAAGCTCGACGGCGCGGTGGTGATCGACAAGGACATCACGAAGATCGTGCGCGCCGGCGTCCAGCTCGTCCCCGACGCCGACATCCCGACCGAGGAGACAGGCACCCGGCACCGCACCGCCGAGCGCGTCAACAAGCAGACCGGCTACCCGGTCGTCTCGGTCAGCCAGTCGATGCGGCTGATCGCCCTCTACGTGAACGGCGCGCGCCGCGTCATCGAGGACTCCGCCGCCATCCTCTCCCGCGCCAACCAGGCGCTGGCCACGCTGGAGCGGTACAAGCTCCGACTGGACGAGGTCTCCGGCACGCTCTCCGCCCTCGAGATCGAGGACTTGGTGACGGTCCGTGATGTCGCCGCGGTGGCACAGCGGCAGGAGATGGTCCGCCTGATCGCGAGTGAGATCGCGGGCTACGTCGTCGAGCTGGGCACCGACGGCCGGCTGCTCTCGCTCCAGCTGGACGAACTGATCGCCGGCGTCGAGCCGGACCGCGAGCTGGTCGCCCGTGACTACTTCCCCGAGCGCGCGGCCAAGCGCGGCCGCTCGGTCCAGGACGTGCTGACGGACCTCGAGGCGCTGACCCACTCCGAGCTGCTGGAGATCCAGACGGTCGCCAAGGCCCTCGGCTACCCCGGCACGCCGGAGGCGCTGGACTCGGCGGTCAGCCCACGCGGGTACCGCCTGCTGGCGAAGGTGCCGCGGCTGCCCAACACGGTCATCGAGCGGCTGGTCGAGCACTTCGGCGGCCTGCAGAAGCTGCTCGCCGCGAGCATCGACGACCTGCAGACGGTCGAGGGCGTCGGCGAGTCCCGTGCGCGCTCGGTCCGCGAGGGCCTGTCCCGGCTGGCGGAGTCCTCGATCCTCGAGCGCTACGTCTGACCAGGCTGAGCAGCACCGCCTTGAGCTGGGCGGCGCCGGGCGTCTCAGGTGTCTCCGGTAGCGCGGGCGTCTCGGGCGATTCGGCAGGTTCGGTGGGGTGCGCGGGTACTGCCTGGTTCGACCCCATGCGTTCCAGCTTCGATGCTGGGCGCGATCATCGCCGTCCGGACATACCTGACAATCTGACGAGTCACCCGTTCGGTCGACCACCGAGCGGTCATCAGCTCCCGAAGGGGGCCAGCTTGAACCAGTGCTGAGGCTGCGCCGAGACGCCGCCGATGGCGATGTGGGCGACGTACGTCCCGGCCGCCGCCGCGCTGCCGCCGCTGCCGGGCGTGCAACCGGGCTTGGAGGTCGTCCGGCCCCAGCCGAAGAGGGCGTTGAGCCCGCCCCCGCCGGCCGCCGGGACGGCGTACCACTGGGCGGACGCGTCCTTCGGGCAGTCGCCGGAGGACCACACCTGCGCGCCGGTGTCCGAGGTCACCTTCAGCACCGCGGACTTCGCGCCGAGGTCGACCCGGCAGGCGCCGCCGCCGGTGTTGGTGATCCCCAGGTGGAAGGCGGGGAACTGGGAGGCCGCATAGGTCTGCGCCGTGCTGGTGAGCGAGAGGTCGAGGTCGGCCGAGTTGCAGACGGGGAGGTTCATCGTGCCCGCCTGGTTCGCGGTCAGCGTCCCGCCTGAGCCGTTGCCGGAACCGCCGCTGCCGGAACCGCCGCTGCTCGAGCCGGTCGATCCCGTCGAGTTCGTCGAGCCCGTGGAACCCGCCGAGCCGTTGGAGCCGCCCGAGCCGCCCGGGCCGGTCACCACCGGCGCGCCGCTCGGTGAGCCCGTCGGCGCGCTGGACGCGCTCGACCCGGTGCCCGGCGTCGAACCCGAGCCGCCCGCCGTCCCGTCGTTGGAACCCGTCGCGCCGTGCCCGCCCGTCGGCCCAGGGGTGATCGAGCCGACCGGTGTGTTCACGCCGCCCGCCACCGGTTGCTTGCCCCCGCCGCCCCCGAACGTCAGCACGGAGACCAGCGTGGCCGCGCTCGCGAGGGCCGCCAGCACGACGAGGCGCCGCCGCCAGTAGATTGACGCGGGCAGCGGTCCGACGGGATTGCGCAGAGAGGGCACGAGCAAACCTTACGAGAGTTCCACCCCTGCTCTGTGCAACACCGCCGTACCTGCCGCTTCTTCTTTCACATCATCGTCCTGTTGAGCCGACTGACGGTCAGTACTACGCCACTCGGCTGGCATTCGGGCTGGAGGCGTTATGGCCGGACGCGTGCTGGTCGTCGACGACGACGCGGCGATCCGCCGCTCCCTGGAGCGCGGGCTGCGACTCAGCGGCTTCACCGTGCTGCTCGCCGCGGACGGCGCCGCCGCGCTGGATCTGGTCGCGACGGCCGCTCCCGACGTACTGGTGCTCGACGTCTCCATGCCGGGCCTGTCCGGCACCGAGGTCTGCCGCCGGATCCGGGCCGACGGCGACGAGACGCCGGTGCTGATGCTCTCCGCGCTCGACGAACTGGCCGACCGCGTCGCCGGCCTCCAGGCCGGGGCTGACGACTACCTGATCAAGCCCTTCGCGCTGGAGGAGCTGGTCCTGCGGCTGCACGCGCTGCTGCGGCGGCGGACCGCTCCCCCGCCGACGGAGGTGCTGCAGGCGGGCCCGCTGGTGGTGAACCCGAGCACCCGACAGGCGTTCCGCGACAGCACGGAGCTGCGCCTCACCCGCCGCGAGTTCGCACTGCTGGAGCAGTTCGTCCGCAACCCGGGTCTGGTGTTGACCCGGGACCAGCTGCTGGACCGTGTCTGGGGCTACGACTTCGACGTGCGGACGGACGCCGTGGACACTTTCGTCAGCTACCTGCGGCGCAAGCTGGAGGAGGGCGGCCGACCACGGCTGCTGCACACCGTGCGCGGCGTCGGCTTCGTGCTGCGCCTGCCGAAGGAGCCGACGGAGGAGACAGGGAGATGAAGCTCTCCACCAGACTGGCGCTCACGGTCTCGCTCGCCGTCCCGCTGCTGGTCCTGGCGATCGGGGCGCTGCTGCTCGGCCTGGTCGGTCACGACATCCGGCAGCAGCAGGACTCCCGGCTGCGCTCGCTCTCGGCGGCGCTCACCCCGGAGGTGCAGCGGGTGCTCCAGGCCGACAAGAACGGGCGGCCGAGGGCCGTCCAGAACCAGAACCGACAGGTCCTCGCGGCCGCCCTGAACTCCGGCGTCCGCATCACGAACGCGCAGGGCGAGCAGGTGCTCAGCGACGGCCCGCAGCCCGGCCCCACCGTCGCGCTGCCGACGCCGACCGGCTCGCCGGTCACGATCGCGGGCTTTCACTCCGTCGGCAAGGAGATCCCCGGCGGCGCAGGGACCCTGTGGGTCTTCTCGCCCGTCAGTCAGGACCGTGCGCAGCTGGCGGCGGTGCAGGGCCGGGTGCTGCTGGTCGCCCTGCTGGCGGCCCCGCTGGCCGGCCTGCTGACCCTGGCGCTGGCGCGCCGGGCGACGCGCTCGCTGCGCGCGCTCAGCGCCCGCGCGGCGGAGCTCGACCCGGGCGAGGGCGCGGAGACCTTCCGGCACCGCCGCTCGGGCGTCTCGGAGGTCGACGAACTCGCGACGGCGCTCAGCACGGTCCTCTCCCGCTACGACCAGCAGGCGGCGCGGACGGGCGAGGCACTGGAGACCGCCCGCGCGTTCGCCTCGGCAGCCTCGCACGAGCTGCGCACGCCGCTGATGTCGATGCAGACCAATCTCGACATCCTCGCCGCGCACCCCGGCCTGGCGGCCGAGGAACGCGCGGAGGTCGTCTCCGATCTGCGCGGCGAGCACGCCCGCCTGCTGGAACTGCTGACCGCGCTGCGGACGCTGGCGCGCGGCGACCTGGTGGAGGCGGAGGCTTTCACGGAACTGGACCTGGGCGAGCTGGTGGACGCGTGCGTCCAGTCCGTCGGCCGCGCGTGGCCGGAGGCGTCGCTGCTGCTGAGCGGCGGCTACGGCGTACGGGTGCGGGGCTGGGAGCCGGGGCTGAAGATCCTGGTGACGAACCTGCTGACCAACGCGGTCGTCCACGGCCACGCGCCGGGCGAGCCGGCGCGGGTGGCGGTCTCGCTCACGACGGCGGGCTCTTCCGCGCTGCTGACCGTGGACGACTGGGGCCCCGGGATTCCACCCGCGCTCCGCGCGTCGGTCTTCGACCGCTTCACCCGAGGCCAGGACAGCCCTGGCTCGGGCCTCGGCCTCACGCTGGTCGCCCAACAGGCAGCGCTGCACGGCGGAGCCGTGGACCTCTCGGACACCCTCGGCGGCACCGGCACCCGCGTCACCTTGCGCCTTCCCCTCAGCGGGACGCCGTTCCCGGAACCGACGGAACGCAACTGGCTCACGCAGACGCTGAACCTTCGCCTTTGAGCAGAGGGCCAGTTGCGATCACCTGAGGGCACGAGGAACTGCGCGACAAGCCACCCGCCCACGTGGCGCGCCGAACGTGCAGGGCCATCCGCACAGGGTGGTTCCTCGCGCAGTTCCCCGCGCCCCTGGAGGGTGCCTGGTTCCACGCCTGCAGAGTCCTCGCGCCCCTGAGGAGGGTGCAACCGCACCGCTTGCACGGGACTAGGATCGAGCGCGCCATGGATACCGCATATGCCCTGCATCGCCCGATACTCGCCTGGTACGCCGCCGCCGCGCGGGACCTGCCGTGGCGGGGCGAGGGCACCACGCCGTGGGCCGTCATGGTCAGCGAGTTCATGCTGCAGCAGACCCCCGTCAAGCGCGTCCTCCCCGTCTACGACGAGTGGATCCGCCGCTGGCCCACCCCCCGCGCGCTCGCCGACGCGCCCGCCGGCGAGGCCGTGCGGGCGTGGGGGCGGCTCGGCTACCCGCGACGGGCCCTGCGGCTGCACGCCGCCGCCACCGCGATCACCGCGCGGCACGGCGGGGAGGTGCCCGAGGACCACGCCGCGTTGCTCGCACTGCCCGGAGTCGGCGAGTACACCGCCGCCGCCGTCGCGTCCTTCGCGTTCCGTCAGCGTCACGCCGTGCTCGACACGAACGTGCGCCGCGTCTTCGCCCGCGCCGTCGGCGGGCAGGAGTACCCGGCCAACGCCACCACCGCCGCCGAACGCCGCACCGCCGCCGCGCTGCTGCCGGACGCACCCGAGACCGCCGCCACCTGGGCCGTCGCCGTGATGGAGCTCGGCGCGCTGGTCTGCACGGCGCGCAGCCCCGACTGCGGGGCCTGCCCCGTCCAGCGGGCCTGCGCCTGGCGCCAGGCGGGGAGCCCGCCGTACGAGGGGCCGGCCCGGCGCGGACAGAGCTATGAGGGCACCGATCGCCAGGTGCGGGGCAAGCTGCTGGCCGTGCTGCGCGAGGCGCCGGGCAGCGTCGCGCAGGCGACGCTCGACGCGGTGTGGCCGGATGGCGTCCAACGGGCGCGAGCGCTGGACGGACTGGTCGCGGACGGGCTGGTCGAGCCGGTCGCCCCGGGCGTCTACCGGCTCCCTCAGTGACCCCACCCTCGCTTACTTGCCGACCGACAAGTAAGCTGATCGGAGCACGCTAAGCTCGTCCCGATACGGGGCAGTGCGGACGCACGAGACCACAGGCGGAGCGAGAAGAAGCGATGACCACCCAGACCCCCCGCGGCGACACCAGGGCCCGCATTCTCGACGTGGCCCTGGAACTCTTCGTGGAGCACGGCTACGAGAAGACCTCGCTGCGCGAGATCGCCGACCGGCTGGGTGTCACCAAGGCCGCGCTGTACTACCACTTCCGCACCAAGGAAGACATCCTCGCGGGGATCGTGGCCACCATGTCCGTCCCGATCGAGGAAGCCATCGCCTGGGGCGAGCAGCAGGAGTACAGCCCCGCCGTACGGGACGAGATCGTGCGCCGCTTCGCCGAGGGGATGGCGGACCGGCAGCCGGTGCTGCGGTTCTTCCACGAGAACCAGCCCACCATCCGCGAGTTGGACGCCGGCAACGCGTTCAAGGAGCGGATGATCGTGCTCACCCGCCTGATGCAGGGGCCCGACCCGACCTTCGAGGACCGGGTCCGCGCCACCGTCTCACTGATGACGATCAACGTCGCGGCCTTTGTCGCCGACGCGCACGAGCGCGAGGAGTGCCTGCGCGACCTGCCTGCGCTCCCCGACGAGGCGGCCCGCCGCGACGTCGCCCTGCGCATCGCCCTCGACGTCGCCGACCGCATCGGCAAGACCTCCGCCGACGCCTGACGCAGCGCGCATTCGACTGACTGTCAATACGCAGGGGGCACAAGGATCCGTCCGATCAGGGTGGTCCCGCCCTGTCTCCTGTCGTGGTTGACCGGTTGCAAAGCGCATGTGACGCTCCTGCTGGGCCCCCCTTTTGTGCCTGTTCTCGGCGTCAAAGGAGCCCGCCATGTCGACGCACGACCTCTACACCACCCCGCCGGCCGACGGCCTGTGGACCGTCCCCGCCTCCGGCGCGGCCCGCTTCAACTGGGAGTACGACGAGGGCCGCGAGCGGCTGCTCAACCTCTACCAGAAGGGCAAGGACAAGCAGTGGGACCAGGTCAAGCGCATCGACTGGTCGCTGGAGGTCGACCCCTACGACCCGCTGGGCGTCCCTGACGAGGCGATGACCCTCTACGGCTCGCCCTACTGGGACAAGATGAGCGAGGCCAACCGCGCCGACCTGCGCCGGCACTACGCCTCCTGGCAGTTCAGCCAGTTCCTCCACGGCGAGCAGGGCGCGATGATATGCGCGGCGCGCATCGTCGAGTCGGTCCCGGACATGGACGCGAAGTTCTACTCGGCGACGCAGACCATGGACGAGGCCCGCCACGTCGAGCTCTACTCGCGCTTCCTGCACGAGAAGATCGGGATGCTCTACCCGATCAACGACAACCTCCAGTCGCTGCTGGGCGACACGCTGCGCGACTCCCGCTGGGACATGCCGTACCTGGGCATGCAGGTACTGATCGAGGGCCTCGCGCTGGCGGCCTTCGGCATGCTCAGGGACACCACCAACAAGCCACTGCCGAAGCAGCTGCTCGCCTACGTCATGCAGGACGAGGCCCGCCATGTGGCCTTCGGCCGGATGGCGTTGAAGGACTACTACGCCCAACTCTCCTCGGCGGAGCGCGCGGAGCGGGAGGAGTTCGTCATCGAGGGCTGCTACCTGATGCGCGACCGGATCAGGGGCATCGAGGTGCTGGAGAACTTCGGCATCCCGCTGAAGGACGCGGAGGAGCTCAGCGAGCACAGCGAGTACCTCCAGTTCTTCCGCAAGCTGCTGTTCTCCCGGATCGTGCCGTGCGTGAAGGACATCGGCCTCTGGGGTCCAAAGCTCCAGCAGGCCTACCTCGACATGGGCGTCTTCGAGATGGGCGACTCGAACCTGGACGCGCTGATGCAGCAGGACGAGGAGATCGCCGAGGCCCTGGACGCGGAACGCTTCGCGGCCGAGGAGGCCGCGCGCGTCGAGGAGGTCGCCGAGGCGATCGCGCAGGGCGCCGCAGCGGACTGAGCGTCGCAGCCGCCATCATGGGGCCATGACGACCAACGATCACCTGGGCATCGACCTCGCCGATGCCATCGAGGCCATCCGCGACCAGCTCGTCGACGCCGCCTCGCGCGGCGCGGACTCCGCGATCGCCTTCGAAGTCGGGCCCATAGAACTCGAGTTCACCGTGGAACTGCGCACGGACGCCCGCGCCAAGGGTGGGGTGCGTGCCTGGGTCGTCTCGGCCGACGCCGAGGCGGGGGTCAGCCGCGGCCGTGTGCAGCGGGTCGCGGTGACCCTCTCGCCCAAGCAGCGGGCGAGCGGCGAACGGATCGAGGTCGAGAACCCCCGCCCTGCCAATCTCGACGGCTTCTGAGGCCGACAGGGGTCCACCTGCGCCCCCCGAGCCCTGACCGGTCCAGGCCAGGCGCCATCCGTCGAACTCGCATAGACATGCCTGACAGCCATGGCAAACTGACGAACGCTCAAGCAGCCAGCAGCCAAAGTGAGGGAGGATTCCTCACTATGACTCACCCTCAACGCGAGCGTATAGCCGCGGTATTCGGACAGGGCCAGGGCAGCGGCTACCTGCTCAGCCCGTGGATGGTGATCACCGCCGCCCATGTGGTCGGCGAGGCCACGGCGCCCACCGTCGCGGTGCCGGGCTTCGGGGGACCCGTCAGCTGCCGGGTGGCGTGGCAACGGAAGGACGACAGGGTCGATGCCGCGATTCTCGTCGCCGAGACGTGGATCGTGCCGCCGACTGCCTTCCAGGCCTTCGAGCGCCTGCCGTGGGGGTGGTTCAAGGATCTGCGGGCCCGTCCCGGCGTCTGCGCCGTCGGCTTCCCGCAGGTCCAGCGGACGGCGGACCAGCGGCTGGACACCGAGCAGGTCGTCGGAACACTGAAGCCTGCCAGCGGCATGGTCCACGGCAGGCCCGTCCTGGACACCGAACACCAGCCCCCGACCGGCTCGGACGGCATCTCCCCGTGGGCCGGGATGTCCGGCGCACCGGTCTTCCTCGACAACTGTTTGGTCGGGCTGGTCCGTTCCGTTCCGCCGCGCTGGAGCGACGCGCGGCTGGAGCTGACTCTCGGCCAGGAGTTCGTGATGGACGAGGAGGTCTGCGAGGTCTTCGAGCAAGGGAACGTAGGCTTCCTCCGCACGTGGCTCAATCCGCCGGCCGAGTCCTTCGAGCAACGCCTGCGCGAGTACTTGGCCCGCGAGTGGGGCAAGGTCAAGATCTACGGGGTCACCCGCTCCGGCCGCAGCGAGGACTCCTGGCAACTGGACGTCGCGTATCTCAGCCTGGAACTGAGCGGCGGTCGACTTCAGCTCGACGACGAGTCTGCTGCCGTCGCGTCCCGACGGGTCGAGGACGCGCTCGCGCAGCAGCAGCGGATCCTGCTGCGCGGCAATGCCGGTTCGGGCAAGACCACACTGTTGCAGTGGCTGACCACGCTCGCTGCCCGCGACGAACTACCGGATCAGCTCAGCCAGTTCAAGGACTGCGTCCCGGTGTTGCTGCGGCTGCGCACGCTCGCTCGGCCGGGGCAGCAGTTGCCCGGTCCGGAGGAGTTCCTGCGGGCGTCCGGCAACCCGCTGGCCGGGTTTCCCGGCTCGGAGGGGTGGATGAGCAGCCGGATGGCCGAGGGGCGGGTCCTGCTCCTGGTCGACGGGATCGACGAGGCGCCGGAAAGCGAGCGACGACGGGTTCACGGCTGGCTGACCGGGCTGCTCACCGCCTATCCGGAGATCCGCTGTGTGGTCACCACCCGGCCCTCCGCGGTGCGCGAGGGCTGGTTGTCCGGCCTCGGCTTCACCGAACTGGAGCTGCTGCCGATGAGCCGGTCCGACGTGGCCGCGTTCATCGAGCGATGGCACCAAGCGGCCGCGGTCGAGGCGGGCACCGAACGGCAGGCCCGGCTCGCGGAGTGGCGCACGCTGCTGACCGAGGCGGTCGTCCGCAAGCAGGATCTGGGCAGGCTCGCGACCAACCCGCTCATGTGCTCGCTGATCTGCGCCCTCAACTCGGACCGCCAGGGCCACCTCCCCACCGGCCGGATGGCACTCTACGACGCCGCCCTGGAGATGCTGCTGGTCCGTAGGGACGAGGAACGCGGCGTGGACGCGGCCTCCGAGGGGCTGACGATGAGCGAGGCGCAGCAGCAGGTGCTGCTCCAGAAGCTCGCCTACTGGCTGATCCGCAACGGTCAGTCCGAGCTCACGGCCGAGCAGGCCCTCGCCCGGATCGAGCACGCGCTGCCGCAGATGCCGCAGATCCACGCGGACCCGGCGCGCGTACTACAGCACCTGCTGATCCGCAGCGGGCTGCTGCGAGAGCCCGGGCCGGACGCTGTGGACTTCGTCCACCGGACCTTCCAGGACTACCTCGGCGCGCTCGCCGTGATCGAGGAGGGCGACCTGCCCCTCCTGATCGAGCATGCCCACGAGGACCAGTGGGAGGACGTCTTCCGCCTCGCCGTCGGCCACGGCCGCCGCCGCGAACGCACCCAGCTGCTCACCGGCATCCTGCGCCGGGCGGAGGCCGAGCCGCAGCACGCCCACCGCCTGCGGCTGCTGGCGGCCACCTGCCTGGAACTGGCCGTCGAGCTCGACCCAGCCGTCCGCCACGAGGTCACCGGCTCCGCCGAGGCGCTGGTGCCGCCGCGCAGCGTGACGGCAGCGAAGCGCCTCGCGGCGGCCGGCCCGGTCGTCCTGGAGCTGCTCCCCGGTCCGGTCGGCCTGGACGACGAGACGGCACGCGCCGTCGTCGTCTGCGCGACGACCATCGGGACCGACCGCGCCATCCCGCTGCTGGCCTCCTACGCCGCCCACCCCTATCTGGAGGTACGGGCGCAACTGGCGCACGCCTGGCAGTACTTCGACACCGAGCAGTACGGACGCGAGGTCATCGCCCGATTGGACCGCAGCGACGAGCTCCGGCTGAAGGCCACCACCCGCGCTGAGGTCTCGTTCCTGAGCACGAACCTCACCGGCATCGAGCGCATCGAGTTCTCCGGCGACCTCCCTGAGGAGGTGATCCGCCTGCTCCCGCTCGCCCCGCTGCGCGAGCTGCGCCTGCACGAGAACAATCTCGACCTCGACCTGACGCTCGTCCAGGAGACGCCTGAACTGCAGCAGCTGATGCTGATGAACTGCCACGGCCGGATCGACCTCGCCCCACTCGCGGGCCTCCCGGTCGAGCGCGTCATCCTGTTCGGCTGCGCGGACGTGCCCTCGCTCGGCCCGCTCGGCACCATGCCCCGGCTGCAACACCTGAGCTTCGGCCATGGGGTGGGGAACCCGTTCGGCATCGACCTGGAGCTCGCCACCGTGCTCCGCGCCCCGGCACTTCGCTCGATCCGGCTGACCAGCAGCGACCTGAGCCAGGACGACTGGGAGCTGCTGCGCGCCGACGTGCGGATCGTCCAGCTTGACCTGGACGGCCTCACCGCCGCCGAGCTCCGGCGACTCACGCCGCTCGCCCACGTCATCGGCCTCCGACTGCGTTCGCCGAGGCTCGCCGAGGTGCTGGCCGATCTGCCGCGCGTCTTCCCGGGCCTGGAGACCCTGTGGCTCTACGACCTGACCGGCGACGCGGTCCCCCCGGATGTCTTCCCTGCGGGCCTGCTTCTCGGCGTGGACGGCACCGCGTCCCCGCCCGGCACCGTGCCGGCTCCCCGCCCCGACCTGTCCTGGTCAGGGCAGCTCACCTGGCACCGGGTGGTGTGACGCGGGTTTGGACACAGAGCACGAGAGGGCCGCCCCGGTCTCGCGGGACGGCCCTCTCGTCTCCTCATGGCCCAAGCGGCCTCGGTGTCAGCCCTTGGTCAGGTCCGGGCCCGCCGGGACCGGCGGGGCGTCCGCGACCGGGGTCTTGTCCGCGCCGACGAAGGTGAACTTCGCTTCCTTGCCCTCGCCCTCGACGTCCACGACGACGATGTGGCCGGAGCGCAGCTCGCCGAAGAGGATCTTCTCCGAGAGCGTGTCCTCGATCTCGCGCTGGATCGTGCGACGCAGCGGACGCGCGCCCAGCAGCGGGTCGTAACCGCGCTTGGCGAGCAGCTGCTTCGCGGCCGGCGTGAGCTCGAGGCCCATGTCGCGGTCCTTGAGGCGGTCGTCCACCTTCGCGGCCATGAGGTCGACGATCTGGATGATCTCGTCCTCGCCGAGCTGGTGGAAGACCACGATGTCGTCGACACGGTTGAGGAACTCGGGGCGGAAGTGCTGCTTGAGCTCCTCGCCGACCTTGGCCTTCATCCGGTCGTAGCCGGTCTGGATGTCGCCCGTGGCGGCGAAGCCCAGGTTGAAGCCCTTGGAGATGTCCCTGGTGCCGAGGTTGGTGGTCATGATGATGACCGTGTTCTTGAAGTCCACGACCCGGCCCTGGGAGTCGGTCAGGCGACCGTCCTCCAGGATCTGCAGCAGCGAGTTGAAGATGTCCGGGTGGGCCTTCTCGACCTCGTCGAAGAGGACGACCGAGAAGGGCTTGCGGCGCACCTTCTCCGTCAGCTGGCCGCCCTCCTCGTACCCGACGTAGCCGGGCGGGGAGCCGAACAGCCGCGAGACGGTGTGCTTCTCGCTGAACTCGGACATGTCGAGCTGGATCAGCGCGTCCTCGTCGCCGAAGAGGAACTCCGCGAGGGTCTTGCTGAGCTCCGTCTTACCGACGCCGGACGGGCCGGCGAAGATGAAGGAGCCGCCGGGACGCTTCGGGTCCTTGAGGCCCGCACGCGTGCGCCGGATGGCCTGGGAGAGCGCCTTGATGGCGTCCTTCTGGCCGATGACGCGCTTGTGCAGCTCGTCCTCCATGCGCAGCAGACGCGAGGACTCCTCCTCGGTCAGCTTGAAGACCGGGATGCCGGTGGCGGTGGCCAGGACCTCGGCGATGAGCTCCTCATCGACCTCGGCCACGACGTCCATGTCGCCGGCCTTCCACTCCTTCTCACGCTTGGCCTTCGCCGTGAGCAGCTGCTTCTCGTTGTCGCGCAGCGAGGCCGCCTTCTCGAAGTCCTGCGCGTCGATCGCGGACTCCTTCTCGCGCCGCACGTCCGCGATCTTCTCGTCGAACTCGCGGAGGTCCGGCGGAGCCGTCATCCGGCGGATGCGCATCCGGGAACCGGCCTCGTCGATCAGGTCGATCGCCTTGTCCGGCAGGAAGCGGTCCGAGATGTAGCGGTCGGCCAGCGTCGCGGCGGCGACCAGCGCGGCGTCCGTGATGGACACGCGGTGGTGCGCCTCGTAGCGGTCGCGCAGACCCTTGAGGATCTCGATGGTGTGGGCGAGCGACGGCTCGGCGACCTGGATCGGCTGGAAGCGGCGCTCCAGGGCCGCGTCCTTCTCCAGGTGCTTGCGGTACTCGTCCAGCGTGGTGGCGCCGATGGTCTGCAGCTCACCACGGGCCAGCATCGGCTTGAGGATCGAGGCGGCGTCGATCGCGCCCTCGGCGGCGCCCGCACCCACCAGGGTGTGGATCTCGTCGATGAACAGGATGATGTCGCCGCGGGTGCGGATCTCCTTGAGCACCTTCTTCAGGCGCTCCTCGAAGTCACCGCGGTAGCGGGAGCCCGCGACCAGCGCACCGAGGTCGAGGGTGTAGAGCTGCTTGTCCTTGATCGTCTCGGGCACCTCGCCCTTGACGATCGCCTGGGCCAGGCCCTCGACGACGGCGGTCTTGCCGACGCCGGGCTCGCCGATGAGGACCGGGTTGTTCTTGGTGCGGCGGGACAGCACCTGCATGACCCGCTCGATCTCCTTCTCGCGCCCGATGACCGGGTCGAGCTTGGCCTCGCGGGCGGCCTGCGTCAGGTTGCGGCCGAACTGGTCCAGGACCAGGGAGGTCGAAGGAGTGCCCTCGGCGGGGCCACCGGCGGTCGCGGACTCCTTGCCGCCGCCCTGGTAGCCGGAGAGCAGCTGGATGACCTGCTGCCGCACCCGGTTCAGGTCGGCGCCCAGCTTGACCAGGACCTGGGCGGCGACGCCCTCGCCCTCGCGGATCAGGCCGAGCAGGATGTGCTCCGTGCCGATGTAGTTGTGGCCCAGCTGAAGAGCCTCGCGGAGCGACAGCTCCAGGACCTTCTTCGCCCGAGGGGTGAAGGGGATGTGGCCGGACGGGGCCTGCTGCCCCTGACCGATGATCTCCTCAACCTGCTGGCGGACCGCCTCGAGCGAGATCCCGAGGCTCTCCAGGGCCTTAGCGGCGACACCCTCACCCTCGTGGATCAGGCCCAGAAGGATGTGCTCGGTGCCGATGTAGTTGTGGTTGAGCATCCGGGCTTCTTCCTGAGCCAGGACGACAACCCGCCGCGCGCGGTCGGTGAACCTCTCGAACATCGTTAATCGCTCCTCAGAGCGGTCGGGGCAAAGAGGGAATCCCCTCCCTGTCCTACCGCATGCTAGTCCCGGGGGCCGGAACAGCTCCTCACTCCAACCGTCGACACCCGCTGGTGGGGGACCGTGCGACGGCCGACAATGACTCCAACCGAATGCTCCGGGATGGTGTTCCCGCAGGCCAGGCAGATCCACCTGGAATCGCTACGCCGACGGCGAACGCCACCGCCGACACGCCGCAGCGCGCCCGCATCCGGCTTCCCACATGGGCATTCATACCCCGATGGCGGACCCTTCCATACCGGGGTGACTCCGTCTGGTGTTCGCTCACCGAGGAATCTGACGATTCACGGCCGGCAACTCGCGTACATCCGGGGAGATCCGGAGACATCCGTGGAGATCCGCGGACCCCGTAACCGGAAGGGCACTCCACCGGTTGTCCCGATTGTGCCTCAGCTCATCCGCGAACCGCGTATGGCAGAGCAGGCCGCGATCTCCTTGCCGGGAGATTGCGACCTGCTCGACGTACCGCTGAACGCGGGCCTGCTGGCGCTGGCCCGGATGGACCTGCGCGGCCGGGCGACCGGCCCCGCCTGGACGCTGCACGAGGCCACGGACGGGCGGCTGCTGCTCCCGCTGTCGCCAGGGGCGGCCGCGGAACTGCCGGCGCTGTTGTGCTGGCTCGGCTGGGCCCACCTGGACGGCGTCCTGCGCGGCCACGAGGCCGGGCAGCTGCGGACGGCGCGGAGGAAGCTGCGCGAGGGCCGGAGCCCCGCGCCCGAGCCGCTCGCGCGCCTCGTCGACACCTGCGCCGACGCCTGCGCGCGGACCCAGCTCCACCACGCCCGGCTCCACCAGGCCCCGCACGATCAGGCCCTGCCGGTGCGCGTACCGCCGCAACGCACCCCTGCGGCGGATCAGGCGCATCAGCACGCGCATCAGACGGATCAGGCGAATCAGCCGCGACTCAGCTGTGCGCCTTCTCGTACTCCTCGCGGATGTTGCTCGGCACCCGGCCGCGCTCGTTGACCTCGAAGCCCTGCTCCTTGGCCCAGGCGCGCATCTTGGCGGTGTCCGGGTTGCCACCCACCGGCCGCGCGGCGGTGGCGCGGCCACGGCCGCGACCGCCGGCCAGGCGGCCGCTCTGCTTGCGTCCCTTGTCCGTGTACGGGGCGAGCAGCTCGCGCAGCTTGCCCGCATTGTCGTGCGTGAGGTCGATCTCGTAGGCAACCCCGTCGAGAGCGAACGTCACGGTCTCGTCCGCCTCGCCGCCTTCGAGATCGTCGACAAGAAGGACCTGGACCTTCTGCGCCACGGGCGTCCCTTTCCTCAAAAGCCTGGATTACTTGTAGGAAAGCAAACCGTCTTTCCGGGAAAAATTCAACCGGCCCTTGAGAAGTCATCTCTCACAGATGCAGGAGCATCCGGCTGTTGCCGAGGGTGTTCGGCTTGACGCGTTCGAGATCCAGGAACTCCGCGACGCCTTCGTCGTAGCTCCGCAAGAGCTCGTCGTACACGCCCGCGTCGACCGGAGTCGAGGCGATCTCCTGGAAGCCGTGTTTGGTGAAGAACTCCACTTCGAACGTCAGGCAGAAAATACGACGCACACCGATCCAGCGAGCGGTCTCGACCAGCTTCTGCAGCAGCAAGTGCCCGATGCCGGTCCCCCGACAGGAAGGATCCACCGCCAGGGTGCGCACCTCGGCGAGATCCTCCCACATCACGTGCAGTGCCCCGCAGGCGACGACCTCCGCATTGTCGTCCCGCTCGGCGACCCAGAACTCCTGGAGCGACTCGAACAGCGTCACCGTCGGCTTGTTGAGGAGGATCCGTTCGCGGGCATACCCGTCCACAAGTCGCCGGATCGTGGGCACATCGGTGGTCCGCGCACGGCGGATGGTGACCTGCATGGACAGACGCTACCGTGCCTCCTCGCCGTCGTGCACGGTCTCCTCGGGCGCATCGATATCGGGCGGGAAGAGGGACGGCGCGAAGACCCGCAAGGCGTCGCCGAGTGCCTCCTGCTGCTCCGGCGACATCATGCCGAAGAAGTGCACCAGAGCCGCCGCCGGGTTGTCGCTCGTCTCCCACGCGTCGTTCATCAGCGTCGCGGTATACGCCTCGCGCGTAGACACCGGCGCATATCGATAGGCGCGGCCTTCCTGTTCCCGACGCAGCCAGCCCTTCTGGAACAGCTTGTCCATCACGGTCATGACAGTGGTGTATGCGATCTCGCGTTCCTGCTGGAGATCCTCCAGAACCTCGCGAACGGTGACCAGTCGGTTCCACTGCCAGAGCCGGGTCATCACCTCGTTCTCGAGTTCACCGAGTCGGCGCGCCATACAGTGCAAATATCACTTTTGCCCGAATTAATCCACAGGGCATGACAGAGGGGTGCGGGGGTTTCACCCTCGCACCCCTCCGAGTACTGAATACCCTGCTTACTCCTGCGCGGCCGTGATCGCCTCGGCGACCGCGTCCTCCTTGGCGGCGTTCGCGCCGCCCTGGTTACGGAAGATCGCGCGGATCATGAAGCCGAACGCGACGGCCATCACCACGGGCGGAGTCAGTGCCTCGATGTACTGCAGCATGGCGTCGACTCTACTCGGGCTTCACGAGCGGGAAGAGGAGGGTCTCCCTGATCGGCTTGCCGGTCAGCAGCATCACCAGACGGTCGACGCCCATGCCCATGCCGCCGGTGGGCGGCATGCCGTACTCCAGGGCCCGCAGGAAGTCCTCGTCCACCTGCATCGCCTCGTGGTCGCCACCGGCCGCGAGCAGCGACTGGGCGGTGAGGCGGTCGCGCTGGTCGACCGGGTCGATCAGCTCGGAGTAGGCGGTGGCGACCTCCTTGCCGAAGATCACCAGGTCCCACTTCTCCGCGACGCCCGCGATCGAGCGGTGCTTGCGGGTCAGCGGCGAGACCTCGGTCGGGTAGTCCCTGATGAAGGTCGGCCTGATCGCGTTGTGCTCCAGCAGCCGCTCGACGAACTCCAGGATCAGCTGGCCGTGGCCCCACTTGGCCTCGTACGGAACTCCGTGCTCGTCCGCGAGCTTGCGCAGCTCCTCGACCGAGGTCTCCGGGGTGACCTCGACGCCCAGGTGAGCGCTGATGCCGGGGTAGACGCTGACCTGCTCCCACGGCTCGGCCAGGTCGATCTCGACCTCATCGCCGTGTTGGTCCAGGCCGCGGACGACGGTGGTGCCCAGCGCGTCCTTGGCGGCGTTGAGGATCAGCTCGCGGGTCAGTTCGGCCTGGGTGTCATAGTCGCCGTAGGCCTCGTAGGACTCGATCGCGGTGAACTCCGGGTTGTGGGTCGCGTCGGCGCCCTCGTTGCGGAAGTTCCTGTTGATCTCGAACACCTTCTCCACGCCGCCGACCATCAGCCGCTTGAGGTAGAGCTCGGTGGCGATGCGGAGGTAGAGCGTCATGTCGTAGGCGTTGATGTGCGT
This sequence comes from Streptacidiphilus sp. MAP12-20, assembly GCF_041262525.1. Taxonomy (NCBI): domain Bacteria; kingdom Bacillati; phylum Actinomycetota; class Actinomycetes; order Kitasatosporales; family Streptomycetaceae; genus Streptacidiphilus; species Streptacidiphilus sp. MAP12-20. Next base: position 52,809 of record NZ_JBGCCK010000019.1, read on the forward strand.
CGTGAACGGACGCGCGTTGGCCCCGCCGTGGATCGGCTGCAGCATCGGCGTCTCGACCTCGAGGAAGCCGCGGCGCTCGAAGGTGTCGCGCAGCGAGCGCAGCACGCGGACGCGCAGCTGCAGCATCTCGCGGGCCTCGGGGTTCACGATCAGGTCCACGTAGCGCTGGCGGACCCGCGCCTCCGGGTCGGACAGACCCTTGTGCTTGTCCGGCAGCGGGCGCAGGCACTTGGACGTGAGCTCCCAGCGGTCGACCATGATCGACAGCTCGCCGCGCTTGGACGTGATCACCTCGCCCTCGACGCCGACGTGGTCGCCGAGGTCGATGTCGGCCTTCCAGGCGGCCAGCCGCTCCTCGCCGAGCTTGTCGAGCGAGAGCATCACCTGCAGGTCGCCGGTGCCGTCGCGGAGGGTGGCGAAGCAGAGCTTGCCGCCGGTCCGGCTCAGCACGACGCGGCCGGTGACACCGGCGCGCTCGCCGGTGGCGATGTCCGCCTCCAGCCCGGGGTAGGCCGCCCTCAGGTCGGCCAGCGTCGTGGTGCGCGGGAACCCGACCGGGTAGGGGTCGACGCCGGCGGCGCGCAGCCGCTCCAGCTTCTCGCGCCTCACCCGCATCTGCTCGGGAAGGTCGTCCTGGCCTGGTGCGGTGCCGGCTGCGGCTGCGGGGGTCTGCTGATCGCTCACCCCACCAGGGTATCGACCGCACGGCAGTGCCCCGCCACCCGTCTGTCTCGGGGGTGGCGGGGCACGGGGGTCGAGCTCGAGTCCGGCCAGTTCTGGTTCGCTCTAGTTCAGGACGACGGACGCGTGATCGTTGCGCGGGTTCGGGTCGAACGGGTGCCAGCTAAACAGGGAAACCCCGCCCGTGGCATGCCGGATCACCTTGTCGATGCGGAGCCGGAAGGTGTAGCTCTGCTTCGCGCCGTTCATGATCGTCGAACCGGTCGGGTCGGCGGCGTAGTCGGGCGTGAACTGGCAGGCGTAGACGTTCGGCACGGATGTGTCCGCCAGCCCGCACCCCCAGGGGGCCTTCACCACGGTCGTGCCCGGGGGCGCCGCGAAGACCAGACCCAGCGACCCGTCGGAGTAGATGTCCGCCGGACCGTGGTTGTAGATCCCGACCGTCACCGGAACCGTGCTGCCTCGCCCGCCCGAGGCCGTTGCACCCCACACCCCGAGGTCCGCCGTGTTCCGCGCGATCAGCTGGACGTTCTGGGCACCGTTGTCGAAGGTCTGGTAGACCTCGACGCGCCCTGCCGGTGCGGAGGAGGCCCGTCCGGCCTTCAGCACCTTGAGCCCCAGAACTCCGCCCGTCCCCTGGCGCCAACCCCCGGGTCCGTTCCACTCCGGGTCGCCCAAGGGCATGACATACGCCCGCAGACCGCCGTAGAGCGCCTGCGAGCCGACCCGCAGGGTCACCGGCGCGGCGAGTGCCACGCTCTCCCCGAGGCGGATCGTCCCTGGGAACCGGCAGAACGCCCAGGGCACCGCGCCGGTCATCAGGTACGAGCAGTTGCGGTAGTGGGTGTCGAAGGCGAAGCCGGGAGCCGTCGTGAGCAGCACCTGAGCGCCGGCCGAGGGGCGGTTGCCCACGTTGGTGAAGCGCACCTGCTCGGACACGGTCGAGCCGACCCGCAGATTGGTGTAGCGGACGAAGGGCGCGAGCCGCAGTTCGGGTCCGCCGACGGTCACCGAGCCACTGCCGCCGACGATCCTGACGTCGGCCGCGCTCCCGGTGACGGTGTAGCTCCCGGTGGCGCCGAGCTTCGCGCCCTTGGCCGGGCTGAGCGTCATCGAAACCCCGCCGGCCAGGTAGCCGGGCCGACCGGACATCAGGATTTCGGTGCAGGTGGCTATCTGACGGCTCACCGTGCAGCTCGTGGACGTCACCTCCGCGACGCCTGTGAGCCCGCGCAGATCGATCTTGACGGTCGCCGACACGTTCGCCACCGTGCCGGTCGTCACGTGGAACATCAGGAACGTTCGGGCCGGCGTCGCCGGTCCGAGCGCGATCGGACCCACCGGGTCCAGGCTCAGCACCGGCGCCGTCGCTGCGGCTGCGGCGCTCGCTTCCGGCCCGCCGAGGAAACCGACCGCGATGACCGCGGCGGCGGCCGTGAAGGCGGTGGCCGCCCGCTTGACCAATGAGGTTGCCCTCATGAATTCCTGCCTCTGAGTCAGTTGAGGTGGAGCAGTGCGGCGTTGTTCTTGGGGTTCGGGTCAAAAGAGGCGCTGTAGGGGTCCTTCACGTCCATCGGGCTGAAGCGGACCCGGACAGTGCCGGTGGCGCCAGGCACGACCTTGTCCACGCGGAGGGTGAGCTTGAAGCTGTAGGTGGTGCCGCTCCAGATCGCAAAGCTGCCGCCCCAGCAGTAGTAGGGCCCGTGCGCCGTCACCGACGGGTCGGGCGAGCCCCAGGGCCCGCACGACGCGGAGGAGCCGACGACTGTCGTCCCCGGTGGAGGCGTGACCATGAGGCCGGGCGTGCCCTCGCCGCCGCTGCCGTCGTAGAGGTCCGCAGAGCCGTGGTTGGAGAGTGTGAAGGTCATGGTGACCGTCTTGCCCTGGGCCGCCTTCGCCGAGGAACCCGTGGTGCCGAAGTCGGCCGTGTTCTTGGCGCCCAGCATCGCCATGCCGCTGCCCTGGTTCTCAGTCCAGAGCTCCGCGGTGCCGGCGGGCGCCGAACTGGCCCGGCCGGGCCTGAGAACCTTCAAACCGAGCGTGACGCCCTTGCCCTGCTTCCAGCTGTATCCGGGAATCGGCTGGGTCGCCCACCCCCACGCGTAGCTGTCGCCCCACGGCGCGGAATCCGCCTGCAATTCGTCGAAGAGCGCGTGCGAGGTGAACTGCAGGCCCACTGGCTGAGTCAGGGTCACCTGCTCGCCGACCCGCAGCAGACCCGGGAAGCTGCACAGCGCCATGTCCTCAACTACCCGACCGGCGCGGGAATGGGACCGGTAGCCGCAGTTGGCGTAGTGCGTGGTGAAACGCACGCCGGGCGTCGGCATCAGCAGGAGGCGGGAACCGTTGGCCGGTCGCGTCCCCACGTTGCTGAAGGTCAGTGATTCGGAGACGATCGAGCCCACTCGCGCGTTGACGTGATTGGCCAGCGGAGACATCACGTACGACGGGCCACCGACGGTGACCTGGCCGCTACCGCCGACGATGGTGGCGTGGGCGGATCGACCGGTGATCCTGTAGCTGCCGGTGGCACCCTGCTTGGCCCCAGCAAGCGCCGTCAGCGACAGCTGGGTCACGCCGCTGCCGAGGTTCTGCGGCAACTGATTCGAATCGCCCTGGAACATCTCCCAGCAGGTGGCGACCAGGCCCTTGGCCGTGCAGTTGCTGGAGAAGACCACCTTGGCGACCTTCGCGAGGCCGCGAGCGTCGATGGTGAGGACGGTGTCGTACGCCTCGACATGCTTTGCGTTGGCCGACCATGCCCAAGTGGGCACTGCCGTTGCCGGCCCAGCCGGGATCGCGGTCAGCGGCGCGGGCTGGAGTGTGATGACCGGCTTCGGCGTCACCGACGCGTCCGCCGTACCGGCCCCGAGGCCGAAAGTGATCGCCGCGATCGCCGCCCCGAAGGCGACGACGCGGCGGATGGACGAGTAATTCACAAGCCCCCTGGAGTCTTCAGCAAAATCCAGGGGGACTCTAGAGAGTCATGCATCGGCCCTAAACGGGCAGGACGGGACAGTCGGCCGCAAAGAATCAGCCATCTCTTACCGAAGTCATGCCCCGTCCGGCGTCTGACGCTAGTTCATGGTCACCGGCGCTATCCCAAGCGCGCTCAGTTGAGCAGCAGCGCCGCGGTGTTGTTCCTCGGATTGGGGTCGAAACTCAGCGTCGTGCTCGGCACCGGGCCGCCACCGGCGACCAACTGCACGAGTCCGTGCGCATGGGCGACGACCGTGTTCACGTGGAAGGTGATGGTGAAATGGAAGCTGTCACCCGGCCAGACCAGGATGCCGGCCATCCCTGCCGAGCAGTAGCCGACGGTGCTGCTGACCGTGTAGCCGCACTCCGGACCCCCAACGACGGTGGTGCCGGTAGGAGCGGTGATCTTCACGAACGGCGCGGCCTCGCCGCCACTGCGGTCGTAGAGCACCGCCGGGCCGTGGTTCGCCATGGTGAAGGACATGGTGACGTCCGTGCCCTTGGCCGCCTTGGCGCTGCTCCCGGTGACGCCGTAGTCGGCGCCGTTGTGGGCGGCGATCCATTCGATGCCGTTGCCCTGGTTCCCGAGCTGGAGCTGTGTGTTCCCGGCCGGCGATGAGCTGGGCCTGCCTGCGACCAGTTGCTTCAGACGGAGCACCTGACCGCTGCCCCGGTGCCAACTGACGCCCGGACCGGGGGCGGTCACCCACTGCAGCGAAGCCTGGTCACCGGCGGGAGCGGCGATCACATCCATGTACGTCCACAGGGCCTGCGGAGTGACCTGCGTCCGCACCGGCTGGGCGAAGGTGACCTTCTCGCCGATCCGCATCCAGTCGGGGAAGTGGCAGAGAGCCGCGTCCTCGTAGCGCTGCCCTTTACGGACGAGCGTGCGGTAGTCGCAGTTGCCGAAGTGTTGGGTGAAGCGGAGGCCAGGCGAGAGCATCAGGCCGACCGCGCTTCCCGCGGCGGGGAGCGTGCCGAGGTTGCTGAAGGTGATCGGCTGGGCAACGGTCGTGCCGACCGCCACGTTGCGGTGCCTGGCAAGCGCGTCGAGGTTGTACGCCGGCCCGCCGACGACCACACGGCCGGTGCCGCCGTGGATGATGAGCCCCGCACCGACGCCCGAGATCGTGAAGCTGCCGACTGACCCCAGCTTGACCCCCTTGAGCGGGGTCACCGTGAACGGAGCCGACTCGCCCATGCCGCCGCTCGCCAGGTCGAAGCTGTCGTCGCAGCTGGCGACCAGCCCGTGGGCCCTGCACTGGGCGGCGAAGGCCACCTTGGCGACCCTGGCCAGCCCGCGCGCGTCGACTGTGAGCGTGACGGACTGGAAGCCGGGGACGTTGCGGCTCGTGCTCCAGTCGAGCTGGGGTGAGACCGCGCCGGCCGCCGGCAGGGCGAGCGGCGCGATCGGCTGCAGCGTGACGACCGGCTGCGGCGTAGCGGTGGCATCCGCCGCGCCCGCACCGAGGCCGAAGGTGACCGCCGTGGCCGCGGCCACAAGGGCGGCGGCGCGGCGGACCGGGAGGAACTTCATGACGATCCCTGAGGTCGGGTGGATGAAGATCAGTTGAGGTGGAGCAAGGTGGCGTCGTTGCTCCGGTTGGGGTCGAAGGACGCCACCCCACCCGGGATCGGACCGGTCTGCAGCCAGACCTTGCCCAAGGCTCCCGGAATGACCCGGTCCACCCGGACGGTCAGGCTGAAGTGGTCCACCCGGCCCGCCCAGAAGTAGTCCATGGAGCCCCAGCAGACGTACGGCCCGTGCGCGGCGACCGTCGGGTCGCCCGAGATGTGCGGCTGGCAGTTGGAGGCCCCGACGATGGTCGTCCCGGGCGGGGGTGTGACCATCGCCGCAGGCGTGCCCTCGCCGCCGCTGCGGTCGAAGAGCGAGGCGGGGCCGCGGTTGTACTCGGTGAAGTAGAAGGTGACTGTGCGGCTCTTCGCAGCCTTGGCGCTGCCGCCGGTGACTCCGAAGTCGGCCGTGTTCACGGCGTAGAGGCTGGCGATCCCGTATCCGTTCCCGCCCGGCAACGGCACGACCCCGTTGGGAGAGCCGGTCGCGCGGCCGGCCTTCAGGGTCCTCAGGCCGAGCACCGCGCCGCTGCCCCGGTGCCAGGTTGAACCGGCGACGGGGGCCGTGGCCCAACGAATCGACGGGTCGCCCTCGGTGGTCACCTGCACGTCGAGGTAGGTGTACAGGGCTTCGCGGGTGAACTGGGTACGGACGGACCGCGCCAGCGTCACCTGCTCGCCGACGCGCAGCGGGCTCTTGAAGTGGCAGAGCGCCCAGTCCTCGTAGCGGAGTCCGGCGTGAACGTAGGAGCGGTAGTCGCAGTTGCTGTAGTGGTCCACGAAGCTGAGGCCCGGCGAGATCATGAGCAGCGCCTCGCTGCTTGCCGCCCCCCGGGTCCCGTCATTGGCGAAGGTCACGGGCTCGGAGATGACCGTCCCGATCCGCTGCTTCTTGTGGTCGACCAGCGGGTTGAGCTGGTAACGGGGCCCACCCACGGTGACCTCACCCCACGCACCACGGATCGTGCCCTGCTGGGAGCTGCCGTAGACCCGGTACCACCCGGTCGCTCCCTGCTTGGCGCCCTTCAGCGCGGACAGGGTCATGCCGGTCGAGGAGCTGACGTTGTACGGCTGCTGGTTGCTGGCGCCCCAGAACATGTCCGGGCAGGTGGCGACGAGCCCCTGCGCGGTGCAGTTGCCGGAGAAGGTCACCGTCGCGACCTTGGCGAGGCCGCGGGCATCGATGACGACCACGGCGTCGTTGACGTTGACGTTCTTCTGGTTGGCGGTCCACTGCCAGTTCGTCTGGGCGGTCCCCGGCGCGGCCGGGAGGGCCGTCTCGATGGGCGTCGCCAGCGTGACCACGGGTTTGGGCGCCGTGGTGGCGTCGGCGGCGCCCGCCCCCATGCCGAAGGCCAGCGCGGCGGCAGCCGTCGCAAGGGCGACGGCGCGGTGGACAGAAGATCGCTTCACAAGCCCCCCTCAATTCAAGAAATCAGGGGCACTCTAGGCCGCGCTACAACGCCCACAAATGGACAGGTCAGGACACTCGCCCGCAAAGAACAAGCCATCTCTTACCGGAGTCATGTCGTCCCGTCCCGGCCCATTTGTGCTGGTCGATCTTCTCTGAGCGCCGACGCGGACTCAGCTGTGGCTGCCCGCACCCGACCTGCGGCGTCGGGTCAGCGCGACCGCCCCCGCACCCAGAGCAATCGCCGCGGCACCGGCGGCGACCAGCGGCAGGGCGTCGGAGCCGCCACCGGTGTGCGCCAGACCGCCGCCGGGGGCGGCAGAGGCGGAGGCGGAGGCCGGGTGGGTCGGCGAGGCGGAGGCCGTCGGGGTGGCGGAGGACGCGATCGTGGCGGTCACCTTGAAGACGGCCAGATTGTTGTCCGGGGTGTTGTCCGCCGGCTGGCCGATCGCGACGACCAGGCCCTCGGCCGCGTTCAGTCGGCTGGTCGGCTTGAGCCGGAACGCGAAGTCCGCCTCCTGCCCAGGCTGCAGCACGCGGGTGACGGCGCAGACGTAGACCGCCGACGGGTCGATGACGCGACCGCCACTGCTCGCCAGCGCCCGCGCCTGAGCGCGTTGGAACGCCGGAGAACGGGTCGACGCACCGCCGGCCTTCGTGCCGTCGACGCAGCCGGTGGGGGCCGACGCGACGCTGACGCCCTTGGGCAGGATCACGGCGATCGCAGCCGTGACCTTCGGGTCGCCCTCCAGGGCGCGGGTCGGCACCAGACCCGCGTTCCGGACGCCGAAGGAGGCGGTCACCGGCCTGCCGACCGTGCCGTGCACGTCGTGCGCGACCGCCGCGACGTCGTCCTTCGTGATGAGGCGCAGCTCGGACATGCCCACGTTGTTGTCGTAGTTGATGTCCAGCGTGCGCGGTTGTACTGCGGGGGACGCCACCGGGACCAGCGTCAGCGCGGCTCCGGTGCCGGCCTTTCCGCCGCCGAAGGTGGAGTCGATGGGCCCGCCCTTCACGTCCCACGCGTACAGCAGCTCTCCCGGGCCGGTGACTATCGGGCCCGCGGTCACCGGCACGTCGGCGCTGAGGCGGTAGGCCTGCCCCGGCTTGACGACGGTGTCGAAGCGGCAGACGACGCCCGCGCCGGTGTCCCCGGGCTGACCGGAGGTGACGCCGTAGGCGCAGTTGCTGTAGTTGCCGGAGCTACCACCGACTCGATAGTCGTCGCCCATGGCGCCGAGGTAGAGCATCACGCCGCCGGTGGCGTCCCGGTCCCCGACGTTGACGACGGTCGGGTTGACCGCCGTGCCCTGCTGCTTCGTCACGCTCAGCACGGCCGGCAGCGGACGCGCCGCCAGGTCCGGTCCGTCACCGATGACGACGGCGGTGCTGAGGTCGCTCTTGGGCTCGATCGGGTCCAGAGCGGCGTCGGCCGCCGTCGCGGTGACGACGACCGAACCGCGCGCGCCCGCCGCCACGCCGGGAGCCGAGCGCATGCCGAAGGTGAGCACCCCGATCAGATCCACGGAGCCGAGGGCACAGCTCGCGTGGAGCTTGGCCGCGTCGGTGAAGGCGCAGTTCTTGGGCAGCGAGAGCTCGACCAGGCCTGCTGCCCTGCTCGCGTCGACGTTCACCTTGACCCCGGTCGCCGAGGGGCCCGCGTTGACGACGTTCACGGTCAGCGGGTGGAAGGTCTGCGCGGGCGCCCCGCTCGACTGCGGGAGCAGCGTGACCTGCGGGCTGGAGAGCACGACGCCGAGGACCGACCCGCCGGAGGCGCCCGCGGGGAGGGCCGTCAGGCCGCCGGATATGACTACGGCGGCGGCGACGGCCCCGAGACGGACCGCCCCCCGCGTGCGTGCGAACGCCATGTGTGGTTCCTGGTGAGGACGAGGTGAGAAGAGGTCAAGATCCAAACACCTCGGGGAACCCGCAGGCTAGGGGGGTGGCCCGAACGTTATCTGTGAATCCCCTGGCAGGCGGCGCTCAGGGGAGCCGGCGCTCAGCCGGTGCCGGTGGCGAGCTCCTCGTCCTGGTCGCCGGCCGGGCGGACGCCGCGCGGGAACAGGTCGCCCGGCGTGGGGATCGGACGCACCGGACGCGCGGAGGCGGGTGCCTTCGGATTCTGGGCCGGGGCCTGGGGCTGGCCGTGCGGTTGGGACGCCGGGGCGGTGTGCTCGGTGCTCTTGCTCATGGCGATCGTTCCTCCTCGACGGGCGGGCAGGGGATACGACTCTGCGCGGGTCTTGTCGCGCAGCCTGGTCGGGCGGTTCGCACGCGCGAAGTCCGCCACCTTCCCCCCGATCGACACGCTCGCGATCCGCGGCGGCCGCGGGATCTCCAGCGCCTGACCCACCGGCGCCTCACTCGCTGACACAGGCTGCGGCTGCCCCTGCGGCTGCGACTTCGACTGCTCCGACTGACGCGCGATCACCTGACGCTCCGCCACCTGCCCGGCCGCCACCGGCAGCTCGGGCGCCGCGCGCGGCGCGGCCAGGGCGAAGACGGGCGACCCGTCGAGCCGACGCCGCACGCTCGCCTCCGCGAGCTCCGCGCAGCGCTGTCGCAGCAGCGTCCGGCGGGCGCGTTCGGCCTGCGCGCAGGGCAGCGCGCTGACCGCGCGCAGCGCGGTGAGGTCGTCGGAGTCCGGCAGGTAACCGTCGGCGACGGCCTCCTCCAGCCGTTCCAGGTAACCCGAGGCGCTTCCCGGCAGGGCGGCGCGGTAACGGACCAGCTCGGCGAGCGCGAACGCACGCATCCGACCCCCCTCGTGCACCGCCTCGTCGATCGCCTCGGACAGCCGGAGGACGTCCTGGACGTCCTCCACCCAGGCGGCACGGGCGGACCCGTCCGGTCTGGCGTCGGCGCCGATCGGTGGATTGAGGACGTGGGCGAGGGCCCGCCGGAGGACCCGCAGCTCATCCGCGCTGAAGGCCATGCCGCCGCGCGACCCGTGAGGCGTAGGCATGGGACGACTGTACGTAGCGAAAAGGGAAAATCGGATGAACCACGAGCATTTCGGCGGGTCGTCCGAATAAAGCCAGCCGTTCGGCGGCGTACTTACTGCTGGCTGGTGGCGGCCGCGGTGTTCCGCTCGTAGACGAGCCGGAGACCGATCAGGGTCAGCCAGGGCTCGTGCACGTCGATGCTGGTCGCCTCGCCGAGCACCAGCGGGGCGAGCCCGCCGGTCGCGATGACCTGGACCTCGTCCGGGTTCTCGGACAGCTCCGCGGCCATCCGGTTCACTATCCCGTCCACCTGCCCGGCGAAGCCGAAGAGCACGCCCGACTGCATCGCCTCGACGGTGTTCTTGCCGATGACGCTGCGCGGCCGGGTGACCTCGATCTTCCGCAGCATCGCGCCACGCACGCCGAGCGCCTCGACCGAGATCTCGATGCCCGGCGCGATCGCACCGCCGACGAAGTCGCCGCGCTCGTTGACGGCGTCGAAGCTGGTCGCGGTACCGAAGTCGACGATGATGCAGGGGCCGCCGTACAGGTGCTTGGCCGCCAGCGTGTTGACGATCCGGTCGGTGCCGACCTCCTTCGGGTTGTCGGTCAGCACGTGCACGCCGGTCTTGACGCCCGGCTCGACCAGCACGGCCGGGACGTCGCCGTAGTAACGCCGCGTCACCTCGCGCAGCTCGTGCAGGACGGTCGGGACCGTGCAGCAGATCGCCAGGCCGTCGACGGACCCGGTCCGCAGCATCGGGTGGGCGCCCATGAGCCCCTGGATCAACACGGCCAACTCGTCCGCGGTGCGGCGCGGATCGGTGGAGACCCGCCAGTGCTCGACGATCTCTTCACCGTCGAAGAGACCGAGCACGGTGTGGGTGTTGCCGACGTCGATCGTGAGCAGCATGGGCGCGCGCCGTTCGTGGTGGGTGAGAGGGACAGGCGGGAGGACTATCCGCGCAGGTCGAGACCGATGTCAAGGATGGGCGAGGAGTGCGTCAGCGCGCCCACCGCGAGGTAGTCGACGCCGGTCTCGGCGACGGCGCGGGCGTTCGCCAGGGTCAGCCCGCCGGAGGACTCCAGCTTGGCCCGACCCGCGACCAGGGCGACGGCCTCGCGCAGCTCGGCCACGGTGAAGTTGTCGAGCAGGATCAGGTCCGCGCCGGCCTCCAGGACGGGCGGGATCTGGGCGAGGGTGTCGACCTCGACCTCGACCGCGAGGTCGGGGTAGGCGGCGCGCACGGCCTTGAACGCCTCGGCGACGCCGCCGGCGGCGACGACGTGGTTGTCCTTGACGAGCGCGGCGTCGGACAGCGCCATCCGGTGGTTGGCGCCGCCGCCGCAGCGGACGGCGTACTTCTCCAGCGCTCGCAGGCCGGGGGTGGTCTTCCGGGTGTCCCGCACGACGGCGCCGGTGCCGCCCAGGGCGTCGGCCCAGGCGCGGGTGGCGGTGGCGATGCCGGACAGGTGGCAGAGCAGGTTGAGCGCGGAGCGCTCGGCGGTGAGCAGGTCGCGGGTCCGCGTGGTCACGCTGAGCAGGACCGTGCCCGCGGCGACGGACGCGCCGTCCTCGACGTGACGCTCGACGGAGAACTCCTCCTCCGCGACGAGCGAGATCACCGCCTCCGCGACCCGGAGGCCCGCGACGACCCCGGCCTCGCGCGCGACGAAGTCGGCGGTCGCGACGGCGTCGGCCGGCACGGTGGCGACGGACGTGACGTCCTCTCCCCCGGCGAGGTCCTCGGCGAGCGCGAGCGTGGCGATGTCCTCGACCTCGACGGGGTCCAGCCCGGCGCTTTCCAGCAGCGCGGCGAGCTCGGGGTCAAGGCCGGTTTCGTACTCTCCCTCACCGCAGGCGCAGCCGTCGCCGCAGCCGTCGACGATTTCGAGTTCTTCGTGGGTATGCACGGACGGTTCCTTTTACTGAGAGGGGAAGTTGCACTACGAGGGGCGCGGGGCTCTACCGATTTGCGGCTACGCCGCGGGGGCGCGACCGGTCACGACGGAGGCCAGGTTGCACCACTAGGGGCGCGGGGAACTGCGCGACAAGCCACCCTGGGACGTAGCGCGCCGAACGAGCAGGGCCATCCGCACTCGGTGGTTGCTCGCGCAGTTCCCCGCGCCCTGGGTGGTCACGGGTTGCTCACCTGCAGATGGCCATCCGTCAAGGTCGTGACCAAGTGCCGCTGCCACTTCTCGTCGTCCCGGTCGGGGAAGTCCTCGCGCCAGTGGCATCCGCGCGTCTCCTCGCGGAGCAACGCGGCAGCGGCCAGCGCCGAAGAGACCAAGTGCAGGTTGGTCGCCTCCCAGGTCTCCACCTGCGGGGGTTCCGTCTTCTCCGGGTTCGGCCCCGAGAGGGCCGCCAGGCCCTCCGTCGCTTCGGCCATGCTGTCTGCGTTCCGCAGCACGCCGACACCCCGCGTCATCACCCGCTGGATCTCCGCCCGCGCCTCGGCGGCCAGCAGCGGCACGATCTCCACCGGGCGGGTGGCGTCCTCGTGACGCGGTGCCAGCTTGCCCAGCCGGTCCCGCTCGATGATGTCCGCGGCGATCCGCTCCGCGAAGACCAGGCCCTCCAGCAGCGAGTTCGACGCCAGTCGGTTCGCGCCGTGGACGCCCGTGCAGGCGACCTCGCCGCACGCGTACAGACCCGAGACGGAGGTGTGCCCGCGCAGGTCGGTCCGCACGCCGCCCGAGGCGTAGTGCGCGGCCGGGGCCACCGGGATCAGTTCCGTGACCGGGTCGATCCCGTGCGAGCGGCAGGAGGCGAGGATCGTCGGGAAGCGCTCCTCCCACATCTCCGCGCCGAAGTGCCGGCCGTCGAGGAACATGTGCTCCGCGCCGGTCTCGTGCATCCGCCGCATGATGCCCTTGGCGACGATGTCGCGCGGCGCGAGCTCGCCGAGCTCGTGCTGGCCGACCATGAAGCGCACGCCGTCCGCGTCCACCAGGTACGCGCCCTCGCCGCGGACCGCCTCGGAGATCAGCGGCTGCTGGCCCTCCGCCTCCGGGCCGAGCCACAGCACCGTCGGGTGGAACTGCACGAACTCCAGGTCCGCGACCTCCGCACCCGCCCGCAGCGCCAGCGCGACGCCGTCGCCCGTCGAGACCGCTGGGTTGGTCGTCGCGGAGAAGACCTGGCCCAGGCCGCCCGTCGCCAGCACGACCGCGCGCGCGTGGACCGCGCCGACGCCGTCGCGCTGGCCCTCGCCCATCACGTGGAGCGTCAGCCCCGCCGTGCGGCCCTCGGCATCCGTCAGCAGGTCCAGCACCAGCGCGTGCTCGATCAGCTCCACGCCCTCGTCGTCCCGCACGTCCCGCACCGCCGAGACCAGCGCGCGGGATATCTCCGCGCCCGTCGCATCGCCGCCGGCGTGGGCGATGCGGCGGCGGTGGTGGCCGCCTTCGCGGGTGAGCATGATCTCGCCGTCGCCGTCGCGGTCGAAGTCCGCGCCCGTGGCCATCAGGCGGCGCACCGCGTCCGGACCCTCGGTCACCAGCGTCCGGACCGCTTCCTCGTCGCAGAGGCCCGCGCCGGCGACGAGGGTGTCCTCGAGGTGCTGCTCGGGGGTGTCGCCGTCCCCCAGCGCCGCGGCGATGCCGCCCTGCGCCCAGCGGGTCGAGCCGTCGTCCAGCATCGCCTTCGTGACGACCAGCACCCGCAACCCGGCGGCGCGCACGCGCAGCGCCGTGGTCAGCCCGGCCACGCCGGAGCCGACGACGACCACGTCCGTGGTCCTCGTCCAGCCGGGGGCCGGGGCGGCGAGCCTGCGCACCGATACCGGTGGCTTGGCCATGACGGTCATGACTGACTCCGTACTGCGTAGGCGGGCTGCGCCGCGACCGTCCCGATCGCGTCGCCCCGCGTCAGACCGCTGCCCTCTGGGGCAGCGGCGGCGTCCGCGCCGGTGTGGGTGATCCGGTTCTCGCGGTCAACGAAGACGATACGCGGCGTGTACGCGCGCGCCTCGGCGTCCTCCATCTGCCCGTAGGCGATGAGGATGACCAGGTCGCCGGGGTGGACCAGGCGGGCCGCCGCGCCGTTGATGCCGATCACGCCGGTGCCGCGCGCGCCGGCGATCGTGTAGGTCTCCAGACGGGCGCCGTTGTCGATGTCGACGATGTGGACCAGCTCACCGGGCAGGATGTCGGCGGCGTCGAGCAGGTCCTCGTCCACGGTGACCGAGCCGACGTAGTGCAGGTCGGCCTGGGTGACGGTGGCCCGGTGGATCTTGGACTTGAGCATCGTGCGGATCATGAGTGGTCACGTCTCCTGTGGAAGTACATGCCGGGGGTTCGGACGGGCGTCAGAACCGGATGCGGACGTTGTCGATGAGCCGGGTCGACCCCACCTTGGCGGCGACGGCCAGCACGGCCTCGCCGGTGAAGTCGTCCCTGTCGATCTCGGTGAAGTCGGACGGGTCGATCAGCCCGAGGTAGTCGAGGGCGATACCGCTCCCCGCCTCTTCAAGTACTGACGACGCCGTCTTCCGCACCGCCGACGGATCGGCACCCGCCGCGCGGGCGTCGCGCCCGGCGAAGAGCGCGCGGGAGAGCGCGAGCGCGCGCTTCCGCTCCTCGGCGGAGAGGAAGCGGTTGCGGCTGGACAGGGCCAGTCCGTCCGCCTCGCGGACGGTCGGCACGCCCACGATCTCCACCGGGAAGTTGAGGTCGGCCACCATGCGCCGGATCAGGGCCAGCTGCTGCCCGTCCTTCTCGCCGAAGAAGGCCAGGTCGGGGGCGGTGAGATGGAGCAGCTTGGCGACAACGGTGAGCATCCCGTCGAAGTGTCCCGGCCGCGATACGCCCTCGTAGCCCGCGCCCATCGGCCCGGCGCTGAGCCGGACCTGCGGCTCACCGCCGGGGTAGACCTCCGCGACGGAGGGCGCGAAGACCAGGTCCGCGCCGGAGTCCCCGGCGAGCACCAGGTCGGCCTCCAGCGTGCGCGGATAGCGATCCAGATCCGCGGCCTCGCCGAACTGCAGCGGGTTCACGAAGATGGTGACGACGACCGTCCCGTCCCGTCCCGCGCGCTCGCGGGCGGCGCGGATCAGCGTGGCGTGGCCCTCGTGCAGAGCGCCCATGGTCATCACCACCGCGCGGCGCGCCCCGCGGCGGGAGACCGCGAGCTCGCGGGCGGTGTTCACCAGGAAGGTCATCGGTTCTCCTCCGCGAGGGCGTCCAGCAGGGCCTCGGCGGCCTCGGGCTTGAGCATCCCGTTGGCCAGCGCGCGGTCGGCGGTGGCGCGGGCCATGGCCCGGTAGGTGTCCAGCAATTGCGGGGTTGTGCGGTGCAATTCGCCGATGTGTGTCCGCACGGTGCCGGCGTCGCCGCGCGCGACCGGGCCGGTCAGGGCGGCGTCCCCGGCGCGCAGCGTGTTGTCGAGCGCCGCGCCCAGCAGCGGGCCGAGCATCCGGCCCGGCTCGGCGACGCCGGCCAGCGCCAGCAGCTCCATCGACTGCGCGACGAGCGTGACCAGGTGGTTCGAGCCGTGCGCCAGGGCCGTGTGGTAGAGCGGGCGGGCCGCCTCGGGGATCCACTCGGGCTCGCCGCCCATCTCCACGACCAGCGCCTCGGCCACCGGCCGCAGCTCCTCCGGCGCGGTCACGCCGAACGGGCAGCCGGCCAGCCTGGCGACGTCGACGCTGGTCCCGGTGAAGGTCATCGCCGGGTGCAGGGCCAGCGGCAGTGCCCCGGCCCGGGTGGCGGGTTCGAGCACCGCGATGCCCTGGGCGCCGGAGGTGTGTGCGAGCAATTGCCCCGGCCGGACCGCACCGGTTGCGGCAAGCCCCGCGACGAGGTCGGCGAGCGCGTCGTCGGGGACGGTCAGCAGCACGAGGTCGGCGGCGGCCATCACCTGCGGCGGGGTGACCAGCCGTACCCCCGGCAGCAGTGCGTTCGCGCGCCGCTGCGACGCGAGGGAGACACCGGAGGCCGCGACCACCTTGTGCCCGGCGTACTGCAGCGCCGCCCCCAGCGCGGGACCGACCCGCCCGGTGCCGATGACGCCGACGGCGAGCCGCGCGGGCCGGTTGTCCGGCGCGGCCGGATCGGGGTCGCCGAAGACAGGCAGCCCGAAGTCGTCAGTGCTCATTGCTCACGCCTCACAGCGGTGCTCTTTCCGTTCCAGTCCCGGAGGGGGGTACCAGACGTTCCGAGTCAGTTTACGGCGGGACGGCGGGGTGACGCTGTGGCGTGCGCTACGTTGCGCGCCCTACGCCGCCTTCGGCGGCTCGTTGTAGACGTCGGCGCGGGGCTGGGCCGAGAGCGCGTGGATGGCGTCCATGATCTCGTCGGTCACCGCGCGACGGACCGGACCGACGGGCGTGACCCCGATCCGGTCGGAGAAGTCGAGCGGCTCGCCGAACCGGATGGTCACCCGGCGGATGCGCGGCAACAGCTTGCCCACCGGCTGGATCCGCTCGGTCCCGGTCAGCGCCACCGGCACCACGGGCGCGCCAGACGCCAGCGCCAGCCAGGCCACGCCGGTGCGCCCCCGGTAGAGCCGCCCGTCGCGCGAGCGGGTGCCCTCCGGATAGATCCCGAAGGCACCACCCTCCTGGAGTACAGCGAGCCCCGCGTCGAGCGAGGCCTGCGCCGAACGGTGGGTGCCGCGCTCGACCGGGATGGAGTCCATCGCGGAGAAGAAGACCTTGGTGAACCAGCCCTTGAACCCCGTGCCGGTGAAGTACTCCGCCTTGGCCAGAAACGACACCGGACGCGGCGCGAGCAACGGGATGACCGCGCTGTCGATGGCGGCGAGGTGGTTGCTGGCGATGATGACGGCGCCGCGCTTGGGGACGTTCTCGCGTCCCACAACGACCGGCCGGTAGATCATCCGCGCCAAGGGGGACAACACCAACTTGGCGAGCGCTTGGGACACGGTTCCTCCGGAGTCGACTGACGGGCGCTGCGGATCGTACGTCATCAGCGGGGGCGACGGGAGCTCCGTCCGCGCGAGGACGCGGGGTCGTCTGAGAGGGTGACCGCATGGCAGACGTAGACGAAAGCTCCCTCGCAGACCCGGCCACCGACCCCGCCGAGCGCCGTTTCACCGCAGTGCGCGGCTGCGAACGACAGCTGTCGGGCGTGCGCCCGCAGAGCCTGGCCGAACGCCTGGCCGACCTGGCCGGCGACGCGGGCCGCGCCGCGTTCGACCTGGACGGACGCTCCGACGTCTACGGTGACGGCATCGTCGCCGCGCTGGAGGACCGCGTCGCCGATCTCCTCGGCACGGACGCGGCGGCGTACTTCCCGACCGGGACGATGGCGCAGCAGGTCGCCCTGCGCTGCTGGGCCGAACGGACGGGCAACCCGCTGGTCGCGATGCACCCGCTGGCCCACCCCGAGGTCCACGAGCGCCACGCCTACGCCCAGCTCAGCGGCCTGCGCAGCGTCTGGCCGACGAACGCGCCCCGCCTGCCGACGGCGACCGAGGTCGCCGACTGCGACGAGCCGTTCGGCACGCTGATGCTGGAGCTGCCGCTGCGCGACGCGGGCTTCGTCCTGCCGGAGTGGGCGGAGCTGCAGGCGACGGTCCAGGCGGCGCGCGACCGCGACGCGGTGGTGCACTTCGACGGCGCGCGGCTGTGGGAGACGACGGCGCACTTCGGCGTCCCGCTGCGGGAGGTCGCGGAGCTGGCGGACTCGGTCTACGTCTCCTTCTACAAGACCCTCGGCGGCGTCAGCGGCGCGGCGCTGGCCGGCCCCGCGGACTTCATCGCCCAAGCGAAGGCCTGGCGGCACCGCTACGGCGGCCAGCTGTTCCAGCAGTGGCCTGCCGCGCTCTCCGCCCTGGTCGGGCTGGACCGGGAGTTGCCGCGGCTGGACGAGTACGTCGCGCACGCGAAGACGGTGGCTCTCGCTCTCGCCGCCGCCCCTGGCTCCCGAATCCATCCTTCGGTGCCGATGACCCACCAGTTCCAGTTCTGGCTCCCCTTCACGGCGGACGAACTGAACGAGGCGACGCTCCGTCAGGCGGAGGAGTCGAAGCGCGTGCTGTTCGGCGGCTGGCGGGATTCCGCCGTCCCGGGCCACGCGCTGACGGAGATCACGGTGGCAGGCCCGGCACTGGAGTGGTCCCCGGAGGACATCGCCAAGGCTTTGACGGAGTTCCTTCTGCAGCTCGGATGAACGATCAGGGGCGCGGGGAACTGCGCGAGCAACCACCCTATGCGGATGGCCCTGCGCGTTGAGGACCATCGGCACGTCAGTGGCTTGTCGCGCAGTTCCCCGCGCCCCTGGAGGTGCAACTGGCCCTCCGCTGTGACCTGTCGCGCCCGCGCCCCCGGCGGGGACTTACCCGCGTGCCTGAACGATGCCCGTCTCGTAGGCCAGCACGACCGCCTGAACTCGATCCCGGAGATCCAGCTTGGTCAGGATCCTGCCGACGTGGGTCTTCACCGTCGCCTCCGAGAGACCGAGGCCCTCCGCGATCTCGCCGTTGGAGAGCCCCTGGGCCACCAGCAGCAGGACCTCGCGCTCCCGTTCCGTCAGCCGCTCCAGCTCCGGGGGCAGCTTCGCTGCCACCGCGGCCGGCAGTACAGCCGTAAAGCGGTCGATCATGCGTCGCGTCGTCGTCGGCGCGACCACCGCCTCGCCGCTGCTGACCGCGCGGATCGCCGCGACCAGTTCGACCGGCGGGACGTCCTTCAGCAGGAAGCCGCTCGCGCCCGCCTTCAGCGCCGAGAACGCGTACTCGTCCAGGTCGAAGGTGGTCAGGATCAGCACCCTCGGCACCGCCGCCAGCCGCGTCGCCGGGTCACAGATGCGGCGCGTCGCCTCGACGCCGTCGAGCCGCGGCATCCGGACGTCCATCAGGACCACGTCGACCTCGGTGTCCGCCAGGATCTCCAGCGCCTGGGCGCCGTCGCCCGCCTCCGCGACGATCTCGATGTCGCTCTGCGACTGCAGCACCATGCGGAAGCCGGTGCGCAGCAGCTCCTGGTCGTCGACGAGCATGATTCGGACGGTCACGAAGGACACACTGCCTTTCAGTTACGGGAAGCACCCAGCGGAAGCACGGCCTTGATCCGGAAGCCGCCGCCGACCCTCGGGCCCGCGTCCAGGCTGCCACCGACCATACCGACGCGCTCACGCATGCCGATCAGGCCGTGGCCGAAGCCGTCCTCGCCGCCTTCGCGGGCCAGCGCCGCGCTCGCGCCGCGGCCGTCGTCCTCGATGACCATGGCGAGGTCGCCGTCCTCGAAGCTGATCCGCACCGTCGCGCTGGCCTGCGGGCCACCGTGCTTGCGGGCGTTGGTCAGCGCCTCCTGGACGATGCGATACGCCGTCAGCTCCACGCCGCGCGGCAGCGGCCTGGGCTCGCCCTCGACCTGGAACTCGACCGGCAGGCCCGCGCTGCGGACCTGCTCCAGCAGGTCCGGCAGCTGCTCGACGCCCGGCTGCGGGACGTACTCGCCCGCCGTGTCCGCGCTGCGCAGCAGGCCCAGCAGGCGGCGCATCTCGGTCAGCGCCTGGCGGCCGGTGCCGGCGATCGTGGCGAGCGCCTCCTTGGCCTGCTCGGGCGAGGAGTCCATCACGTAGGAGGCGCCGTCGGCCTGGACGATCATCACCGAGACGTTGTGCGCCACCACGTCGTGCAGCTCACGCGCGATCCGCGCGCGCTCCGCCGCGACGGCGACCTTGGCCTGCGCGTCGCGTTCGCGCTCCAGCCGCGCGGCGCGGTCCTCGAGCTCCAGGTAGTAGGCCCGGCGGATGCTGGTGAAGCGGCCGAGCACCCAGCTCAGCACGAACGGGGTCGAGGCGAGCACCGCGTACGCGATGATCGACGGGCGGGACATCACGTTGTGGTTGAACGAGATGACCGCGAGCGGCCCGGCCGCGAAGCCGAGCATCAGCGCGGCCCGGGAGGTCCACGGCTTGCCGAACGCGGCCGCGCCGTAGCCGAGCACCAACAGCGCCATGTCGGCGGCGTAGATGTTGTGGGCGTACGCGAGCTGGACGAAGGCGATCGCCGCTCCCGCCCAGAGCACCGCGTCCGGGTAGATCCGGCGCACGCAGAGCAGGCCGCAGAGCCCGACCGAGAGCAACAGTTGGCCGACGCTGCGATCCGCGACCATCTGCGGCACCGACAGCAGGAGCAGCAGCAGCGCCCACGCGGTGTCGGACACCGTGGGGTGGCGGCGGAACCAGCTGTAGAGGAGTTGCACGCTTCCAGATTAGGCAGGGCCGGAGGGTCCGACCGTCCATCGCCGGGGGGACTCCGGTCTCCTCCGCAAGTCGGAGTTGGTTGCCAACGGCACCCGCTGGGAGGGTAGGGGCATGGGCTATCTGCGATGGCGTCAGGCGATGGAGCGGGCCCTCTACGGGCCGGACGGCTTCTTCGTGCGCGCGGGCGCGGGGCCGGCCGGGCACTTCCGCACCTCCGTGCACGCCTCCCCGCTGTTCGCGGGGGCGGTGCTGCGGCTGGTCCAGTGGGTGGACGAGGGGCTGGGCCGTCCGGACGAGCTCGTCGTCTGCGACGTGGGCGCGGGGCGCGGAGAACTGCTGGTCGCGCTGGGCGCGCAGGCGCGGCGGCAGGACCCCGGGCTGGCCAACCGGCTGACGCTGCGGGCCGTGGAGCGGGCCGAGCGTCCTGAGTCCCTGCCCGGCTGGGTCGAGTGGACGGACCGGATCGCGCCGATCGACGCGGGACTGCTCTTCGCCAACGAGTGGCTGGACAACGTGCCGTGCGAGGTCATGGGGCTGGACGAGGAGGGTGTGGCCCGGTACGTGCTGGTCGATCCGCTGACCGGGGACGAGCAGCTGGGCGGCGTCCTCTCGGACGAGGACGGCCGGTGGCTGGAGACCCAGTTCAAGCCCCTTCCGGAGCGGGCCGAGCTCGGTCTGCCCAGGGACCGGGCCTGGGCGGAGGCGGTGTCCACCCTCGGGCGCGGCCTCGCCGTCGCCGTCGACTACGCCCACACCCGCGCGACCCGTCCCCCCTACGGGACGCTCACCGGCTATCGGGCCGGGCAGCAGGTCGCGCCCGTGCCGGACGGCTCCTGCGACCTGACCGCGCACGTCGCCCTCGACGCCTGCCTCGACGCCGCGGCCACAACGAATCCCCGCGTCACCCACAGCCTGTGGACGACGCAGCGCGAGGCGCTGCGCGCGCTGGGGGTCTCCGGGGAGCGCCCGCCGCTCGCCCTCGCGTCGAGCGACCCCGTCGGCTATGTCCGGGCACTGGCCGCCGCCGGGGAGGCGGCGGAACTGACCGCCCTCGGCGGGCTGGGTTCGTTCCTGTGGGGCGCACAGGCTGTGGACATGGGACTCCCGGCGGGATGGCAGACTCTCTCCCCATGAGGGAGACGACGGTCGGCATCGGCGCAGGGGCCACGGAGCTGGGCACCAGCGACATGGTGCTGAACATCGGCCCGCAGCACCCGAGCACGCACGGCGTGCTGCGGCTGCGGCTGCGGCTGGACGGCGAGCTGATCACCGAGGCGGAGCCGGTCATCGGCTACATGCACCGCGGCGCGGAGAAGCTCTTCGAGGCCCGCGACTACCGGCAGATCATCATGCTGGCCAACCGCCACGACTGGCTCTCCGCCTTCGCCAACGAGCTGGGCGTCGTGCTCTCGGTCGAGCGGATGCTCGGCATGGAGGTCCCGGCGCGGGCGACCTGGACCCGGACGATGCTGGCCGAGCTGAACCGGGTGCTCAACCACCTCATGTTCCTCGGCTCCTACCCGCTGGAGCTGGGCGGCATCACGCCGATCTTCCACGCGTTCGAGGAGCGGGAGCGGTTGCAGGCCGTGCTGGAGGAGGCCTCCGGCGGGCGGATGCACTTCATGTTCAACCGCGTCGGCGGCCTGAAGGAGGACCTGCCGGCCGGCTGGTACGGGCGGGTCCGCGGCGTGGTCGCGGCGGTGCGGAAGAAGTGCGAGGTCTTCGACCGGCTGGTGATGGGCAATGAGATCTTCCGGGCCCGGACGCGCGGAGTCGGCGTGCTGTCGCCCGAGCTGGTGCACTCCTACGGCGTGAGCGGGCCGATCGCGCGCGCCTCGGGCGTGGACTTCGACCTGCGTCGTGACGAGCCGTACCTCGCCTACGGCGAGCTGGCGGACGTGCTGCGGGTGCCGGTGCGGCAGAGCGGCGACTGCCTGGCCCGCTTCGAGTGCCTGCTGGAGCAGCTCCACAACAGCCTGGACCTGGCGGACGCCTGCCTGGACCGGATCGCCGAGCTGCCGCCGGGGCCGATCAACCAGCGCCTGCCGAAGGTGCTGAAGGCACCCGAGGGCGCGACCTACGCGTGGACCGAGAACCCGCTCGGGATCAACGGCTACTACCTGGTCTCGCGCGGCGACAAGACACCGTGGCGGCTGAAGCTGCGCTCGGCGTCGTTCAACAACCTGCAGGTGCTGAGCGAGATCCTGCCCGGGACGCTGGTCTCGGACATGGTCGCGATCCTGGGCTCGATGTTCTTCGTCGTCGGCGACGTCGACAAGTAGCCGTCCCGCGGTCCCGCGTAGGCGTCACACGGCGCGGATGGCCCGGACGTCGATCGGCTCGGTCTCGTCCTCGGCGGTGAGGTCGACGATGGCGTGCTCGGTGCGCTCGTGAGCGTTGGTCGGCAGCACGGAAGGCGCCTCCGGCGCGGCGACGTAACGGGCCTGCGCGGCGGCGGCCTCGTCGCCGATGACATCAGCCGGGTCGTTGCCGAGCTTGGAGCCGATCGCGCTCTCCTGCCGCGCGAAGAAGTTGAACGTCCCCGTCGCCCGCCCCTGCCGCGGCAGCGCGGTCGGCGGCACGGCGGCCGCAGGCCGCATCGGCGGCAGCGCGGCCCGCGCCCACGCGGGCGCGGTCGCCGCGGACGGCTGGACGCCTGCGGCGACTGCCTGCCCTGCCATGTACGGCGCGACCAGACCCCGCTGCGCCCCACCCTGTCGCCCACCGGCCCCCGGCGCGGCGTGGCCGTGCCCGGCGGTGCCCCCGGAGGGCCGGCTGTCGCGACCGCGCGTCCGGCCGTCACGACCCTCAACGCCGGAACCTGCAGCAGCCCGCCGATCCACCGCCCCGCTCGCACTGGCCCCGCCGACGCTCTCCGCCGCCTCGCCCGCCACAGCCGGCGCAGCCGCGCCGGATCCCGCAGCACCGCCGACGTTCTGACCCGCCGCCGTGTCGAAGTACCCGCCGGCCCCCTGCGCCGCCTCACCCATGGTCTGGCCGGACCGGGCCACCGCAACGCCCGATCCCGCAGCACCGCCACCGGCCTGACCCGCCGTCGCGGCGATGCCGCCGGCAACACCCTGCGCCGCAGGCGCCTGCACTGCCGCACCGGAAACCTGGCCCGGCCGGTCCGCCGCAGGCGCGGCCGGGCCGCCCACGACCGCTCCCCCGGATCCGAAGGCCTGACCCGCCGCCGCAGGCGCAGCCGCGCCGGATCCCGCAGCACCGCCGACGGGCTGACCGGTCGTCGGGGCCGGGTCGCTGTCCGCGACAGGCGCCGCAGGCGGCTTGGCGTCGCTGTGGAGGTTCTGGACCGCCGCGGACGGCGCGGCCGGGGCCGATTCCGCGGCGAGTTCGCCGTCCGCGCGGGCGGGCGTCAGCTCGGCGCGGGTGGGCTGGCGGAGGGAGAGGGTGTGGCTGGATTCCGCGCGGCGTTCGAGGGTGCGGAGCGCCGACGCGGCCTTGAGGTAGGCGGTGGTGGTGGGGCGGGAGCCGCGCTTCGCCGCTTCGCGGGCCTGGACGGCCTCCGCCTCGCGCAGCGCCTGCTCCGCCGCGAGGCGGGCCCGCTCGCGCAGCAGCTGGCCGTGGGTCGCCTCCGCGTGCGCCAGCTGGCTGCGCTGGGCGAGTACCCGCCGCTCCAGGCGCTTGACCTGCTCCTCCGCGGCCTCCGCCTGGTACTCCAGCTCGGCGACCCGCTCCTCGAAGCGCGCCTCGTCACGGCCGCGCATGGACTGCTCGGCGGCCAGCTCCTGCTCCGCCGCCTGCTCGCGCTGGCGCAGCAGGAACGCCGCCGCGCAGGCGCCCACGGAGACGGAGATCACCAGCACCCGCAGCACGCCGAGACTACTGGTCAGCATCGCCGCCACGAGCCCGGCGAGCGCGAGGACCATACAGGCGAGCGAAGGAAGCGCCCTGCGCAGCGGCGAGGCTTGACGGTGGCGACCACGAGACATGGCCAGAAATCTAGCGTGATCGTCCGACTTATGTCAGGCGAGGTCCCAAAGACGCTCTTGACAGACGGCGACGATCACCGCACGCGGTCGGACGCCGACGGGTCGTCAGGGTCCTCCGGCAGCTTGCAGACCTGCTGCAGCCACAGCGCCGCCGCCATCACCGCGATCCCCGCGAGCACCGCGAACAGCGCCGTGAGCGCCTGCCCCTTCCGGGCCGGGGCCGCGTCCCAAAGGCTGATCAGGAAGACGCCCATGCCGCCGTAGACGCCCGTCACCAGCGCCGCCACGAGCGCGCTCGCCTGGCCCAGCACCACGGCCCGCGCGGCGGACAGCGGGTCGACGCCCTTCGCGTCGGGGACCCGGTCGCGCTGGGCGCGCAGCCGCGCCCGCAGGGAGATCGCCGACGCGGCCAGGATCACCGCGATCACCGCCAGGACGATCGGCGCCGCCGCCGGAACGCCGGGCAGCGAGCCGACGGAGTTCCACAGCCGCGCCCCCGCCCAGGACAGCACCCCGGCGATCAGCGTGATCACGGCCAGCACGAGCGGGCGAAGCGGCTTCACAGATGTCCCTCCAAGCAAGAATCCGCTCCACCGTACCTGGCAGGCGCGGTGATGGGACGTCAGCGAGGCAGGTGCAGCTCGACGTCCTCGCGCCTGCGGACGCCCTCGACGCCGACGGCGGCCAGCAACGCGGCGACCGGACCGTGACCGGGCAGGCTCGCCTCGGGGTCGGCGTCCAGCCAGGGGGCCAGCACGAAGCCGCGCTCGTGCGCGCGCGGGTGCGGCAGGGTCAGCTCGGGGACGTCCTGCTCGACGCCCTCGTAGGCGACGATGTCGACGTCCAGCGTGCGCGAGCCCCAGCGGACCGTGCGGACGCGGCCGAAGGCGTCCTCGATCGCGTTGGCACGCTCCAGCAGCGACTGCGGGGGCAGCGTGGTCTTCAGCAGCAGCACGGCGTTCAGATAGGCGGGCTGGCCCTCGGGGCCGCCGACGCCGTCGGTCTCGAAGACCGCGGAGACGACCTTGACCCGGACGCCGGGGGTGTCCTCCAGCGCGTCGACGGCGCCCTGCAGCGTCTCCAGGCGGTTGCCGAGGTTGCTGCCGAGGGCGATGACCGCACGGCGCGGGTTGTGCAGTGTGGTGTCCGCCGAGTCGACCGTGGCCTTGACCTCGGCGGGGACCGGCGTGGCGGTGGGATCGGTACTCATGGCGTTCATCGGGCTCATCCGCGACTCCGAACGATGGTGATGGTGACGTCGTCGAACGGGACGGTGATCGGCGCGTCCGGCTTGTGGACGGTGACCTCGACCTCCTGTACGGCGGCGTGGCTGAGGCACTGGTCGGCGATGCGCTGGGCGAGGGTCTCGATCAGGTCGACCGGATCGCCGGTGACGACCGCGACGACCTCCTCGGCGATGACGCCGTAGTGCGCCGTGGCGGCGAGGTCGTCCCCGGAGGCGGCCGGACGGGTGTCGACGCCGAGCACGACATCCACGACGAAGGTCTGTCCGAGCTCCCGCTCGCGCGGGAAGACGCCGTGGTGGCCGCGAGCGCGCAGGCCCCTGACCGTGATGCGGTCGAGCATGAGAAGACTCCCTGTGGTCCGGCTCACCGACGACACACGCGGGAGCTAGCAGGCTTCGTTGCCTACGGGCACCAAGCTACCTTGCAATACCGACAATCCTGTTCGGCCCCCATTTGATTCCCAGGTGCCGCCCGAAAGGATCAATCCCCGCTCAGTCCTCGTCGTCGCCACCGGTCAGCACGGGTGAACCGTGGTGGGACCAGAGCCGCCAGCCCTCCTCCGTGCGCCGGAACAGGTTCGTCGCGACCACGCGGCCGCCGACCAGCGGGCCGAGCTCACCCTCCTCCTCGGCCTCGCCGCCGGAGAGGATGTTCTCGGTGCAGGTGACCAGTGCCACATCGCCCAGCACCTCGACCTCGACGTCGGTCAGGAAGAACTGGATGTACTCGGTGTGCGCCATGATCAGCGCGTACGAGCGCAGCACGGAGGCGCGCCCGCGCAGCACCGGCCAGCCCGGATGGACGCAGACCGCGCCGTGCACGTCGTCCGCCTCGGCGCCGGAGACCCAGACGTCGGTCAGCGCGTCCAGGTCACCGGTCTCCAGCGCGGCGTAGAGCGCGAGGTTGGCCTCGGTGACCGCGGCGACCTCGGCCTCGCTCCCCTTGGGCACCCCGGTCACCGGGCGGCCCGCAGCGCCGCCTCGACGCGGACCGCGTCCGCGCTGGCGGTCACCTCGTGCACCCGGACCGCCCAGGCCCCGCCGGCCGCGGCGAGCGCGGAGATCGCGGCGGTCGCGGCGTCCCGCGCGCGGGCGGGCCGCAGTTCGCCCGTGCGGGCGTCGGCCAGCAGCGTGCCGAGGAAGCGCTTGCGCGAGGCCGCGACGAGCAGCGGCCGCCCGAGACGCGCCCAGGCGTCGAGGCGGGCGAGCAGGGCCCAGTCGTCCTCCCTGGTCTTGGCGAAACCGAGCCCCGGATCGACGATCACCTGGCCCGGGTCGACGCCACCGGCGACGACCGCCTCCAGCTGCGCCTCGACTTCGCCCACGACCTCGGTGACGACCTCGTCGTAGCGGGCGAGCGCGTCCATCTCCGTCGACTGACCGCGCCAGTGCATCACCACAAAGGGGACACCGGTTTCCGCTGCGACCTTGACCATGCCGGAATCGGCCCGGCCGCCGCTGACGTCATTGATGACCTTCGCCCCGGCCGCGACGGCGGCCTCGGCGACGACGGCGCGCATGGTGTCCACGCTGACGACCACGCCGGCCTGCGCGAGCCCCCGCACGACCGGCAGCACGCGCCGGAGCTCTTCGTCCTCCGTCACCCGCGTGGCCCCGGGCCGGGTGGACTCCCCACCCACGTCCACGATGTCCGCGCCCTGGGCTGCCAGCGCGATCCCGTGCGCGACGGCCTTCTCGGGATCGAGCCAGAGCCCACCGTCGGAGAAGGAGTCCGGCGTGACATTGACGATGCCCATCACCCCGCAGCGACCCCAATCGGGCAACCCGGGCAGCGTGCGGTGCGGAGTGTTCATGCGTTGATTATCCCGCTCGCCCACGATGGGCAGACGGTCAGCCATGCAACCTCCAGGGGCGCGGGGAACTGCGCGAGAAACCACCCTGTGCGGATGGCCCTGCGCGTTGAGGACCATCCGCACGCCGGTGGCTTGTCGCGCAGTTCCCCGCGCCCCTGGAGGTGCAACTGGCTGTCTGAACGCGGGTGCCCCCGCGCCCCTAACCGCTACCGCGGGGCCGGAAGGGTGATCGCCGCGTTGGGTTCGGGGAGCTGCTTCTGGAAGCGTCGCAGCGCCTTCGGCAGCTCCATGACGATGAACGCCTCCGCCTGGAGCGCAGCGATACCGATGCGCGGCAGGTTCGCCGTGCTCGGGTAGACCAGGAAGCGCGGCTCCCAGATCGGCCGGAACTTCGCGTTGAACTTGTACAGCGACTCGATCTGGAACCACCGCGACAGGAAGACCAGCAACCCGCGCCACGCCCGCAGCACCGGGCCCGCACCGATCCGCTCGCCGCGCGCCAGCGCCGAACGGAACATCGCGAAGTTCAGCGAGACCCGGGTGACGTCCAGCGACGGGCACGCCTCCAGCGCCTTGACGATCAGCAGCTCGTTCAGGCCCGGGTCCGCGTCGCGGTCGCGCCGCATCAGGTCCAGCGAGATGCCGTCCTTGCCCCACGGCACGAAGTGCAGCACCGCCCGGATGTCCGACTGCCCGGCCGGGGCCGCCTCCACGGCCTTGTGCGCCGTCACGACCACGCAGCCCTCGTCACGGATGTCGCCGAAGCGCCCCAGCGCCATCGAGAAGCCGCGCTCGGTCTCCGTGCCGCGCCAGGTGTCCGCCGCGTGGCGGATCGCCTCGCGTTCGGTGGCGTCCAGGTCGGAGACGCGGCGCACGCGGCACTCGTAGCCGGCGCGCTCGATCCGCTTCACCATCTGGCGGACGTTGCGCATCGCACGGCCCTCCAGGGTGAAGTCCGCCACCTCGACGATCGCCTCGTCGCCGATCTCCAGCGCGTCCAGGCCCGCCTCGCGGGTCCAGACCTCGCCGCCGGTCTCGCTGCACCCCATGACCGCCGGGATCCAGGCGTGCCGGTGGGCCTCCTCCATGAACAGCTTGATCGCGCCCGGCCACGCCTCGACGTCACCGATCGGGTCGCCCGAGGCCAGCATCACGCCGGAGACGACGCGGTAGGCCACCGCCGCCTTGCCGGTCGGCGAGAAGATCACGGACTTGTCGCGCCGCAGTGCGAAGTAGCCGAGCGAGTCGCGGGCGCCGTGCTTGACCAGCAGCTCGCGGACCTGTTGCTCCTCCGCGACGTTCAGCTCGGCGAAGGGCTTCGACGGGCGCAGCGCCAGCCACGCCGTGCTGACCGCGGTGAAGAGGCCGAGGCCGGCGAGCGAGTAGTAGACCAGGTCGCCGGTCCGGTCGCCGGTGTACTCGATGGGTCCGCCGATGCCGATCAGGCCCCAGAAGACCTCCCAGAACCGCTCGCGCAGTGTGGGATTGCCCACGGTCGTCTGGGCGTGCGAGCTCACGATGATCATGCCGAGGCCGAAGCTCAGCGCGCCCATCAGCACCAGGTTGAACAGGGCGCGCCAGCGCGTCCGCGGGTCGGAGAGGGCGTAGAACTCGCGGTGGTTGACCAGCAGCACCACCCAGACCACCAGGGTCATAACGGCCGTGCCGGTGTGGTGCCAGCGCAGCAGCTCGACCACCGCGCCGACCGGCAGCAGCACCGCGACCGCGCGGAAGGCGCGCAGCTTACGGCGGCGCAGCGCGTGCGCGAGCATGATCAGCAAAATGCCGATGACCAGCGACAACGCGGTCGCGACGGTGGTAACCGTGCCCGGCAGCAGGCTGGCCATCTGGTGGACCCTGGAGTCGCGGAAGTGCGGGACGACCGCGGCGATGATGTCGAAAATACCGATCAGAGCGGTGGCGTAGCCCACGACCCGTGGCACCCAGGGGCGGGAGATCTTGGGAATCGGCAGGCCCTTACGGGTCGGTCGCTCGGTGGCCACGGGTTCACTCATGGGAGCACAGCGTAGACGCACTGGTAAGGACTTGGTTCCCCGCGTGCGGGCGGAGGTGATGACAGCACATGAAAGATCGCGTTAACGACGCATCATGCTGCTTCACGCGCCGACCTCGGGCATGCTGGTACGTCGGGCCTCAGGGCCCGACCAACGGGCGGACGACACGTAAAAGGCTTGGGCACAGGTAATGGGACTCACCAGCAAGAAACTGGAGCTGCTCGTCGCGCTTCTGGCAGTGGCGAGCTTCGTCGGAACGATCTGGCTGTGGCCCAAGCTCAGCGCCCGCAACTGGAAGGCCCTTCTCGGCCGCATCGGCACGCTGCTGGGCAGTCAGCTGCTCAGCCTGATGGCGATAGGTCTGCTCGCGAACAACTGGGGCGGCTTCTACAGCTCCTTCAGCGACCTGTTCGGCACCGACCAGGGCCCCGTCCCCGGCATCGTCGACCACACCAAGCCGACCTCGGACGGCAAGGGCGCGGGCAGCGTCACGCCGACCGGCGGCGCCAAGCCGGTGGCGCTCCAGCTGGGCGGCGCGGCGGCCGGCGCGGGTGGCGGGTCGGTCGAGCAGGTGAGCATCCACGGTGGCACGACGGGCCTGACGGAGCCCGCGTACGTCTACCTGCCGGCCGCGTACAAGGACCCGGCGAACGCGCACAAGAAGTTCCCCGTCCTGGTCGTCTTCACCGGCTACCCGGGCACCCCGGAGAACCTGATCTCCCGGATGAAGTACCCGACGATCGCCGCCCAGGCGATCTACCAGCAGAAGATGCCGCCCACGGTGATGGTGCTGATGCGCCCGTCGGTGGCCATGCCGCGTGACAACGAGTGCCAGGACATTCCGGGCGGCCCGCAGGCGCAGACGTTTTTCGCCAAGGACCTGCACAAGGCGCTGGCCACCCAGTACAACGTCGCCACGGACGGCAAGGCCTGGGGCGTGCTGGGCGACTCCACCGGCGGCTACTGCGCGCTCTCGCTGGCCATGCGCGAGCCGAACTCCTTCACCGCGGCGGCCTCCCTCTCCGGCTACTACAAGGCCGCCGAGGACTCGACCACCGGCGACCTCTTCGGCGGCAGCCAGGACCTGCGCAACCAGGCCGACCTGCTGTGGCGGGCGAAGAACCTGCCGGGCGTGCCGGTCTCCCTGCTGGTGACCAGCAGCAAGACCGAGTTCGACTACAAGGCGACGCAGGCCTTCATCAAGGCCGTCTCGGCCAAGCCGCCGTACGCGATCTCTTCGCTCTTCCTGGACAGCGGCGGCCACAACTTCAACACCTGGAACCAGGAGACCCCGCAGGCGCTGCCCTGGGTCGCCTCCAAGCTGAGCGTCCCTGGCAACGCCGGCGCCTGAGGCTGAGGTCAACCCGCTGCGATCCGTTCCTTCCGTCGTTGAACACCCCGGACGACGGAGGCGAACGCAGAACGGGGTACGGGTGTGATGGAGCTGACCAGCGCTGCGCTGCTCTGGACGGTTCTCGCGCTGACCGTGCTGGTCACGGTGGCGACGGTGTGGTGCTGGCCGCGCCTGGCCGGTCGCGGCTGGGCTCCGGCTCTGGCCAGGCTCGGCGCGCTGCTGCTGGGCCAACTGGGTCTGGTGCTGGTCGCGGCGCTGCTGGTCAACTCCTACGGCGACTTCTACCCGACCTGGGACGACCTGCTCGGCGGCGACCAGCGGGTCACCTTCGGCGAGGCCGCGGGCGGCAGCGACGCGCACGACCGTCCGACGGGCGGCTCACGGCTGGTCCCGCCGGACGGCAGGGACCCGGCCTTCCTCCCCGGCCCGGCCGACCGCGTCGGCCGGCTCTCCGCCGTCCGCCTGCTGGGCCCCCGGACGGGCCTGCACCAGCAGGCCTACGTGTACCTGCCCCCGCAGTACTTCCAGCCGGCCTACGCCCGCACCCGCTTCCCTGTGGTGCTGATGATGACCGGCTTTCCGGGCACCATCCAGAGCACGCTGGACCGCCTCGCCCCGCCCCGCCAGGCGGCCCGCCTGATCGCGGACGGCCGGATGCAGCCGACGGTGCTGGTGCTGGTCTCGCAGAACGTGGCCCTGCCGAGGGACACCAACTGCGTGGACGCGGTGGGCGGGCCGCAGGTGGACACGTACTTCTCGGTGGAGGTGCCGACGGCGTTGCACTC
This sequence comes from Streptacidiphilus sp. MAP12-20, assembly GCF_041262525.1. Taxonomy (NCBI): domain Bacteria; kingdom Bacillati; phylum Actinomycetota; class Actinomycetes; order Kitasatosporales; family Streptomycetaceae; genus Streptacidiphilus; species Streptacidiphilus sp. MAP12-20. The sequence continues at coordinate 83,749 of NZ_JBGCCK010000019.1, forward strand.
GGCCTACCGACTGCTGCCCTCGCCGGGCGGCTGGGCGGTGGAGGGCTACTCGGAGGGCGGCACGTGCGCGCTGGCCTTCGGCATGCGGCACCCGACGGTCTTCGGCGTGGTCGGCGACCTGGGCGGCGACTACGGGATCTACGAGAACCACCAGACCGGCACGCTGTTCGGCCCGGACGGGCCCGACCGCGACCGCAGGCTCTCCGAGGCGGACTTCGACTGGCGCCTCACGCACCTGCCGGCCCCGCCGATCAAGGTCCTCCTCGCGACGGCGGTCCGCGACCGCGACTACCACGCGACCCAGCGCTTCCTCTCCGAGGTCCACCCCCCGATGCAGGCCACCCCGCTGCTGCTCCGCTCGGGCGGCCACAACTTCGGCACCTGGGCGGTGGAACAGGGCCCCACCCTCGAATGGCTCAGCGCCCAGCTCTCGCACGGCCAGTAATTTTGGGCAGGACAGCCGGTTGCACCTTCAGGGGCGCGGGGAACTGCGCGAGCAACCACCCTGTGCGGATGGCCCTGCGCGTTCGGATCAGTAGGTGCGTGGATGGCTTGTCGCGCAGTTCCTCGCGCCCCTGAGGTGGTGCAACTTCCCTTGTCGTGCCTGTCGCGCTCACGCAGGGGGCACCTCCCGGCCGAAGGCTGGGGGAGAAGCCGCAAATCGAGCAGAGCCGCCCGCGCCCCTGGGGTGGTGCAACTTCCCCAGCTGCAAACGATCAGCGGCTGACGATGAGGCTCATCGCTTCCGCGCGGGTCTTGCCATCGAGGAGTTGGCCGCGGACCGCCGAGGTCAGCGTCTTCGCGCCGGGCTTCCGGATGCCGCGCACCGACATGCACATGTGCTCCGCCTCGATCACCACGATCACCCCGCGCGCCTCCAGGATCCGCATCAGGGAGTCCGCGATCTGCGTCGTCAGACGCTCCTGTACCTGGGGCCGCCGCGCGAACACGTCCACCAGCCGGGCCAGCTTCGACAACCCGGTGATCTTCCCGCTCTCGGCGGGGATGTAACCGACGTGCGCCACGCCGTGGAACGGCAGCAGGTGGTGCTCGCAGCAGGAGACCAGTTCGATGTCCTTGACCAGGACCAGCTCGTCGTGGCCCAGGTCGAAGACGGTCGTCAGCACGTCCTCCGGCTCCTGGTAGAGCCCCGCGAATATCTCCCGGTAGGCACGGGCCACCCGGGCCGGCGTGTCACGCAGGCCCTCGCGGTCCGGGTTCTCGCCGACGGCGATCAGCAGCTCGCGGACGGCGTCCTCGGCGCGCTTATGGTCGAACTCCCGGACGGCTCCGGCCGAACCCTCGATGGTCACCGGGTCGATCATGAGTAGTTCTCCTCAGCTGAGAATTCGAATGCGAAGACGACATGCCGCTGCCCCAAGGCTAAAGCCCTGGGGCAGCGGTCGACATTCCGGGCAGACGCCCGTGGTTACAGCTCCGGCTGGTCCAGACCCGGCATCGACGGGAGCGTCGTGCCCTTGTCCAGGGACGGGGCGACGTCGCTGACGCCGTTCGTCAGGGCCAGCTCGCGCGGCGACTGCACCGGCGGGCGGGTGGACGGAGTCCTCCGCGCCGAGCCGGTCCACGCCGGGCGCGGCGGGCGCTTGACGATCGGGGCGAAGATCTCGGCCAGCTGCTCCTTGTTCAGGGTCTCCTTCTCGAGGAGCTCCAGAACCAGGTTGTCGAGCACGTCCCTGTTCTCGACCAGGATCTCCCAGGCCTCGTTGTGGGCGTTCTCGATCAGCTTCTTGACCTCCTCGTCCACCAGTGCGGCGACCTCTTCCGAGTAGTCGCGCTGGTGGCCCATCTCGCGGCCCAGGAAGGGCTCGGAGGCGTCGGTGCCGAACTTGATCGCGCCGAGGCGCTCGGTCATGCCGTACTGGGTGACCATGGCCCGCGCGGTGGCGGTCGCCTTCTCGATGTCGTTCGACGCGCCGGTGGTCGGGTCGTGGAAGACCAGCTCCTCCGCCGCGCGACCGCCCATCATGTAGCCGAGCTGGTCGAGCATCTCGTTGCGGGTGGTCGAGTACTTGTCCTCGTCCGGCAGCACCATCGTGTAACCGAGGGCGCGGCCGCGGGAGAGGATCGTGACCTTGTGCACCGGGTCGCTGTTCGGCGAGGCCGCCGCGACCAGGGCGTGACCGCCCTCGTGGTACGCGGTGATCTTCTTTTCCTTCTCGGACATGATCCGCGTGCGCTTCTGCGGACCCGCCACGACGCGGTCGATCGCCTCGTCCAGGGCGTTGTTGTCGATCAGCTTCTTGTCACCGCGAGCGGTGAGCAGAGCGGCCTCGTTGAGCACGTTGCTCAGGTCGGCGCCGGTGAAGCCGGGGGTGCGCCGGGCGACGGCCATCAGGTCGACGTCCGGGGCGACCGGCTTGCCCTTCTGGTGGACCTTGAGGATTTCCAGGCGGCCCTGGAGATCCGGGCGGTCCACGGCGATCTGCCGGTCGAAGCGGCCAGGACGCAGCAGCGCCGGGTCGAGGATGTCGGGACGGTTGGTCGCCGCGATCAGGATCACGCCGCCCTTCACGTCGAACCCGTCCATCTCGACCAGCAGCTGGTTCAGCGTCTGCTCGCGCTCGTCGTGACCACCGCCGAGGCCGGCGCCGCGGTGGCGGCCGACCGCGTCGATCTCGTCGACGAAGACGATCGCCGGGGCGTTCGCCTTGGCCTGCTCGAACAGGTCACGGACACGCGAGGCGCCGACACCGACGAACATCTCGACGAAGTCGGAGCCGGAGATCGAGTAGAACGGCACCCCGGCCTCGCCGGCGACGGCGCGGGCCAGCAGGGTCTTGCCGGTTCCGGGCGGGCCGTAGAGCAGCACACCCTTCGGGATCTTGGCGCCGACGGCCTGGAACTTGGCCGGCTCCTGCAAGAACTCCTTGATCTCGTGGAGCTCCTCGACCGCCTCGTCCGCACCCGCCACATCGGCGAACGTCGTCTTCGGGGTGTCCTTGGTGATCAGCTTGGCCTTGGACTTCCCGAACTGCATGACCCGGGAGCCGCCACCCTGCATCTGATTCATCAGGAACAGGAAGACCACGACGATCAGCACGAACGGCAGCAGCGAGAGCAGGATGCCGACGAAGGCGTTCTGCTTGTCCTGCTTGACCGTGTAGCTGCCCAGCGTCTTGGCGTCGACGGCCTTCTGCAGCTGCGTCTGCAGCTCCGCCGCGAACTGGTCGGACGCGTAGGGCGCCTCGATCTTGTCAGTGCCGTCGTACGTCTTGCCGTCATTGAGCTGGACCTTGATCAACTGGCTGTCGCCCGTGGTCACCTGGACCGACTTGGCATTGCCCTGCGTGACCTGACTGATGACTGCGCTGGTGTCCTCGGTCTTGTAACCCGCGGTCGAGGAGACCACCTGCATCAGCACGACGACGGCGAGGACGGCCAGCACGATCCACATCACCGGCGCACGGAAGTATCGCTTCACGTCCATCCATGCGGGGCGACCAAGGCCGCCCCGTCCCTCCTGCCACTGTGCGGCACCTTCCGGCTCAGCGGCCGGTCGGTGCGTCCTATGTCTGCGTTTGCGTGAACTGCTGTGTTTGTCCTCGACCGCCCCGATAGGAACAGCGAATTATTGGACGGTACCGCAGCCATTCTCCATGTGAACGGTTGCGCTCCCGTGTCAAACGGCTCTTCCCCCTGCCCAACGGAGGAAAACCGGGCCCTGTTCCCACCCGGTACAGCCAAGTGTCACCGATCACGGATGAACGGATGAAGAACGACGGAGAACTCAGGCGCCGGTGCCGTTGTAGACGTGCGGCGCGAGCGTGCCGACGAAAGGCAGGTTCCGGTACTTCTCCGCGTAGTCCAGGCCGTAGCCGACGACGAACTCGTTCGGAATGTCGAAGCCGACGTACCGGACGTCGATGGAGACCTTGGCCGCGTCCGGCTTGCGCAGTAGCGTGCAGACCTCGAGCGAGGCCGGGTTGCGCGACTGGAGGTTGCTGAGCAGCCAGGACAGGGTCAGACCCGAGTCGATGATGTCCTCGACGATCAGCACGTCGCGGCCGGAGATGTCGGTGTCCAGGTCCTTGAGGATGCGGACGACGCCGGAGGACTTGGTGCCCATCCCGTAGGAGGAGACCGCCATCCAGTCCATGGTCACGTCGGAGTGCAGCGTCCGCGCCAGATCGGCCATCACCATGACCGCGCCCTTGAGCACGCCCACGATCAGCAGATCCTTGCCCGCGTAGTCGCGGTCGATCTCCGCACCGAGCTCCGCCAGCTTGGCGTCGATCTCGTCCTTGCTGATGAGCACCTTGGCCAGCTTGGTGCCCATGTCCTTCTCGTCCACCCGCGCTACTTCCTCAGAGCTGGAGTTGCTGGAGTTGGCAGAGTCGTCCCTGCCCCTGCGTCCTCAACCTTACGGGAGCGGGCTGGGCCCTCCTGAACCTCGCGCCGTCAGACTCGTCGGAAGCTGAGGCGGCCCGCCTGGCGCTTCATCCGCACGTTGCCGGGCAGGTGCACGGGGCCCTGGCCGCGCCAGCCGGTGACCAGCAGGTCCATGGCCTCCACGTGGCGGGCGAAGAGCTCACCGCCCGGAGCGCCCGCGGCGAGCGCGGCGCGGCGCAGCACCCTGCGGCGCACGGCGGCCGGCAGCTCGGCCAGCCGGGTGGCCTCCAGGCCGTCCGGACGAGTGACATCCGTCTCCACCTGTGCGGCCCATACGTCGAGCGCGTCGGCGTCGTCGCGGAAGAGGCGGGCGGTGCGGGCCAGCGCCTCGACGACGCCCCCACCGAGGTGCTTCTCCAGCACCGGCAGCACCTCGTGCCGGACGCGGGCACGGGTGTAGGCGGGGTCGACGTTGTGCGGGTCGTCCCAGACGGGCAGGTCGAGCACGGCGCAGGCCTCGCGGGTGGTGGCCCGGTCCAGCTCCAGGAAGGGCCGGCGGTAGCGGCCGGTCGCGGCGGGCATGCCGCTCAGCGAACGGGTGCCGCTCCCGCGGGCGAGGCCGAGCAGGACGGTCTCGGCCTGGTCGTCGCGGGTGTGCCCGAGCAGGACGACGCGGGCGCCGTGCTGCTCGGCGGCGGAGTCGAGGGCGGCGTAGCGGGCGTCCCTGGCGGCGGCTTCAGGGCCGCCGTGGCCGGTGGCCGAAGGGACGCGGACGCCGAGGGCCTCGACCGGGTCCAGCCCGAGGGCGCGCAGCCGCGCGGCGACCTCGACGGCCCGGGAGGTGGAGCCGGACTGGAGGCCGTGGTCGACGGTGACCGCGCCGGCGCGCAGGCCCAGCTTGGCGGCCTCGAACACGGTGGCGGCGGCGAGGGCCATCGAGTCGGCCCCACCGGAGCAGGCCACCAGCACCAACGGCGCGCCGGCGGCGGCGCGGGGGCGGGGCCTGCGGAACTGTGCGTGACGGGGGTCGACGTCACCGACGGACTGGATCAAAGGACGGGGGATGACGGGGGTGGCGGACGTGGCGGCAGTGGCGGTTCCCGCGCTGAAGGTGGCGGGGACCTCGTCGGAGAACTCGGCGAGCACCCGGCGCACCGCCAGGCGTATCGCCGCCACCGCGGGATGTGGACCCATGGTCGATCACTCCTTGGAGCGTGCGGAGCAGAGCGTGCGAAGCAGGAGGCTGCCGCATCGTCTCATACCCAGAGTGACCGGCATGTCGCAGATCGTCGCAGAAGTCACGTCCGACACGCGGCTCCGCCGTCACCGCGCAAGCCGGGTTCGCGCGGACGGGTGAATGCCGAAACGTTTCGGCACACCGCCCGCGCGTCCCCTGGACGCGAGTTGACGAAGGCTCAGCGCACGATCAGCGGTGCATCCGGGCCACCCAGGCGGCGGGGTTGTGGATCTCCTCCTTCGTGGGGAGCGTGTTCGGGGACGTCCAGACCTTGTTCAGGCCCTCCATGCCGACCGCGTCCAGCACCGCGTTCACGAAGACCGCGCCGTCCTGGTACTGCCGCAGTTTGGCGTCCATCCCGAGCAGCTTGCGCAGCAGCTGGTCCATCCGGCTCGCGCCCTTGGCCCGGCGCTGCTGGAACTTCTCCCTGATCTCCGCCACGCTCGGCACGACCTGCGGCCCCACACCGTCCATGACCACGTCGGCGTGCCCCTCCAACAGCGACATCACCGCCGTGAGCCGGCCGAGGATCTCGCGCTGTGCGGGCGTCTGCACGACCTCGACGAGGTTGCCGGGCGTCGGCGCGCCACCGCTGACCGCTTCGCGGAGGCGTTCGAGCAGGGTGGCCGGGTCGATCTCGGTCTCGGCGAGGAAGGCCTGGATCTCGCCCTCGATGTGGTCGCGCAGCCAGGGCACGGCGGTGAACTGGGTCCGGTGGGTCTCCTCGTGCAGGCAGACCCAGAGCCGGAAGTCGTGCGGGTCGACGTCCAGCTCGCGCTCGACGGAGACGATGTTCGGCGCGACCAGCAGCAGGCGTCCGGGGGGCGTGGCGGGCTTGCCCATCGCGGAGAGGTCGGCGGGGACCTCGGCGGGCGCGAAGGTCTCGTACTGGCCGAGAACCTTGGTGGACAGGAACGACAGCACCAGCCCGAGCTCGACGCCGGTCAGCTTCCCGCCCACGGCGTTCATCGCCCCCGCGCCGGGCACGGCGGCCCGCCGTGACGCCATCCGGTTCGCGAGCGGGGTGATGACGGTACGGAACCCGGCGACGTTCGCCTTGATCCACCCCGGCCGGTCCACGACGAGCACGGGCGTGCCGCCGTGGGGAGACCCCATCTTGGTGTAGGCGCGGACGTGGCCTTCGGCCTCACGCGCGTGCTCGCGCAGCTCCGCGACGACGGCGCGGGCCTCGTCACGGGTCACCTCCGGCCCCGGCCGCGCGAAGCGGGTCGCTGTCGCGACCGCGAGATCCCAGTCGATCATGTCCGTGCCCTTGCTACCGCCGGCGCTCGTCATGCGTTCAACCGTACGTTCTCTTCCCCGTTCTGGGCAGAAGGAGCGGGGACAGGTGGGCCCGTTGCACCACCAGGGGCGCGAGGCTTGGCTGACTTGCGCCTCCGGCGCGTGGGCGCGACAGGTCACGACGGAGGGCTCGTTGCACCACCAGGGGCGCGAGGCTCTGCTGATTTGCGCCTCCGGCGCGTGGGCGCGACAGGTCACGACGGAGGGCTCGTTGCACCTCCAGGGGCGCGAGGAACTGCGCGACAAGCCACCGACGCAGGTAGAGCCCCGAACGCGCAGGGCCATCCGCTCGTCAGTGGTTGTTCGCGCAGTTCCCCGCGCCCCTGGAGGAGAGTGCAACTCCCCGCTTGCCCCGGCTAACCCCCGCACCCGCAGGCCGCGACCCTCGCCGCCAAGCGGTCCAGCGCCACCCGCGCCGACGTCGCGTCGGAGCTGCCGTTGGACATGAAGGCGAAGGCCAGCAGCCGGCCGCTCCGGTCCACGACCAGCCCCGCCAGGGTGTTCACCGTCCGCAGCGAGCCCGTCTTCGCACGGACCACGCCCAGACCCGCGGCGCTCCCGTCGCCGCCGTAACGGTTGTCGAGCGTGCCCGTGAAGCCGGCGATCGGCAGGCCGCTGAGGACCGAGCGGAGTTCCGGGTGCGCCGGGGAGGCGTCCAGGACCAGCAGCGCGGTCAGCGCTCTGGCCGGGATCACGTCCTGCGCGCTGAGGCCGCTGGAGTCGGCCAGGTGGGTCGAGCCCAGCGGGACGCCCAGACGGGTGAGCGTCGCCCGCACCGCGTCCGCGCCGCCCGCGAAGGTGGCCGGGCGGCCCGCAGCCAGCGCGCAGGCGTGGCCGAGGGACTCGGCGATGTCGTTGTCGCTCAGGGTCAGCATCCGCTCGACGATGTCGCTCAGCGGAGCGCTCTGCACCTGGGCGAGGGGCTTCGCGCTCCCGGGCGTGGTGCCCTGGCCGCCGGAGGTGTCGACCGCGTATCCGTCCGTCGCCAGGGCGGCGGCGAACGTGGCAACGGCCGCGGCGGCCGGGTCGGCGTCGCGGGGCGCGTCCTCGGTGCTGCGGGGATCGATCCGGCCCTCGTCCGCCGTCAGCGCCTGGACCAGGGCGATGTTGCCGTTGACGCCGATCGGGTGCAGCGCCGGACCGGCGAAGAGGGAGATGTCGTAGCGCAGCTTGACTGCGTGCCCCCCGGGAGCGACTCCCGCCGCGCGGAGCGCCTTCGCGGTGGCCTGCGCCAGGGCGGTGAGGCTGTCCGGGCCGCTGCTCGCGGTGAGCGTCGGGTCGCCGCCGCCGACGAGGACCAGGCCGCTGCCCGCGTCGCCGACGACCTTGGTCGTGAAACGGTGGCCGGGACCGAGCAGGGTGAGCGCGGCCGTAGCCGTGGCGATCTTGTTAGTGGAGGCGGGCTGCTGCGCCTCGTCCGCGCCGGAGCTGTAGAGCGTGCGGCCGTCGGCGACGTCGACGACCGACGCGGTCACCCGGCCGAGCGCCGCGTCGGCCAGCGGGCCCGCCAGCGCGCTGCTGACACCGCCCGAGGTCGGCACGGTCGCGGAGACCCCCGCCGGGGCCAGCACCATCGCGGGCGGGTGCCAGGCAGGACCCGCCGGCCTCGGCGGGCCCGAGGCGACGCCGTGGTGGGTCGCGACCCCGGTCTGACCTGCGGCGAAAGCCCGGTCGCTCACCCGCTGTCCGCCCTGCCACGGGCCGGTCGCGGCGATCGCGGCGACGGCCAGGACCAGCCCCGTGCCTGCGGCGACCCCGGCCACCCAGCGCGTCGGCGCATAGGCGTAGCCGAGCGCGGCCCGCCGTAGAGCCGGGTTCACCGGCTGCCACGCCCTCTCGATCAACGGCCTCGCCCGCGCGCTCACTCGTCCCGCCGTCGCGCCTGCCCAGACCCGCCAGTTCCCCATCCGGCCCTTCCCCATTCCAGAGCACTCCACGCCGTAGGAGACACTATTGGCTGCAACCACTGATATTGGAGGAGAGCCTTGGAGTTCGACGTCACGATCGAGATCCCGAAGGGTTCGCGGAACAAGTACGAGGTCGACCACGAGTCTGGTCGCATCTACCTCGACCGCATGCTCTTCACCTCGACCCGCTACCCGGCCGACTACGGCTTCGTCGACGGGACCCTCGGTGAGGACGGCGACCCGCTCGACGCGCTCGTCATCCTGGAGGAGCCCACCTTCCCCGGCTGCGTCATCAAGTGCCGCGCCATCGGGATGTTCCACATGACCGACGAGGCAGGCGGCGACGACAAGCTGCTCTGCGTCCCGGCCTCGGACCCGCGCTGGGAGCACCTGCGCGACATCCACCACGTGTCGGAGTTCGACCGCCTGGAGATCCAGCACTTCTTCGAGGTCTACAAGGACCTCGAGCCCGGCAAGTCCGTCGAGGGTGCGCACTGGGTCGGTCGCCAGGAGGCCGAGGAGGAGATCACCAACTCCATCAAGCGCCTCGCCGACTCCGGCGAGACCCACAGGAGCCACTGAGCGCAACGCTCCGCACCCGCGGCGCCCCGCGCACACCGAGAACCGCCCTGGGCCTGCCCACGGGCGGTTCTTGCTGTGCGCGGCGCGCCGGCCCGGCGCTGATCCGCCCCCCGACGGACCAGCGGCGCTCAGCCCGGCCGGCTGAGCTCGCGGCGGCGGCGGGCGATGTCGTCCGGGTCCCAGCCCGGGTGCGGGACGGAGGCGAGCAGCAGGCGGGTGTACGGGTGGGCGGGTGCGTCCAGCAGCTCGGCCATCGGGCGGTGCTCGACGGGCCGGCCGCGGTGCAGGACGAGCGCCTCGTCGCAGACGTAGCGGACGACCGCGAGGTCGTGGCTGACGAAGACCAGACCGATGCCCGCCTCGCGGCGGATGTCGGCGAGCAGGTTCAGCACCTGGGCCTGCACGGAGACGTCCAGCGCGGAGACCGCCTCGTCGAGGACCAGCACCGCCGGTTCGACCGCGAGCGCCCGGGCGATCGCCGCCCGCTGACGCTGCCCGCCGGAGAGCTTGCGCGGCAGCGCCTCCGCCTCGCGCTCGCCGAGGCCGACCTGGCCCAGCAGCTCGCGGACCCGCGCCGCGCGGGCGACGCGGTCGCTCAGGCCGTGCAGTCGCAGGACACCGTCGATGGTCGCGCCGACGCCGATCCTGGCGTCGAGGGAGAGGTACGGGTCCTGGAAGACGATCTGCACCGCCTTCGCGCGGGCCAGACGTGCGGCGCGGCCGTGCACGACGGGCGCGAGCGGCGTGCCGAGGACCTTGATCGAACCGCTGTCGGGTCGCTCCAGGCCGACGAGCATGCGGGCCGTGGTCGTCTTGCCCGAACCCGACTCGCCGACCAGGCCGAGCGCGCCACCGGGCGGCAGGGCGAAGGAGACGCCGTCAACGGCGACGGTCGCGCCGTAGGTCTTGCGCAGGTCGGTGACTTGGAGCAGCGGTGCGGGCTGCGGCGCGACGGACTGGGGTTCCGTCATGGGTGGACCTCCGTGGTGAGCAGGAGTTCCGACGCGCGGAAGCAGGCTGCCGAGCGGCCCGGCGCTTCGGGGAGGGGCAGCAGCTCCGGCGCGGCCCGGTCGCAGCGTCCTGGTTCGGCGAACGCGCAGCGTGCGGCGAAGGCGCAGCCGGGCGCGGACTCGTTCAGGCCCATCGGCGCGCCCGGAACCGGCTGGAGCCGGTCCAGCGGGCCGGTCAGCGGCGGGGAGGAGCCGAGAAGGCCGATGGTGTACGGGTGGCGCGGCGTCCCGAACAGCTCGTCCGCGCGGGCGGACTCCACGATGCGGCCCGCGTACATCACGTAGACGCGGTCGCAGGACGCCGCGGCGAGCTCGATGTCGTGGGTGATCAGCAACAGGCCGAGTCCGCGTTCGCGTTGGAGCCGGCCGAGCAGGGCCAGGATCTCCGCCTGGGTGCTGACGTCCAGTGCGGTCGTCGGCTCGTCGCAGAGCAGCAGCTTCGGCTCCCCCGCCAACGCTCCGGCGATCATCACGCGTTGCAGCATGCCGCCGGACAACTCGTGCGGGAACTGCCGCAGATGGCGGGGAGGGTCGGGTAGCCCGACCGCCGCGAGGAGCTCCAGCGCCCACGCCTGTGCCTGGCGGCGGGACCAGCCGTGGGTCAGCCGGAGCGGCTCGGTGAGGAAGTCGCAGATCCGGCGGACCGGGTTGATGCCCGCCCGGGGGTCCTGGAAGATCATGGCGGCGGTCGCGGTGCGCACCTCGCGCAGCCGCGCGGCGTCCGCGCCGACCAGGTCCGCGCCCTCGACCAGCACCCGACCGGTCGTCCGCGCGCCGGGCGGGAAGAGCCCGAGCGCGGAACGCGCGGTCACGGACTTGCCGGAACCGGACTCGCCGACCAGCCCGACGACCTCGCCTGCGGCGACCTGCAGGCCGACCGCGTCGAGGACGGGCCGGGCGGCGCCGGGGAGTTCGACGGTCAACGCATCGATCTCCAACAGGTATTGACTGATCATCAGGACTCCCTTCCGGCGAGGTGGTCGCCGAGCTGTTCGCCGACCACGTTGAAGGCCACGACCACCAGCACCACGGCCAGTGCCGGAAGCACCGCCGACAGGGGCTGCCCGGCCAGCACCGCCCCCTGGCCCTGGTTGATCATCGCGCCCCAGTCGGGCGTCGGCGGCTGCACGCCCAGGCCGAGGAACGAGAGCGCGGCCAGATCCAGCAGCGCGTAGCCGAAGTTGACGGTGGACTGCGCCAGTACGGTCGGCGCGATGTTCGGCAGCAGGCGGCACACCGCGACGTAGACCGGGGCGTGGCCCTGGACCAGGTAGGCGGCGACGTAGGGGCGGTTCTTCTGCTGCGCCGTCAGGCTGCGGACCAGTCGGGCGGTGTAGGGGAGATAGGCGACGGCCATCGCCAGCACCGGCGCGCTCAGGCCCTTGCCGAACAGTGCCACGGCGAGGATCGCCAACAGCAGGGAGGGAAACGCGAAGAGGACGTCCAGGACGCGGCCGATCACCGCGTCCACCCGTCCGCCGCGCCAGCCGCTGAAGAGGCCGACCGCCATGCCGCAGACGCTGGAGAAGACGACGACCCCGAGCGGTCCGAGCAGGCTCGTCCTGGCCCCCTCCAACAGCGCGGAGAAGGTGTCGTGCCCGCCCTGGTCGGTGCCGAGCCAGTGGTCGGCGCTCGGGCCGGCCATGGTGTTCGCGAAGTCACCGATGGTCGGGTCCTGCGGCGCGAGCCAGGGCGCGAGGAGAGCCACCAGCACGAAGAGGAGCAGCAGGACGAGGCAGATCCGGAACAGCCATCCGTGCGCGAGGAAGCCGCGTCGCAGCCAGGCGGCGCCCGGTCGGCGTTGCAGCGTGGGCTGCGACGGGGAGGGCTGGGACGGGGAGGGCGGCGAGGTGGTGGTGCTGCTGCTCATCGGGCTCCTCCCCCGGCGGCGACCCTCGGGTCGATCAGCGGATACAGCAGGTCGACCAGGGTGTTGACGACCACGAAGACGGCGACGACCAGCAGCACCAGCGCCTGCACGACCTGGAAGTCGAGCTCGTCGACGCACTGCACGAGCAGCGAGCCGATGCCGGACATCCCGAAGGCGGTCTCCACGATCGCGGTGCTGACGAGCATCCCGGAGACCAGCAGCCCGGAGACGGTGACGATCGGCCCGAGCGCGTTGCGGAAGACGTGCCGGCGCAGCACGCTCCATCGGGGCGTGCCCCGGCTCAGCGCCACCTCGACGTGCTCGCGGCCCAGTTCGTCCAGCATCGCGCTGCGCGAGACCCGGCTGACCAGTGCCATGAAGGTGACGGAGAGCGCGACGGCGGGCATCGCGACGTGGTGCAACTGGTCCAGCAGACCATTGCCGTCGCCGATGGTCGGGAACCAGCCGAGCCTGACTCCGAAGACCGAGCGCAGCACGATCGCGGCGGCGAACGACGGCACCGCGGCGCCGACCGTCACCAGCAGCAGCACCGTCTTGTCGGTGCGCGTCCCGCGCCGCAGCGCGCCGACGGCGCCTGCACCGATCCCGACGACGGCGATGAGCAGCGTCGACACCCCGACCAGGAGGAGCGAGGCGGGCAGCCGGGAGGAGATCACCGCGCCGACGCTCTCGTGGAAGAGGTACGAGCGGCCGAAGTCGCCGTGCAGGACCGCGTCCAGCCAGTGCCAGTAGCGGACTGGGAAGGGCTGGTCGAAGCCGAACTGCTTGCGGATCGCCGCCAGTTCGGCGGGACTCGGGCTGCGCCCCTTGACCAGGAAGGAGACCGGGTCGCCGGGGGCGAGGTAGAGCGAGGAGAAGACCAGGAAGGAGGTGACCAGCAGGGTTGCCGCCATCCCGAGCAGTCTTCGGAACGTCGCGACGGCGGCGCTCATCCCTGCGCCCCGATCTCGGCGGCCCAGGGGTAGTAGAGGTAGTCGATGGAGGGCTGCACGCCGGTGATCCGCTTGCCGAGGAAGAGGCTGACCGGCTCGGTGTAGAGCGGCAGCCAGGGCAGCTGGTCCATCGCGATCTGCTGCGCCTTCGCCGCGGCGGCGGCGTGCGCGGCCGGGTCGTACGCCCCGACGGCCTGGTTGACGGCGGCGTCGAACTGCGGGTTCGACCAGCTGCCGTAGTTGCTGAACGCGCCGGTCTGCAGCGAGCCGTACATGTCCATCGGGTCGGTGATGGAGGTGTACCAGAAGGTCAGGAAGAGGTCGATGCCCTTGCGCGCGGCGGGGTCGGTGAACAGCGCCGTGTACTTGTCGGGCGAGATCGTGTCGATCTCCGGCTTGAGCCCGATCGCCGTGGCCGCCTGAGCGACGGCCTGGGTGATGATCGTGGTCTGCGAGTCCAGCGGGCTGGTCGCGATGACGACCTTCTGGCCGGTGACACCCGCCTTCGCGGCGAGCTGCTTGGCCTTCGCCGGGTCGTAGGGATAGGCGGGCAGCGCCTTGAGCAGGCCGTCGAGGGTGCTGCTCTGCGGGCTTCCGTTCCAGTTGTTGCGCGTGACGAGGGAGTCCGCGACGTCACCGACTCCGGCGACGCCGGCCTTGATGATGCCCTTGCGGTCGATCGCCATCAGCAGCGCGCGGCGCACGTCGGCGTTGCCCAGTGGGCCCTTGAGGTTGTTGACGACCTCGTCCGCGACGGTGGTGTTCTGTCCGTAGTAGAGCTTGCCCGCCGAGGAGGAGCCGAGCTGCGCGTAGGAGTTCGGCGGGACCATCCAGCCGCCGTCGACCTCGCCGGTCTGGAAGGCGTTGACGCGAGCGGTGGCGTCGGGCAGGAAGACGAACTTCACCTGCTTGGACTTGGCGCGCAGGGTCTGGTCCCAGTAGCCGTCGAAGCGGGTGAGGACGAGGGACTGGCCGGGCGTCCAGGAGGAGAAGGCGAACGGTCCGGTGCAGTTGACGCCCTTGGCCGGGTTGCCGTAGTCCTTGCCGTCCTTGCGCAGGGTCGCGGCGGACTCGACCGTGCCGGGGCTGGCGGCCATGTACTTGTTGAAGGTCGAGTCCGGGGTGGAGAGCGTGACGGTCACCTGCAGCGGGCCGGTCCTGTCGACCGACTTCACGTTCCGGTAGGGGTAGGACCAGTAGCTGCCCACGTTCGGGTCGAGGTTGCGCCGCAGCGAGGCGACGACGTCGTCGGCGGTGAGCGGGCTCCCGTCGTGGAAGTGCACGCCGCTGCGGATCGTGTAGACCCAGGTGGTGGGGGTGGGGTTGGTGACGGCGGAGGCGAGACCGGGCGAGGTGGTCAGGTCCGGGTTCCAGCGCAGCAGGCTCTCGCAGACGTTGGCCAGCACCGTGTTCGGCGGGTAGTCGAAGGCGTAGGCGTAGTCGATCGAGGTCGGCTCGGCGAAGAGGGACCAGGTGAACGAGTTCAACTCACCCGTGCTGGCAGGGGTCTTGGCGGTCAGCTGGTAGGCGGCGGAGCCGCCGGGGCTGTTCCCGGCGCCCGTCGGGTGGGCGGTGCCGCTGCAGGCGGCGGTCAGCGAGAGGGCGGAGATCGCGAGCAAGGATCTGCGCAGCGGGCTCGTGCTCGCGCGCGGGCTGCTCGTGGTGGTGCTCGTGCTGGTGCGCATGGGGAGGCCTCCGGTCGGAGCGGCGGGTCTGGTGCGGGGCGAGGGTCTTCGGCGCGGTGGGGCGGGGACTCAGTTGTCGGCGACGTGGACGGGGCGGCCGTCGATGAATGTCATCCGGACCTTGGCCGCGCCGATCTCCTCAGCCGGTCCGGCGAAGGGGTCGCGGTCGAGTACGACCAGGTCCGCGCACTTGCCGGGCTCGACGGTGCCGGTCTCCTGGTCGAGGTGGTTCGCCCAGGCGCTGCCGGCCGTGTACGCCGTGAAGGCCTGGGCCAGAGTGAGCGCCTGTTCGGGGTAGAAGGGCCGGCGGGGGCGCCGGTCGGCGGCGGCGTTCGGCGCGTCGACGGGGACGGCGCGGTTGACTGCCACGTGGATGCCCCAGAGCGGGTTGGGGCTGCTCACCGACCAGTCGCTGCCCGCGACGAGGCGCGCGCCCGCGCGGGCCAGATCGCCGAACGGGTACTGCAGCGCCGCGCGTTCGTCCCCGAGAAAGGGGATGGTGAGGTCGTCCATCTGCGGCTCGTGCGCCGCCCAGAGGGCCTGGATGTTGGCGGCGGCGCCGACCTCGGCGAAGCGTTTGAGGTCGTCCGGGTGGACGAGCTGGAGGTGGGCGAGGTGATGCCGGTTGTCGTTGCCGCCGTTGGCGGCGCGGGCCAGCACCAGGGCGTCCAGCACCTCGCGGACCGCACGGTCGCCGAGTGAGTGGAAGTGCAACTGGAAGCCGAGTGCGTCGAGTTGCGCCACGGCCTCGCGCAGCACGGCCGGATCGACGAAGCTCAGACCGGAGTTGGCGGTCGCGCAGCCACAGCCGTCGAGGTAGGGCTCGAGCATGCTCGCCGTGAAGTTCTCGGCGATGCCGTCCTGCATGATCTTGACGGAGGTGGCGTTGAAGCGCCCGACCCGGCCGTGCAGACGGCGCTCCAACAGGTCGGAGATCTGCTCGGTGCCGCGCTCGCGGTCCCACCAGAGCGCGCCGACGACGCGGGCTTCAAGCGAGCCGTCGCGGGCGGCATCGACGTAGACGGAGAAGTTGTCCGGATTGCCGGGGAACGCGCCGATCATCGCGTCCTGCCAGGCCGTGACGCCGAGCGAGAAGAGGTGCTGCTGGGCGACGAGCAGCCCGGCGCGGGCCTCCTCGGGCGTGGCCACCGGGACGAGGTCGCCGACCAGGTGCATCGCGCCCTCCTGGAGGGTGCCGATGGGCGTGCCGTCCGGTTCGCGCTCGATCCGGCCGTCGACCGGGTCGGGGGTGTTCCGGTCCACCCCGGTCAGCCGCAGCGCGCGGGAGTTGACCCAGGCGCCGTGGCCGTCGCGGTTGGTCAGCAGCACCGGCCGGTCAGGGACGACGGAGTCGAGCATCGCCCGGGTCGGTATGCCGTCGGGGAAGACGTCCATGGACCAGCCGCCGCCCTGGATCCACGCGGCGTCCGGGTGGTCGGCGGCGTAGGCGGCGACGGTGGCGAGGTAGCCGTCGAGGCTGCGCTGCGCGGAGAGGTCGCACCGCAGCATCTGTACGCCTGCCACGGCAGGGTGGACATGGGCGTCCTGGAACCCCGGTGCGAGCAGACCGCCGTCGAGGTCGATGACGTCGGTCGCCGGGCCGACGAGGTCGCGCAGGGCTGAGTCGTCGGCGACGACGGCCAGGATGCGGCCTTCGCGGACGGCTACGGCTGCCTCGACGGGAGCGTCGGTGGTGGCGGTGAAGACCTTGCCGCCGCGGAAGACGGTGTCGGCCTGTTGTCCGGTGGCCTGTTGTTCGTGCTTCGCCATCGGCGATTCCTCCCCGTGTGGTGGTGAGGAGGAGTGAAGCGGTGCGCAACGTTGTTGTCAACACTGTTGCGCTGAGTCGCTCTCGCATCGTTACACTGGCCGGACCATGTCGAAGCCACCCTTGGACACAGCCGCGAGCGCCACCGCGAGCCGTAGCCGGAGCAAGCGCTCGGGCAGTCAGCTGACCCCCGAAGCGATCATCGAAGCCAGCCTGCGCATCGCCGCACGCGGCAGCGCGGACGCGTTCACCGTGCGCCGTCTCGGCGAGGAGCTGGGCGCCGATCCGACCGCCGTCTACCGACACTTCCGCGACAAGGACGAACTGCTGCTGGAGGTCGCCGATCGCACCCTCGGCGAGGTTCTGGACAGCATCCCGGAGGGGCTGAACTGGCAGGACCGCATCCGCGCCCTGGCCGACGGCTCGCTCGCGGTCGCGCTCAAGTACCCAGCCGTCGCCTCGGCCATGGCCAGCCGGACGACGCGACGGCCCAACGAGTTCCGCGTGGTCGAGCTCATCCTCGGCGCGGTGACCGAGGCCGGCCTCAGCGGCACGGACGCGGCGGTCCACTACCGGATGGTGGGCGACTCACTGCTCGCCCTGGTCGGCCAGCGCGCCGCCTACCTGCTCTTCTCCCCGGAGGCACGGGCAGCCGACGAGTCGGCCTGGAACCGCGAGTACCGACTCGTCGACCCCGAGGCCTTTCCGCAGATCACGAAGGCTGCACTGGAGTTGGCCGGGGTGTCGCAGGACCAGGTCTACGACGCCAGGGTCGAGGCGCTGATCACCGCGATCGAGCGACGGGCGGTGGAGCTGCGCGGCGGCGCGTGAGGTGAGGAAATTGGCGCAACACTGTTGACAACAGCGTTGCGGCGGCAGTTCACTCCCGGTCAGCATCGTTCGATCCCCCAGAGAGGGATTCTCATGCACCGGGAATCTGCCAGATCGAGCTCCACTCCCCCACTGACCATCGCCGCGCCCAAGGCCCGCACCGGCCTGCCGGACCGGCTCGGCCTCGCCTTCTCGCTGCACGGCGAGGCCCGACGTCGCGGCATGCCCGTCGCCGAGGTCGCCGGCGAGCGCGCTGAGCGGGCCGAACGCGAACTGAACCGCCGTCAACTGCTGGCCGGGGCGGGGGCCGTCACCCTCGCCGGCCTGGCGGGAGCGGCGCTGGCCGGCTCGACCCGAGCCGCCGCGGCCACGCCGTCCGTCGCTTCCCCGCGCGTCGTCATCGTCGGAGCCGGCCTGGCCGGGCTGCGCTGCGCGCACCAGCTGTGGACCGGCCCCCGGGCGATCGCCTCGACCGTCTACGAGGCCGACACCACCCATGTCGGCGGTCGCTGCTGGTCGTTGCGTGGCTTCTTCGCAGGCGGCACGGTCAGCGAGCACGGCGGCTCATTCATCAGCTCGACCGACACCGCCGTACTCAACCTCGCCAAGTCCTTCGGCCTGAAGACCGAGTACGCCAACGGCGGCACTCTCAACGCGGGTACCTACGCGGGCTGGATCAACGGCAGCCGCTACGACGGTCCGCAGCAGCAGAGCGACTGGGTCGCCGAGGCCTACAACGCCTTCGCCGCCTCCTACGCGGCGATGGGCACCCCACGCTGGAACAGCGCCACCGCAGAGGCGAAGCGTCTGGATCAGCTCTCCTGCCTCGACTACCTGACCCAGATCGGCCTGCCCTCGGGGTCGGCGCTGAGTCAGCTGATCCAGTCCATCCAGCTCCAGTCCGGTGGCGAACCCGCGAACTCCTCCGCACTGGGCATGATCGGCTTCCTCGGATCCTCGTCGACCTTCGACGGTGGCGCCGGCTTCGACGAGAAGTACCACCTCGTGGGCGGCAACGACCAGTTGGTCAGCGGCATGGTCGGGCAACTCCCGGCCGGAACCGTCCGGCAGGGCTACCAGCTGGTGGCCGTGGTCCAGAACACCGACGGCAGCTACACCTGCACCTTCACCTGCCCCGGCAGCAGCAGTGCGTCGGTCACGGCGCAGGCGGACCACCTGGTGCTCGCGCTCCCGTTCAGCACGCTGCGGGACGTCGACCTGACGCGCTCGGGCCTCTCGGCGCTGAAGCTGACGGCAATCCAGCAGCAGGGAATGGGCCAGAACGCCAAGCTGGTCACCCAGCTGAACAGCAAGACGTGGCCGTCGCTCGGCTACAACGGCGTCAGCAACACCGGCCCGACCGGCTACCAGACCGCCTGGGACGGCTCGGTCCAGCTCGGCGCGAAGGGCAGCCCCGCCCTGCTGGTCAACTTCCCCGGCGGCGACACCGCCCGCTCCGTCCTGACCGGCGCGGCCCACGGTCCGGCCCCGGCGGCGGACGTGAACTGGTTCCTGTCGCAGATCGAGCACGTCTACCCGGGCACGACCGCCGCGTTCAACGGCTTGGCCTACGAGGACCACTGGTCCCTCGACCCGTGGCACAAGGGCGCCTACCACTACTACGGCATCGGCCAGTACACGAGCATCGCCGGCTACGAGGCCGTCCAGGAGGGTCGCATCCACTTCGCGGGCGAGCACACGGACGTCGACAACGCGACGCTGAACGCGGCGGTCGCCTCGGGCGAGAGGGCCGCGACGGAGGTGAGCGCGCAGGTCTGAGCGCGAGCTCAGCAGATGCTGCGGGTTGCGGGTACCGGGGATGGCCAGGACGTGCGGCGCGGTGGCCGCCCTACTGACTCACCTCAAGGGAAGCGTGCACCGCCAGCGCGCGGAGGAAGTCGGGCGCGTCGAAGATCTCGCCCGCGGAGGCGACCCCGACCGTCCTGGTCCGTCCGTCGAGGATGCGGCTCACTGCCTCCACCGCGAGCGGCGCGGTGATGGCGTAGATGTCCTGACCCCTTGCCGCAGCGCGCCGTTCGCTGTCGCCCGAGCGCACGACGACGTCGACCACGAAGGTCTGGTCGGACCGTCCGCGCTCGTCGACCCCGGTCGGCGCCGGGGTGTCAGGAGCCGCGAGATCCCTGGCTGCCTCCGTGGTCATGTAGGTGCGGACCTCGGGGATGGAGAGGTGGCTGGGGATGGTGACGACGTCGGCCATCGTGAACTCGGCCAGGACGGTCCGGGGGCCCGTCGGGTCGGGAAAGGGCCACGTCAGGGTGGGCAGCTCGTCGTTGTGGTACTCCAGCGCCCCCTTCGTGTAGCGGACGCGTCGGCCGTTCCGCCGCTGCCCGGAGACCGTGCCCGCGGCGCGCGTCCCCTCCGTGGGGTGCCAACTGCTGAGCCCGTAGGCCATGTGCGCCTCGTCGGCCGTGGTCCAGTCGCCCATCGCCGCGGTGGCCAGCAGGTCGCCGAGGCCGCCGAAGAAGGCCATCGCCGGAACGACGGCCACCCCCGCGACGCGGGCGCGGTCCGCGAAGTCCGCGAAGCTGTCGGCGTTGGCCTCGATCTCGGCCGCCACGTCCACGTAGGGGATCCCGGCGCGCAGGGCTGCCTCGATCACGGGGGCGGCGGTCGTGGCAAAGGGCCCGGCGCAGTTGATCACAGCGGCCGCGTCGGCCAGTGCACGGTCCAGCGAGGCCGCGTCGTCGACGGAGGCCTGCCGGGCGTCGAGTCCGGGGTCGGCTGCCGCCATCGTCTGCAGCTTCTCGGCGTCGCGGCCCACGAGCACTGGGGTGAACCCGCGGTCCCTCAGCTCTGCCACCACGAACCGGCCGGTGTGCCCGTACGCGCCGAACACCGCCACCGTCTGCGCCGATCCCATGAGTTCTCCCCGTTGCGCTCGACTGATCCGCTACCGACATCCTGACCCGGCCGACACCGGCCCCGCCAGCGTCTGGAACGCCACTACACGTACAGTTCCGGACATGAGCTCAGTCGCGCTGGCCGTCACCGACGGGATGCTGCACTTCGAACTGTCCGTGGCGTACGAGATCTTCGGCGCCGCCCCGGCGGGCGTCGCGGGCCCCTGGTACGACGTCACCGTCTGCGGGCCCGCGGCCGTGCAGGTCGGCCGGTTCCGGCTGGAGCCCGACCACGGCCTCGACCGGCTCCAGCACGCCGACACCGTGATCGTCCCCGGCTGGGCC
Organism: Streptacidiphilus sp. MAP12-20; assembly: GCF_041262525.1. Lineage (NCBI taxonomy): Bacteria > Bacillati > Actinomycetota > Actinomycetes > Kitasatosporales > Streptomycetaceae > Streptacidiphilus > Streptacidiphilus sp. MAP12-20. The sequence goes on from NZ_JBGCCK010000019.1 coordinate 104,450, forward strand.
GACGTCGACGTGGACCCGCCCGCCGAGCTGGTCGACGCGCTGCGGACGGCCCACGAGGCGGGCGCGCGCGTGGCCTCCCTCTGCACGGGGGCGTTCGTGCTGGCCGCAGCCGGACTGCTGGACGGGAAGCGTGCGACCACGCACTGGGCGCACACCGAGGTGCTGGCCGCCCGGTACCCCCGGGTGGAGGTGGACCCTGACGTCCTCTACGTCGACAACGGCACGGTGCTCACCTCCGCGGGCAAGGCTGCCGCGCTGGACCTCTGCCTGCACCTCGTCCGCCTCGACCACGGCGCGTCGGTCGCCAACGCGGCCGCTCGCCGCCTGGTCGTGCCGCCGCTCAGGGCCGGTGGGCAGGCCCAGTTCGTCACCGCCCCGGTGCCCGCCAGGAACGACCACCCGCTCGCGGCGCTGTTCCCCTGGGCGATCGAACGGCTCGACCAGCCGCTGTCCGTGGAGGACCTGGCCCGCGAGGCGCGGATGAGCTCGCGCAATCTGGGCCGCCACTTCAGGGCGGCCACCGGGACCACCCCGCTGCAGTGGCTGCTCACGCAACGGATCCGCCGCGCCCAGGAGCTGTTGGAGAACACCGACGACAGCGTCGACGCCGTTGCGGAAGCCACCGGCATGGGCACCGCCACGACGCTGCGTCGACACTTCAACCGGACCGTCGGCGTACCCCCGGACACCTACCGCCGCACCTTCCGCAGCGGGAGCGGCCGAAGCAGTGGCGGTCAGGGGCGGGCGTAGTAGTCCGGGGTGCCCATGATCCAGAGGGAGGCGGTCTTGACGACATCGCCGGTGCGGGGGGCCTCGATGATGGTGTCCGAGCCGGTGTAGAGGGCGACGTGGTAGATGCCCGAGGGCCGGCCGTCGTGGGACCAGAAGACCAGGTCGCCCGGCTGGAGCTGGCGGTACGTCAGTGGCTGGGACTCGGCGTACTGGTCGGCGGCGAAGTGCGGGAGCGAGACGCCCGCGCGCTGCCAGGCACGCATGGTGAGGCCGGAGCAGTCGTAGGTGTCCGGGCCCGCGCCGCCCCAGACGTAGGGCAGGCCGAGCTGGGCGCGGGCGAAAGTCAGGACGCCTGAAGTGTCGCCGGGCGTGGGCGTGGACGCAGCGGCGGACGCGGCTGCCGCGCTCTGCTGCTTCTGCAGGGCGGCGAGGCGGGCCGCCTGGGCGGCCAGGGCCTGGGCGCGCGCCTCGGTCAGCTGCAGCGCGATGCGCTGCGCGTCGGCCAGACCCGCGAGGAGCTGGGTGCGCTGCGCGTCCAGGGCGGTCACCTGCCCCTGCTGGTCGGCGAGCTGCTGCTGCGCTTGCGCACGAGCGGCCTGGACCTTCGCCGTCGCAGCGGCGGCGGCCGCGCTGGCCTGCTGCGCTGCAGCGGACGCGCGGGCGGCGGCCGACGCGGTGGCGGCGGCGGCCTGCAGGATGCCGCTCGCCCGCTCGGCCGCCCCGCGTGCGGCCTGGGCGGCGAGGGCAGCGGTGTCCGGGTTCTGCGCGGCGAGCAGGCCGACGAGGCCGTTGAGCTGCGGCGGGCCGCCGTCCTGGTACTGCTGCGCGGCGAGCGCGCCGACCTCCTCGCGGGCGGACGCGTTGGCGAGATCCGCGCCGGCCGCACCGGCGGCGGCGGTCGCGGCGGCGGCCTCCGCGCGTTGCTGAGCGACGACGGCGCCGTTGTAGGCCTCGACGGCGGCCTCCGCGCGGACGTTCAGTGCGGCCTCAGCGCTCTGCGCCGCGGCGAGCTGCGCGGCGACGGCGTCCACCCGCGCCTGCGCCGCGCCCGCGGCGCTCTGGGCCGCGGTGACGTCGCCGACGGACGGCCCTGGCGGCGTGTCGGCGCGCGCGCTCGCGAAGGCCTGCGGCAGGGCGAGGGCGGCGACCAGGAACATCGCGGGGAGAATGGCGGTGCGGCGGTTCACATTCACAAGTCTGGCCATCCGTCAGAAACCTGTGCACGGCGGGCGGGCCACTCGGGTGACGGAGCCTCAGCGAGGAGATCTGCCCGGACGCCCCTACAGCCAGCGCCGGACGCGGCGCGCGTAGGTCTCGTACTCGGCGCCGCGCGAGGTGCGGAGGTAGCGCTCCTCGGGGAGGATCGCGCCCCAGGTCAGCAGGGCCACGCCGAGCGGCAGCAGGACGAGCGCCCAGAACGAGGGCCAGAGCAGGGCGAGACCCGCGTCGAGGGCGATGAGGCCGAGGTAGAGGGGGTTGCGGGAGAAGCGGAACGGGCCGTGCTCCAGCAGGCGGGTCGTCGTGCCGCCGGGGAGCAGCGCCGTGCGGTGGCGGGCCATGAGCAGCAGCGACCAGCCGTTCCACAGCGCGAAAGCGGCCACCAGCGGCCAGCCGACCGGCCGGAGCGCGCCGGGGAGCCGGACCGGATCGCCCGCCCAGGCCGTGACGGACCAGCCGACCGCCAGCGGCACGCCCAGAGCGAGCGGAGGCCAGACCCGGTAGCTCGGAGCGTCGTCCGTCACGCCACCAATCTGACACAGCGTCGGCGACTCGCCTACCCCCGCCGCACGGCGCCCGCCGCCCGCCGCCTCAGCGGTGCTTGGCCCGGCCCGCGGCCACCGCGCGGCGGCGAGCGGCGGCGGCTCGGCGGCGGGCGGATTCGGCCGAGCTGGAGGCGGGGGCGGTCGGGGAGGACGGGCCGTGCTTGGCCGCGAGGCGGTTCAGGCGGGCCAGGCGGCGGACGCGGGCCTGGTCGAGCGGGGCGTAGGCGGCGTGCTCCAGGCGGGCCGTGACGCGATGGGCCCAGCGTTCGGCGAAGAGGTGGGCGCGGCTCGGTTCGACGCCGGGCGGGGTGGGCTTGCCGGCGATGAGGTCGAAGAACCACTGGCGGGCCAGGTCCGCGCGCCGGTGCCAGCGGGCCTCGCGACGCCGGGCGCGGGCGTACTTGCGCGGGCGGCCGGTGTACCGCCAGCGCGCCCACGGGCTGCGCGGACGGGCCAGCCGGACGGCCGCGATCCATGACAGGCCGGGGACCATGATCCCGAGCATGCCGCTCCAGAACTTGCCCTTGAGCAGGGCGACCACGGTGAAGCAGGCGTTGGTGGAGATGATCCCGACCAGACCCCAGCGGACCGGTGCGTCCGGGGTCACGCCCAGCGGCAGGTAGCCGACCAGCAGCAGGCCGGTGAAGAGGATCCCGATGATGACCGCGTCGACGGACTTGCGGCCCTGCTCGCTCCAGTAGACGTCCTCCAGGTGCAGCAGCAGGGCGAACTCGTCGAGAACCAGCCCGCAGCCCATGCCGAAGAGCAGCCCGGCTCCGTCGATCCAGGGATGCGATCCGTCCGTCGCGAACACCACGAAGCCCGCGACCAGCAGGAAGAAGACCCCGAAGACCACGTGGTGGATATGCAGCCCGCCCGGGGTGACGTTGCCGGGCCACCACTTCACGCCGCGCCGGATCATCCGCACGCTGAACCGGATGAACAGGAACGAGGCGATGAAGCCGACCAGGAGCAGGAACAGCGGCTGCTTGCCGGGGTCCTGGATGTGGTGGACGTAGTAGTCCCCGATGTGGGCGGGCAGCTCGACGGCCCTCGACACGGACACCCCCACACCGGACGCCTCCACGCCGGACGCGGCCATCACAGGCGCCGCCACGTCAGAAGCCCCGCGTCCGCTTCGCCGCGCGGCGGACGAAGTTCGGGCCGTCGCCCTGAGGGATCTTCAGGAAGAGCCGGGCCAGCTCCCCTCCCAGGTTCACGCCGACGGCCAGCGCGAGTGCCAGCGCCGCCGCCCGGATGACCGAGAGCAGGCCCGGGATCGGCTCGTTCTGGGTGAAGGAGAGCAGGCCGATGTAGATCACCGACCCGGGCAGCAGCGGGCCGAGCGCCGCCGTGACGTAGGGCAGCGAGGACGCGTACCGGTAGCGCGAGGCCATCTGGCCGAAGAGACCGACCAGCATCGCCGCCAGCGCGGTCGCCACGATGGCGGAGATGCCCGCCTGCCGCAGCACGCCGAAGACGGTCCAGCCGATGCCGCCCAGCAGGGTGACCACGAGCAGCACCCGCCGCGAGGACTGCAGCAAGACCGCGAAACAGAGCGTCAGCGCCAGCGCGGCCGGGAGCTGCACCAGCGGAGCCTCCTGCTGGGCGAAGGTCTGCTCCGGGTGGAGCTTCGCGCCGAGGCTGACACCGGCGTAGAGGACCAGGGTCACCCCGAGCACGATGCCGACGACGAGGTAGAGCACCTCCAGCAGGCGGGCGGCGGCCGTGATGTAGAAGCCGGTCAGGCCGTCGGCGACGGCCGCGACCAGCGCGCGTCCGGGCAGCAGTGCGTAGAGGCCACCGGTGATCACGACGGAGCCGCGCAGCCCGGTGCCGATCAGGGTCAGCATGACGCCCAGCGCGGCGGCCGGCATGGCGGCGACGACGAACTGGTAGAACTCCGGCAGCCCGCGCGTGGAGACCAGCCAGGCCAGCCGGTCGCCGACCACCGAGGCGACGAAGGCGCAGGTCAGCACGAGCCACGCCTGGCCGTCCGCCTTGCCGCCGACCAGCATCGTCGCCGCGCCGGCCAGGCCGCCGGTGGCGAGGGAGAGCACCCAGGTCGGGTAGGGATGCCGGTTGCGGCGGATCTCGGCGAGGCGGCGGTAGGCCTCCTCGACGCCGGCCTGCTCCCCCGTGATGTCGGCGACCAGCCGGTAGACAGCGGCGAGACGGGTGTAGTCGGAGCCCCGCCTGCGCACGACGCGGGCCGAGGTGATCGGCGGCTCGATCAGCGAGGGCTGGTAGGTGATGGAGATCAGCGTGAAGGTGACCTGCGGCTCGCAGCGGTCCAGGCCCAGGGCGTGCGAGACGCCGAGCATGGCCGCCTCGACGTCCTCGGCGGCCTCACCGCTGGCGAGCAGCAGCTCGCCGATGCGCAGCGAGAGGTCGAGCACGCGGGCGATCTTGGGTGCGGGGACCTCGGCGGGGCGCTCCTCCGTCTCGGTGCGCTCGAAGGCCGGTCGTTCGGACATGGGGGTGCGCAGCAGCGTCCGCATCCGGTCCGGCCAGGGGGCGGGGCCGGGCGCGCCCTTGCGCAGGGAGACCACGGGGATGCCGGCGGTGGGGGTGTAGCCGAAGTGGGCCCAGTCACTGTCGGGCTTCCGCTGTCCTGCGTCCTCGGCGTCCCACGGGTCCTCGGGCTCGACGGGGGCGGCCTCCAGCGACGCGGGCGTGGTGCCGACCGGCTCCGCGTGTCCGAGCAGGCCCGGAGTGACCGTCAGCTCCTCGTCCGGCCCCTCCGCTTCCGGTCGCCCCGATTCTTCGGGTCGCTCCGACCGCTCGTCGTCGGGCTGTCCTGGCTGCCTGCCCTCGGGCACCTACTGCTCCCCTCGTGTTTCCGCCTCTTACCTTGCCCGATCGGAAGAGGCGACGCATACCCGCTTACGCCGCGTATCCGGCGAAAGCGGACATACTTCCCGACGTGCTGCCGCCTCAGGCCGAGAGCAGCCCGCGGCCGAGCCAGTCGGAGGCGTCCTGCACGCCAGGCAGCGCGAAGAAGTAGCCGCCGCCGGTGGGCGAGATGTAGTCGACCAGCGGCTCGTCGATCAGCCGGGTCTGAGTCGCCTCGAACTGCCGGAGAACGTCCTGCTGGTAGCAGCAGAAGGCAAGGCCCATGTCGAGGTTGCCGACCGCGTCGACGCCCCGGTCGTAGTTGAAGCCGCGGCGCAGGATGCGGGTGTCGTCGCTCTGCGCGGTGCGCGGGTTGGCCAGGCGGATGTGGGCGTCCAGCGGGATCGCGTTGCCCTTGGGGTCCTTGGCGTAGTCGGGGGTGTCGGTCTCGTTCGCGCCGTCCAGCGGCGCGCCGGTGTCCTTGCGGCGTCCGAACATCTTCTCCTGCTCGGTCAGCGAGACCCGGTCCCAGAACTCGACCAGCATCCGGATGATCCTGATGACCTGGTAGCTGCCGCCGACGGCCCACGCGGGCTCCCCCGCGCCGGGCCGGACCCAGACCAGCTTGTCCATCTCGCGGCCGGAGCCGGTGTCCGGGTTGGCGATGCCGTCCTTGAAGCCGAGCAGGTTGCGCTGGGCGCCGGTCGGACGCGGCGTGCTCTGGAAACCGTCGATGCGCCACTTGACCTGCATCAGGCCACGGGTGTGCCGGGCGATGTCGCGCATCGCGTGCAGCACGGTGTCCTGGCGGGCGGCGCAGATCTGCAGGCTGAGGTCGCCGTGGCACTCGGCCGGGTTCAGGTTGTCGTTCGGGAAGGTGCGCATCAGGCCGAGCTTGACGGGCCGCTGCTCGGCCAGCCCGTAGCGGCCGTCGAAGAGCGAGGCGCCGACGCCGACCGTCACGGTCAGATCGTCGGCCGGGACGACCGGGCCGAGGATGCCGTTGTCGGCGGGGGGCGCGCCGACGCCGAGGTCGGGCGGGGTGCCGCCGGCGGTCAGGAAGCGGATCCGCTCGGTGAGGGTGCGGAACAGCTTCTCGAGACCGGCGCGGTCCTGCGCGATGACCGTCATCGAGAGGAAGGCGGCGAAGGCGGGGGCCGGGGTGGTGATCCCGGCCTGGTGCGCGCCCTGGAAGTCGACGGCGCCGGTGCTGAGGTCCGTCGCGCCGTTCTTGCTGTCCGCGGCGGCGGGCGACGCGACGGCGCCCGTCAGCGCGAGCCCGCCACCCGCGAGCGCGGCACCGGCCGCGCCCGCGCCCAGCGCGGTCTTGACGAAGGAGCGGCGGGACGCGCCTGAAGGCTGACCACTGCTGGAGCCGGTGCCCGAGCCGAAGCCGAAGGGGCAGGAGCCGACCGGGGTCTGATTGTCAGTCATCTCAGGTGTCTCAGGTGTCTCAGGCATCTCAGGCCGACTTCCGGATCTCGAGCAGGTCGGGGATGGGGGCGAGGTCTTCCAGGAGCTGGCCGAGCGCGCCGTTGAGGGTCGTCCGCAGCGTCGGAGCGAGCTGGGCGACGGGGGTCCAACTGCCGTCGGCCTGCTGGGCCTGCTTGAGCAGACCGCCGAAGCGGGCGATGTCGGCGTCGACCGTGCCGAGCAGCTTCGGGCTGCGCTTGGCGATCAGCGGGCGGAGCACGTCGAGCAGCTCTTGGGTGCCGGCCAGGTTGGCCTGAGCGGTGGCGAGGTTGCTGCCGCTGCCCTCGTCGGTGTCGGCGGTGAGCTCGAACTGGAGGGTGTTCTCCAGGATCTCGTGGGTGCGCAGCGGCAGGTCGGCCGGGTCGAAGGCCTGGGTCGGGAAGGCCCTGCGCAGCCCGGTGACGTCGGCGGCGAGCTTGTCGGCGACCGGGGCGAGGGCGGCGGCGTTCTCGCCGTGCCAGAGGCCGTACTCCAGACGGTGGAAGCCGTGGAAGTCCGGGTCGGCGGTGCCCTTCGGCAGGCCGTCGGCGCGGCCGTTGATGGCCTTGTCGAAGTCCTGGAAGGTCCCGTAGGCCGCACCGAGGGAGGAGTACTGCACGTGGGCGGTCAGCCAGTCGCGCTTGGCGGCGGCGAGGTCGCCCGCGTGCAGGTCGGCGGCGAGCTTGGCGGTCTGCGCCTGCAGGGTGGCCAGTCCCGCGTCGACGTACTGCTTGTACTGGGCGAGCGGACCGGCCAGGTCCTCCTCGGAGACCGGGAGCACGGCCTGGACGGCGGCACCGCCGGAGACGGTGACGGCGGCTGAGGTGACCGCCTTGCCGCCGGTCGGCACGCAGCGCCAGGCGTACTGGCCCGAGCCCAGGGTGGCGACCAGCGCGCGGGTGGTGCCCGGGGCCAGGCCCTCGATCTCGCCGTAGACGGCGTTGGTGTCCGGGTTGATCAGGTAGACCTCGGAGGTCTGCTGACCGGTGTTGCGCATCTGGAAGGTCTGCTGACCGGGCTGGGGGGCGGTGAAGCCCTTGCCGCACTCGGTCGGCGACACGGAGACGGTCGCGGCGGCGGCCTGCTTGCCGCTGGAGGTGGCGATCACTGTCGCGGCGACGACGGCGGGCACGGCCACGACGGCGACGGGAACGAGCCACCTGGGGCGCCCGGCGGATTCGGCAGGCTCGGTTTCAACAGGCATGGCCGCGACCGGCGCGGGAGCGGGCTTCGGCACCGGGACGCGGGAGCCGCGCAGGAAGAGCGTCATCACGACGGCCAGGTAGACCACGTAGGCCACGACCTGAAGCCAGGTCATCTGCGTCGTGAGGTTGAAGACGCCCCGGACCAGGGTCGCGTACCAGGAGTTCGCGTCGATGCTGCCGCTGAGGTCGATCGCGTAGTGGCCCGCGCCCGGGAGGACGCCGCCCTCCTGAAGGTCGCGCAGGCCGTAGGCGAGGACGCCGGCGGCGATGATCACGAGACCGACGCCGGTGTACGTGAAGAACTTGGTCAGGTTGATCTTCAGGACCCGGCGGTACAGGCCCCAGCACATCGCCGTGGCCAGCACCAGGCCGATCGCCGCGCCGACCATCGGGCCGGTGCTCTCGCCCGCGGTCTGCGCCGTGGTCCAGATGAAGAGCGCCGTCTCCAGGCCCTCGCGACCGACCGCGAGGAAGCTGGTGACGACCAGCATGCCCGCGCCCAACGCCAGGGCGGCGGTCACCTTCTCCTTGATCTCACCGGAGAGGTTGCGGGCGTTCCTGCGCATCCAGAAGACCATCGCCGTGACGAAAGCCACCGCGACGATGCTCAGGTAACCGCCGAACGCCTCCTGCGCCTTGGTCGACAGATTGGCCGAAGTGAAGGTGAGGACGGCGCCGAAGCTGAACGAGAGTCCCAGCGCGGCGAACACGCCCGTCCACACCTGCGGCAGTCGGCCCTTCTCTCCGCCACGCACGAGGGTCGCGACGAGGATGGAGACGACCAGCCCGGCCTCCAGCCCCTCCCGCAATCCGATCAAGAAGCTGGGAAGCGCGTCGTCCCACATCAGTAAGGACCCCTCCCCGGGGACAGCCCGGTTTGACCAGTACGGCGGCAGCAGCCGACCGCGCGAGCGGTGAGCTCGGAGGTTAGCTTAGGCATACCTAAGTACCGGCCTCAAGGCGGGGGTCGCCGGCAGGTCGGCGCCGGGGGCGCGGGGGGCGCGGGGGTGCCTCAGCGCACGTGCACCGTGACCGGCGGCGTCACGCGGTCCACGACGACGTGGCCCTGGCCGTTGACGCCGAGCAGCTCGGCGCGGAAAGCGACGGCGCCCGCGTGCCGAGCACGGACGGACAGGCGGAGCGTGCCCTCGTGGCCGCAGCCGACGACGTGCCAAGGCCCCCGCCCCACGCGCTCTTCGACGCAGAGCCGGATCGGCACGCCACCGAGGTCGTCGGTGGTGCCGGCGGCCACCAGGTGGATCTGCCCGCCGACGGCGACGCTGTGCGGATCGGCTCGCAGGGCGATGGAGGACTTGGCGAAGGCCGGGGTGGAGGCGGTGAGCGCGACGCCCGCTGCGAGGAGCGACGCGGCGAGCAGCGAAGTGGCACGACGTGCGGACATGACGATCCCTCGATTGCAGGCTGGGTGCGTGCAGGCTCAGTGCTTGCTGTGGCGCATCCGGGAGGACGCGGTCAGCGTGCAGAGAGTTGCAGATCGAAGGTCGGGAGTTCAACCAGCCGGGCGGCGGGGGTCAGGCAGCCGAAGGACGGAAGAGGGGACGCAGCGAACCGTCACTCGTCTCGGCGACCTCGAGTCGCACGGGCGCGCCCTGCCAGATCCGGTGCGCGGGAGTCGGCGCGAGCTGGGCCCACATCCGGAAGCCCTCGTCCAGTTCGACCACGGCGGTGCGTTCCTGCCAGTCCGGGGCGAGCGTGGTGCGGGGCAGCGCGTGGATTCTCCCCTGGCCGCTACTGCGCTCCCAGACGAAGTCGGGACCGCCGCAGGTCGCACAGAGCAGGCTGACGTTCGCGAAGCGGGTGAAGCACCACTGGCAGCGCTGGTAGCGCAGCTCGCCGTGGGCGAGACCGTCGCGGTAGACCTCGGCGGGATCGGTGCTCATCAGTTGCCTCCTCCAACCTTCACGAACGATCGTTAAGTTAGAGCGGATTCGTGACCCTGTCCAGTAGGGTTGCAGCGGGAAATCTGCAGAGAATCGCCGAACGATCGCTCAGTTCGACTCGACGAGCGACTCGACCAGAGAAGGACAGTCTTGATGCGCCCTGCCGGCCACACCGCGCTGCTCGAAGCCGCCCGGCAGGAGTTCGCCGAGCGGGGGTTCGGCAGCGCCTCGATCCGGAACATCGCCCAGCGGGCCGGGATGAGCCTGTCAGCGATGTACCACTACTACTCCGGCAAGCAGGAACTGCTGCACGCACTGCTGGACGAGGGCATGGACCGTTACAACGCCGCCGTCGCGGAGGAGCTGGCCCGCGTCGGGAACACCCCGTCCGACCGCCTGAGCGCGACGGTCGCCGCGACGACGCGGTTCCGCGGCGAGCACGCGATGCGCAGCAACATCCTGCTCCTGGAGGAGCGCAGCCTGGACGCCGACCGGCTGGAACGGTACAGCCGCAGGCAGTCGGAGGCGACGAACTTCTTCCGCGACCCGATCGACGCGGGCGTGGCCTCCGGCGACTTCCACACGCCCTACCCGGACGAGGCCCGCCGCGGGATCATCGCGATGTGCAACGCGGTAGCCCAGTGGTACCGCGCGGACGGGCCCCTGTCCCTGGACGCGCTGATAGACCGCCACGTGGAGCTGGCCCTGACCCTGGTGGAGTACCGGCCCCAGCGCCGAAACTGGACGGCACGTCCATAGGGGCGCGAGGAACTGCGCGACAGGCCACCGACGTGCGGGTGGTCCTCAATGAGCAGGGCCATCCGCACAGGGTGGTTTCTCGCGCAGTTCCTCGCGCCCCTGGATAGTGCAACTCGCTGCGGGCGTCAGCCTTGCTGCTGTTCGGCCACCTTCGCGCGGACCTCGTCCATGTCGACCGCGCGCGACTGCTTGATCACTTCTTCCAGCGCCGGCGCGGGCAGCGCGCCCGGCTGCGCGAAGATGACCGTGCGGTCGCGAATCACCATCAGGGTCGGGATCGACCGGATGTCGAACGCCGCCGCCAGCTCCTGCTGGGCCTCGGTGTCGACCTTCGCGAACACGACATCCGCGTGCTGCTCCGACGCCTTGTCGTAGACAGGTCCGAACTGCCGACACGGGCCGCACCAGGACGCCCAGAAGTCGATCAGCACGAACTCGTTCTTCTCCACGACCTCGTTGAAGTTGTCCTTGGTCAGCTCGACGGTCGCCATGACCTGCTACCTGCCTTCCGGCTGCGTCGTTCGCGGCCTGTGCACCAGAACGGAGATAGGGACCACCCTATTCCGGCCGCCCCTGCTCAGGGCTCTGCTGCAGCCCCGGGTCGTCCCGCAGCGTCTCGGCGAGGCCCTGCGGGTTGGTGCCCAGCGTGCGGTAGACCGCGGCCAGCAGCTCGGAGACCCGCAGCGGGGTGATCGAGAGCGACTCGGCCACCGCGTTGACGTCGCGGCCCTCGGCCGTCAGCTGCGCGGCGAGCAGCTGGTGGTTGGTGAGGTCGCGGGAGGGAAGCGGGCGCAGCCGGTGCGGGTTGACGCCGGCGGCCTGGAGCTCCCGGCGGGCGCGGTCGGACAGGCCGTGCGCACCGCAGTCGCGGGCGATGTCCAGCCCCTGCTCCAGCACGCCGACCGCCTCGCGCAGCCGCCCGTCGCGCCGGAGCGCGCCGCCGTAGTCGACCAGGGCCATCGCGTACTGGAACGCCGCAGGCGACTGACCGAGTGTCGCCACCGCTTCCTGCAGCAGGCCGAGCTCCTTGCCCGGCTCGGCGACCCGTCCGCAGTAACGCAGCGCGATGCCTTCGGCGGAGTTCGTCCCGGCGCGGCCGGCGCGCTTGTAGGCCTCGGCGGCCAGCGAGCGGGCGCGGTCAGGGTCGGTGTCCGCCACGGCGAGGGCCAGGTGGCTGAGCCAGGGCGACCAGAGCGTGTTCTGCCAGCCGCGCGCGTCCAGTTCCTCGCCCGCCTGCTCGAGCGCGGCCGCCGCCTCCTTATTCCGGCCCTGGGCCAGCAGCAGCCGGCCGTAGAGGGCGGGCGCGTCGGGCAGCACGGCGGCGGGCGGGTAGAGGCCGGGGCGGAAGTCGTAGTCCTCGGCGAGCCTGACCGCGTCGGCGGTGCGGCCCTGGGCGAGCAGGGTGTCGCAGAGCACGGCGACCAGATCCCATTGCAGCGGCGAGCCCTTGCCCATCCGGTCGGACTTGCGCAGCGTCGGGACCAGGTACTTCTCCGCGTCGACGAGCTTGCCCATCCGGAACAGCACCAGCGCCTGGAAGTAGACGGCGAAGCCCAGGTGGCCGCCGCTCCAGCCCATCAGCTCGAACTCGCGCGCCGCGTCCGCGAAGAGGTCGCGGGCGCGGTCGAGGCGGTCGTTGTAGATGTAGGTGACGCCGAGCATGACCGGGATCTCGAAGCCCCAGGTCTTGTTGGTCCAGCCGAGGCCCTCGGCCGGCAGGCCGCCCTCCAGGCCGCGGTCGGCCAGCGCGAGCGCCTCGGCGGAGCTCTCGCCGCGCATGGTCAGGTCCCAGGCCCGCAGTACCTGGACCGCGCGGGACTCCGGGTCCCTGCCGCCGCGGTGCTGCGCGGCCAGCCGCTCCAGTTGCCGGGAGGTCTCCTTGCCCTCGCACTCGTTGCGCAGCAGCATCCGCCACATGAAGGAGCCGGCCTGGAGTCGGGTCTTGCCGGGACCGTCGAGCATCCGCTCGATCTCGGTCGCGGTCAGCTCGACGGCCTCCTGGACCCGGTTCGTGTGGGTCAGCGCCTGGCCGAGCCGCAGCGTGGCCGCCTCGCGGCGTACCGGATCGAGTCCTGGCACCTCGGCGAGGGCGAGCCTGAGCTGGTTGACGGTGCAGTCGGGGTCGATCAGCTGCGCGGCGCCGGCCAGCTCGAAGCGGATGTCGGCGATGTCGTCGTCGCTCGGCGGCTCCTGCAGCGCCCGCTCCAGACAGCGGCGGGCGGCCTCGGGCGCGCCCATGGCCAGGTGCTCGTGGGCGGCCTGCCGCAACTGCTCGACGACCAACTGGTTGTCCTCGGGGTGCAGCTCGATCAGGTGCCGCGAGGCGGCGGCCATGCCGCCCTTGCCCGAGGCGAGCACCTCGTCGGCGGCCTTGCCGTGAATGCTGGTCCGCATCGCAGGGAAGGTGATCGACTGGTAGACGGCGGTGGCCACGGTCGGGTGGGTGAAGCTGAACTCGCGGCCGTTCCGAGTCAGTATCTGGTCGAGGATGAGCTTGTCGACGGCGGTCTGCGCCTGGTTCAGCGGCAGGCCGGCGACACGGGAGATCAGCTCCAGGTCGAAGGGGGTGTCCAGGACGGCGGCGGCGAAGGCGGTCCGCTGCACGTCCGTACCGAAGCGTTCCAGCCGGCGGCCGATCTCCTGGCCGCTGCTGAGCGCGACCAGGCCGCGCAGCTGGTCGCTGTTCTCGTCGATCGGCTCGATCTTCTGCTCGATCAGACGCTCGATCAGGCTGCTGACCGCGTAGGGGTTGCCGTCGGTGATCGACCAGCAGGTGCGGCAGAACATGTCGTCGGCGTCCTCGCCGAGCCGCGAGCGGACCATGGCGTCGACGGCGGCGGGGCTGAGCTTGCTGAGCTCGATCACGTGGCCGCGTCCGCCCAGCTCGCGAGCCTCGTGCCGGAGCCCCTCCTCGACGAGCTCCGGGAGGGTGTCGGCGCGGTACGAGAGCGCGGCCAGCAGCGGGAGGGGCGAGATCTGGCCGAGATAGCCGGTCAGCCAGGCCAGCGACTCCTGGTCGGCCCAGTGCAGGTCGTCGACCATGAGCAGGACGGGGCCGCGGTTGACCGAGAGCTGGGTGACGACGAGGCTCAGCGCCTCCTGGACGCCGAGCGGGTCCGCCTGCCGCGACGGGTCCGGCGGGACCAGGCCGAGGGCGGGCGCGGCTATGTCGTACCACCCGATGAAGAGTTCGCGGCGCTCCGTCTCGGTCATCTTGGCCAGCGCGGGCTGCAGCAGCTGCCGCGCGACGTGGAAGGCCGCGCCGGTCTGCTGCTCACCGGCGCGGGCGTAGAGCAGCAGCTGGCCGTCGCGCTCGGAGTTGGCGGCGGCGCGCAGGCGGTTCAGCAGGCTGGTCTTGCCGAAGCCGGCGCGTCCCCGGTAGAGCAGCAGCCCCCCAGGACTGGTGTCACCGGCGGCGGCGTCCGCGCGCAGCCGGTGCAGGGCCCGCTCGCCCGCCCCGATCGAATCCTCGCGCTCGTAGAGGTGACGCTCGTCCACGGCTCGCTCCGCTCCTGCCGGTTGCACTTCTCCCGTTCGAGGTTAACCAGCGCGGACGGGGTGCGCGGGCGCATTGGGGGATCCGGGGGCATTGGTCGGTGCATGGGTCGGTATGCGGGGCCCCAGGAGTGGCCTCGGAGATGGCGCGCGGGGATCCAGAGGGACCACTTTCGCCAACTCTGGTTGATAATTGAGCATATGGCCGACTGATCTCTCATCAGGAATGATCGATTCGGGTAGCGTCAGTTCTCGGTTCACGCAGTTCGGCTCGCTGGGGGGGACCACCGGGCCCATCAAGGCAGAGGAGGACGAGCCTCGTGAACGCAGGCTATGCAGGCGACGCCATATCCATCCCTGGCCGCGTGCGGGTGAACCCGCTGCGAGACGCGGCCGCCGCCCACAACCTCGACTGGCTGCGCGCGCACGGCATGTTGCGCGACGCGAAGGCACAGCGCCACTACGACCACTGGGCGATCCCGGATCTGGCCGCGGCCAGCTTCCCGGACGCGGGGCTGGCCGATCTCTGCCTGGCGATCGACCAGTGCGCCTTCTACTTCCTCTTCGACGATCAGTTCGACGGCGAGCTGGGTCTGAATCCGGCCGAAGTGGCTCGGATCTGCGCGCCGTTGATCACCATCCTGCACACCGGCCGGCCGCCGGAGACCCCCTCCCCCGTCGAGTCGGCCTTCGCCGACCTGTGGCGGCGCGGCAGCCAGGGCATGTCGCCCCGCTGGCGGGCACGGGCGGCGTACCACTGGGAGGGCTACTTCTCGGCCCACCCGAGCGAGGCCCTCGGCCGCGCGACCCACCACGCCGAGGACTACCCGAGCCGGGCGGCCTACCTGGTGCTCAGACGCGGCGCGTCGGGCGTGGACACGGTGCTGGACCTCGCGGAGCGCTTCCTGGGCGAGGTGGCTGCGGCGGCCTTCCACAACCCGCAGCTGACGCTGATGCGCCAACTGGCCGGGGACGCACCGGCGGTGAACAACGACGTCTACTCCTACCCGAAGGAGGTCCCGCGCGGCGACGTCTACAACCTCTCGGTGATCCTGCAGCACGAGCACCAGTGCTCGCTGGAGGAGGCGTTCGGGTTGGTGCGCGCGGAGGCGCAGTGGATGGCGGACGAGTTCTTCCGGCTGGCCGAGGAGCTGCCGGGGATCTGCGTCGCGCTGGGGCTGACCGCCGAGGAGTCGGCGGCGGTGGCGCGGTACGCGGACGGCATGGGCGACTGGATGCGCGGCTACTTCTCCTGGGAGGCGAGCACGATCCGCTACCGCCCCGAAGGGGCGCTTCCCATCAACCGGCCGAACTACCTGGAAGAACTCCTGTAGTTGCACGACCTAGGGGCGCGAGGAACTGCGCGACAGGCCGCTGAATTGGTGTGTCGCTGATCGAGCAGAGCCATCCGCAGTGGGTGGTTGCTCGCGCAGTTCCCCGCGCCCCTGATGTTGCAATTTGATGTTGTGTCAGACGGTGCTGCTAGCGTGCGCGCATGTCCGTATCGCGCCAGTCGGCGTTATCGATCAGTGAGTCCCAGGAACCGCCCATGCCGGAACCGCTTCGGCGGCCGCTGCCACCCGTCTTTCCTCCCGTGCTGCACATGCCGCCGGGTTCCGCGCGAGCGGTTCTGCGGAGGCTGAAGGCGCTGCGGGGTACGCCTCGCGGCTGAGGGGTGGGTGGTACCGGGGTACCACCCACCCGCCGGGAACGGTCCCGCCGTGCCGGGGGTCGGGGGCCGTTCTCTCCGTAGCGTTCTGAGCAGGGATTCCGGAACCGTCCGGGCTCCCCGCTCAGGACTCCCGGAGGAACCGATCCCGTGATCGAGATCCAGCATCTGATCAAGCGCTACGGCGACAAGACCGCCGTCGACGGCCTGAACTTCACCGTCAAGCCCGGCGTCGTGACCGGCTTCCTCGGCCCGAACGGGGCCGGTAAGTCGACCACGATGCGCATGATCCTCGGGCTGGACGCACCCACCAGCGGCAGCGTGACCGTCAACAGCAAGCGCTACGCCCAGCACGCCGCTCCGCTCCAGGAGGTCGGCGCGCTGCTGGAGGCCAAGTCCATCCACCCCGGCCGCTCCGCGTACCACCACCTGCTCTCGCTCGCGCTGACGCACGGCATCCCGCGTCGCCGGGTGGACGAGGTGATCGACATCGCCGGGCTCGGCAAGGTCGCCAAGAAGCGCGCGGGCGCGTTCTCGCTCGGCATGGGCCAGCGCCTCGGCATCGCCGCCGCGCTGCTCGGCGACCCGCAGACGGTCATGCTGGACGAGCCGGTCAACGGTCTCGACCCCGAGGGCGTCCTGTGGATCCGCAACCTGCTCACCGGGCTCGCGGCCGAGGGCCGGACCGTCTTCGTCTCTTCGCACCTGATGAGCGAGATGGCGCTGACCGCCACCGACCTGGTGATCGTCGGCCAGGGCCGGCTGCTCGCCGACACCACCGTGGCCGACTTCATCGAGCAGGCGGGCGGCGACAGCGTCAAGGTCGTCTCCGCTGACTCCGCGCGCCTGCGCGAGCTGCTGCTCGGTCCGGACGTCACGGTCACCGGCGAGGCGGGCTCGGAGACGCTGCTCGTCTCCGGCCTCACGGCGCGTGAGATCGGTCAGCGCGCGGCTGACGCCGCCGTCGCCGTGTACGAGCTGACCCCGCAGGTGGTCTCCCTGGAGGAGGCGTTCATGACGCTGACCGGGGACACCGTCGAGTACCGCAGCAATGGATCCACCAGTTCCAACGGGAGTGTGGCCGCATGAGCGCGACCCTGACGGCGCCTGCCGAGGCGCGGACCGAGGCCGCCAGGCCGGCCTACAAGGTGACCTTCCCGCGCGTGCTGCGCGCCGAGTGGGCGAAGTTCCTGTCGCTGCGCTCGACCTGGATCACGCTGGGGATCTCCCTGCTGCTCCTCGTCGGCATCGGCATCATGTCGGCCTACCGCTACGACCCGACCGCCGTCCACGGACCCGGCGCGGACGCGAAGGACGCGGTCACGATCGCGCTGCGCAGCAGCGAGCTCGCTCAGCTGGCGCTCGGAGTGCTCGGCGTGCTGATCACGGCCGGCGAGTACACGACCGGCATGATCCGGTCGACGCTCACCGCGGTGCCGAAGCGCCTGCCGGTGCTCTGGTCGAAGCTGCTGGTCGCCTTCGGGGCCGTGATCGTCGTCGCCACGGTTGGCGCCTTCGCGTCCTTCCTGGGCGGCATGGGCTTCCTCTCCGGCAAGCCGGCCGCGCTGTCGCTCGGCGCGGACGGAGTGCTGCGCTGCCTCTTCGGCGCCGGTCTCTACCTCGCGCTGGTCACCGTCTTCGGCGCGGCCCTCGGCATGCTGGTCCGCTCGGTGGCGGGCGGCATCTCGCTGCTGGTCGGCACGCTGATGCTGTTCCCGATCCTGCTGGACATCCTGCCCAGCAGCTGGAACAGCAACATCACCCCCTACCTGCCGGGTGAGGCGGGCGGCGAGATCTTCAAGCTGCACACCGCGTCCGGGGCACTGAGCCCTGGCGCGGGCCTGTGGGTCTTCTGCGCGTGGGTCGCGGTCGCGGTGGCCGGGGCGGCGTACCGTTTGGTCCGTTCCGACAGCTGACCGGCTGACCCGGTACTCCCTGGACAGGTACTTCGCACCGATGGACATCAGCACCGATCCCCTCTGGGACCACCCGGTCGCCCGGGGCTGGCTGCGGGTGCGCGCGTTCGACCGCGCGCACCCGCAGGTGCTCGACTCGTGCATTGCGCTGTTCGTGCTGCTCATGGGCCTCGCCGACCTGTTCAGGGGCGGCGGGGACCACCATGAGTTGTTCGGGCAGCGCGCGGTCGCGGTGTGGGTGATCCCGATGACCGCCGTCGCCCAGGCGCTGCCGCTGGTATGGCGGCGGAAGCGGCCGTGGCTTGTCGTCTGGCTGGTGCTCGGCGTCTGCGCGGTGCAGTGGGCGTTCGGGGTGGCGGCGCGCAGCGACATCAGCCTGATGATCGCCCTGTACGGGGCCGCCAGGTATCTGCCGCCGAGGCGGCTGCCGTGGATCGCGGCGGGCGTGCTGCCCTGCGCCGCGGTGCTCGCGTACCGGGTCGAGCCGCTCTCGCGGCAGGCCCCGGTGAGCCTCTTCTTCGTCTGCTGCGCCGCGGTGGCCTCCACCGCGCTGGGGCTGGCCGGACGGATCCGGCAGGCGCAGCTCGCCGCGCTCGCGGACCGGGCGGCGACGCTGGAGGTCGAGCGCGAGCAGCGCGAGCAGCTCGCGGCGGCGACCGAGCGGGCCAGGGTCTCGCGCGAGCTGCACGACATCGTCGGCCACAGCCTGGCGATCATCATCGGGCTGGCCGACGGCGGGGCGGCCCAGGCCCAGCTGCGGCCGGAACGCGGCCCCGAGGTGCTGCGGATCATCGCCGAGGCAGGCCGCGAGTCCCTGGGCGAACTGCGCCGCACCCTCGGCGCGCTGCGTGCGGAGCTGCCGGACGACGAGGGCGACGGCGGCGAAGGCCCGCGCACCGAGCTGCACCCGCAGCCGGGCACGGCCGACCTCGGTGCTCTCTGCGAGCGGATCCGGGCCGCCGGGCCCACGGTCACCTACACCAGTTCGGGCGAGACGGCCGCGCTCTCGACCGGCCTCCAGCTGGCGGTCTACCGGATCGTCCAGGAGGCACTGACCAACAGCCTCAAGCACGCGGGCCCGCGCACGGACGTGCACGTCTCCGTGGCGGTGGACGCGCGGCTGGGCGAGGTCAGGGTGGGCGTGGACGACAGCGGGCCGGAGCACTCCGGGTCCGAGGACCGGCCGGAGCGGGAGACCAGCGACCTCCCGCGCCCCGGGCGGCCCTCCGGGCACGGCCTGATCGGGATCCGCGAGCGCGCCGCGCTGGCCGGCGGCAGCGCCTCGGCCGGGCCGCGTCCGGGCAGCGGGTGGTCGGTCCGCGCAGTGCTCCCGTTCGCGCCGACGCCGACCTCCCCGACTACGCTCGAATCACGGGGACGCGCACACAAAGCCCCGGAGGAGCAGCAGTGACCACCGTGCTGATCGTCGACGACCAGCCGTTGCAGCGGATGGGCTTCCGGATGCTGCTGGAGAGCAGCCCGGAGACCACCGTCGTCGGCGAGGCCGCGCACGGCGCGGAGGCGGTGCGGCGGACGGCCGAGCTGCGGCCGGACGTGGTGCTGATGGACATCCGGATGCCCGGCATGGACGGCATCGAGGCCACCCGTCGGATCGTCGCCGCAGGCGACCGCTCCCGGGTCCTGGTGCTGACCACCTTCGACCTCGACGAGTACGCCTACGGTGCGCTGCGCGCCGGGGCCAGCGGCTTCCTGCTCAAGGACGCCCGCCCGGAGGAGTTGCTGGCCGGCATCCGCGCGGTGGCGGGCGGGGACGCGGTGGTCGCGCCGGCGATGACGCGACGGCTGCTGGAGGCGTTCGCCGCGCAGGGCGGCGCCCCGCGCGAGCCGGAGGGAGACCCGCGTCTCGCCGCGCTGTCGCAGCGTGAGCGCGAGGTGCTGGTGGACATCGGGCAGGGGCTGACGAACAGTGAGATCGCGGCGCATCTCGTCCTGTCGGAGTCGACGGTGAAGACGCACGTCAGCCGGGTGCTGGCGAAGATCGGCGCCAGGGACCGGGTGCAGGCCGTGATCATCGCCTACGACGCCGGCCTGGCCCGCCCCTCGTGACAGTTGCAACTCCCTAGGGGAGGGGAGACTGCAAGTGGACGTTCTGCCTAGCGTGCACCAACGAGCAGTTCCGCTGCCGCGACGCCCGACGCGGTGGTCGCGCCGTGGGTGGTGATGTAGGCCGCGCCCGCCGCAGGCGACACCGCCGTCGGCAGGCCCATTTCCACCACGATCGCGTCGGGGCGGCTCGCCACCAGGCGAGCGAGCGCGGCGGCCATCCAGCCGTGGCGGGAGACGTCGCGGACGACCACGACCAGCGGTCGGCCCGCCGAAGGGCCCAGCGCCAGAGCGTCCAGCGGGGCGTCCAGGGAAGCGAGTTCGTCCTCGTGGACGCGGACGGACGTGGTGCCGGGGAGGCGCTCGCGCAGCGGCGCGGCGACGCCCCACGGGGTCTCCTTGCCGATGGCGAGGTTCATGTCAGGGACGAGCTCGACCACATGCGGGGCGGCGGCCAGCGGCAGCGCGCCCGGCGTGGACTCCGTGAAGTGCACCGCCCGCCGCGCCGCGACGAAGCCGATGTCGCCGCGGATGCGCTGCGCCGGGACGGCCCGCGCCGACTGCGTGGACCAGCGGGCGAACTCCCGGACTCGGGACGCGGCTTCGGCCAGGCGGTCCTCGCTCAGCGTGCCCGCCTCAACCGCCCCGGTCAGCGCGGCGACCAGTTCGTCGACCGCGCCCGCGTCCGCCCGCTCGCCGCCGACGCAGATCGCGTCCGCGCCGGCGACGACCGCGCCGACCGCCGCGCCCGCGAGCCCGTAGCGGTCGTGGACCGCGCCCATCTCGATCGCGTCGGTGACGACCATGCCGTCGAAGCCCAGCTCGACGCGGAGCAGATCGTGCAGGATGGCGCGGCTCAGGGTCGCCGGGTGCTCGGGATCGTAGGCGGGGACCAGGAGATGACCCGACATCACCACCCGGACGCCGGCCTCCAGCGCCGCGCGGAACGGCGGCAGCGCGGCCAGGGCGATCTCCTCGCGGCTGGCGCCGTAGCTCGGCAGGCCGTGGTGGGAGTCGACGGCGGTGTCGCCGTGGCCTGGGAAGTGCTTGGCGCAGGCGGCGACGCCCCCGGACTGGAGGCCGCGGATCCAGGCGGCGGTGTGGCGGGCGACCAGGTCGGGACTGGCGCCGAAGGAGCGGACGCCGATGACGGGGTTGCGCGGATTGGAGTTGACGTCGGCGCTGGGTGCGTAGTTGAGGGTGACCCCGGCGGCGTGCAGCTCGCGGGCGATGTCGCGGGCGACCGACTCGGTCAGCTCGATGTCGTCCACCGCGCCGAGGGCGAGGTTCCCGGGCCGGGTGGAGCCGGTCCAGCACTCGAGTCGGGTGACGTCGCCGGCCTCCTCGTCGATGGCGACGATGAGTTCGGGGTTCTCGGCGCGCAGGTGAGCGGTGAGTTTGGCCACCTGCTCCGGGCCGGCGATGTTCCGCGCGAAGAGCACGACCGCGCCCAGTCCGTCGCCGATGCTGCGCAGCAGCCAGTCGGGGGCTGTGATCCCCTCGAAGCCCGGCTGGAGCAGCGCGTGGGCTTGTCGGACGACCGTGCCGTTCGGCTTCGACGCAGGGGACATCATCAACCCGACCTTCCGACGGACGTGACACTTGGTCCAGACCAATCGCAATATGGCCTAGACCAATTCAGCTGTCAAGGCGTGGCTCGGCCACGTCGGAGGAGGAAGAGGGCCACAGCGGCGCGCTGACGGCAGGTCAGCCGCGGGGATCCAGCAGCAGGTGGATGTCGTGGGCCGCCGCGAACGCGCAGACGCCGCTCGCGGCGAGCAGCGCGCACATCGCGACGAGCGGCAGCCACGGCACGCCGAAGGGTAGCGCCCAGGGCAGCCCCCTGCGCGCGCGGACCGGCGGGGCGAGCAGCGCTGCGACGCGGCGCGGGACCGGGCCCGCGCCGTGCAGCGGACCACGGCGCAGGCCGAGGATGCCGAGCGCGGTGGCCGGGTTGCGGGGAGACGCGCCCCTGGCCGAGCGCTTGGTCGCCAGCGCCGCCTTGCCGACCGCCTGCGCGGCGCGGCGCCGGTCCCCGCACGCGTCGGCGGCGCGCTCGTCGGCCCAGCGCTCGACGGTGTAGGCGACGGCGGTGCTCACCGGACGCAGCAGCGGGTTGGCCGCGGCCGCGAGGTGGGCGACGGCGACGAAGGCGTAGTGGTGGGCCCGCAGATGGGCGCGCTCGTGGGCGATCAGCACCTCGCGCTCGCCCTCGTCCAGCGCGGCGAGCATGCCGGAGGAGACGACGACCCGGCCGGGGCGACCGGGCAGCGCGTAAGCCTCGGGAGCCGGATCGTCCACCACGACGTACTCCCCCGCGCCGGGAAGACAGGCGGCCTCGAAGCCGGCCGCGACCAGCGCCCGGACCCGCCGCCGGAGCAGTCGCAGCGCGGCGACGACCGCCGCCACCAGCAACACCGCGGCGAGGGCGGCCTCGGCCTTGGAGACCGGGTCGCCCTGCGCGATCGTGGTCGGTGACCAGTGCCCGATCAGCGCGGCGAGCGGGATCCGGATGACCCCGGCGAGCGCCAGCACACCAAGTGCGACCGTGCTCGCAGCCGCGAGGACGACGGCGGAGCCGGTCAGCAGCCAGGTGGCGACGCGAGGCTCCAGCCGCTCGGCGAAGCGCGGCGCGGCGAGACCGAGCAGCCCCGGCAGGACAAGCGGCAGGTAGAAGAAGAGATGGAGCGAGTCGAGCCCGAGAAGGAGGTTCGTGAGATGCATCAGTGCGCCGCCGTCCCGTTCAGTCCCGCTGCGGCGGGAGCGCGCTCCCGAGCAGGTGGCGCAGGATCTCCTCGTCGCCGGCCCCGAGGTCGCCGACGAAGCGGGCGAGCACCGCGTGGCGGTCGGGGTCGGCGTCGAGTACCTGGCGCATCCGGCGGGCGGTCAGACCGTGGCGGTCGGCGACGGGGCGGTAGGCGAAGGCGCGACCCTGCTTGACCCGGCTGAGCAGGCCCTTGTCGTGCATCCGGGTCAGTACGGTGACGACGGTGCTGTACGCGAGGCTGCCGCCGAGGCGCTCCAGCACATGGCCGGGAGTCAGCGCCTCGGGCGCCGTCTGGAGCAGGTCCAGCACCTCCGCCTCGAGCGCGCCCATCTGCCGCCGCTCGTTCATCTTCTGGCCATCTTCCCTTCACCTGCTACGGTCCTGTAGAACTTCCCCAGCCAGAGTCTGTCACGGCCGACCGAGCGAGTACGAGAGAACCCCACCACATGCTTCAGCTACTGGCCTTTGACGGCTCCGGAATCGACGGCGGCCTCTTCACGACCATCACCGGCCTGGCCCGGGACACCAAGTGGCTGAACTCGCCGCTGCACCTGTGGACCAACGCGGGACTGGTGGTGTTCGCGGTGCTGATGGTCATCGGTTTCCTGCGCGCCCGGCAGCGGGACACCGCCGCGATGACGCTGGCGCTGGCCGCGCCGGTCGCGGTGGTGGGTGCGTTCGCGGTGGCCGAAGTGGCGAAGAAGCTGGTGGCGGAGGTGCGGCCGTGCTACTCGATGCCGCACGCCTACATCGTCGAGGCCTGTCCGGTGAAGACCGACTACGCCTTCCCCAGCGGACACACCACGACAGCGGTGGCGACGGTGGCCGCACTGTGGCTGCTCGACCGGCGGCTGGCCGGGATCGCGGCGGCCTTCGCGCTGCTCGAAGGCTTCACCCGGGTCTATCTCGGCGCCCACTACCCGCACGACGTGCTGGGCGCGGCGCTGCTGGCGCTGCCGGTGGCCTACCTCGTCAGCCGGCTGCTCGGGCGCTACGCCCAGCCCGTCGTGGCGCGACTGCGCACCGGCGCGCTGGAGCCGCTGCTCACGCGTCGCCGCTCCGGCGCGCACGCCGCGCGCTGAGCGAGGCGTCGAACCGCGCGTTGGCCTTGTACAGCCGCGGCACGAGCAGGTAGACGGCCGTGGGGACGACGAACGCGGTCAGTATCAGCGTGCGCAGCGGGCCGCTTGACGCGCCGGTAGCGAGCGGACACGGGCCCTGGCGTCAGTTCGTGATGCGGCCGCCCGCCACGTCGATGGTCAGGCCGCTGAGCCAGCCGCTCGCGTCGGAGCAGAGGAAGAGGGTCGCCTCCGCCACGTCCTCGGGCGTGCCGAGGCGGCTGAGCGGGTGCTGGGCGGCGACGGTCCGCTGGACCTCGGCGGGCATCTGCCTGACAACCTTCTCGGTGCGGATCGAGGAGGGCGCGAGGCAGTTGACGCGGATGCCCTGCGGGCCGAGCTCGGTGGCGAGGTGGCGGGTGAACATGACCACCCCCGCCTTCGCGGCGGCGTAGGCGGCGTTGGCACGGCTCGGCTGGCGGCCCGCCGAGGAGGCCATGGTGACGATCGAGCCCCCGCCGGCCGCCGCCATGCCGGGGAGGAAGGCCTGGACGGTGAGGAAGGCTGCGGTCAGGTCGGTCTCGATGATCTCGCGCCAGCGGACGGCGGCGAGGTCCATGGTCGGCTGCGGCGCGCCCATTCCGCCCGCGAAGGCGGCGAGCAGCGTCGGCGCGCCGAGCTCGCGCTCCACCAGCTCGCGGACCTGGGCGAGCTGCTCCTCGCTGGTCACGTCGGCGACGGCGGGGATCGCCGTGCCGCCCTCCGCGCGGATGGCGGCGACGACGCCGTCCAGGGCGTCCTGGTCGCGTCCCACGACGGCGACCTTGGCGCCGTTGTGGGCCAGCGCCCGCGCCGTCGCGGCGCCGATGCCCCGGGAACCGCCGGTGACGACGGCGATGCGGCCCTGCAGGTCGGTGTAGGTGGCGATGCCCATGACGTACCCCTGTCTTGCGGCCCGATACTGAGTGAGTGCACACTCATTCTGAGTGGGTACTCACTCATCCGTCAAGCGGTGATACCGTCGCGACGGCAGCAGGCCGACAGACCGACAGAACCGGCGGAGAGGCGGGAACGACCATGGCAAACAGCACGCCGGTCCCGATGCGCGAGCGGATCGTCCGCGCCGCCCTCGAGGTGATCAGGGAACACGGCATCGCCGCCATGACGACCAAGCAGATCGCCCGCACGGCGCAGGTCGCCGAGGGCAGCATCTACAACCACTTCGCCAACAAGACGGCGCTGGTCGGCGCGGCCATGGCGGAGGTCTCCGCCGGCATCCGCGAGGCGATGACGCGGCTGCTCGGGCGCGTGGGCGAGGGTGGCAGCGGCGGCGGCGAGGTCGAGGACAACCTGGCGGAGCTGGGCGAGGCGGCGATCGGGTTCTTCCTGGAGCTGCTGCCCATCGCCGGTCCCGTGCTCGGCGACCGCGAGCAGCTCGCCTGGCTGCGCGGCGGCGGAGCGGGGCACGCCGTCGGCCCGCTGCTGGGACAGCAGGCGCTGATCGGCTATCTCACCGCCGAGCAGCGCGCCGGACGCATCGACGCCGACGCCTCACCCGCGCTGCTGGCCTCGGCGTTCCTCGGGATGTGCCAGAACTACGCCTTCCTGACCCTGATGTCCGGCCCCGAGGCCGTCACCGAGAGCGCGGGGCTCGCGGCCGACCACACGGTCCAGTCCCGCGCGATCACCCGAACAGTGCTCGGCGGAATCGTGCCCGCGGGAACCAACAGCGGGCTCTCGGACGTATCCCCCCATGCCGGTGCTTAGACGGCCGGCGAGCAGCGTACGGCTTTGGGAGTAATCAGTGACCTGCTTCTTCGACCCCTCGCACGGCTACGGCGCGGTGAACGTGGTGTGGCAGCCGCAGTGGGGTGTTCCGCGTCCGGTGCAGACCTGCCAGTCCTGCGCCCAACGCATCCAGACCACCCCGCCGCCCTTCTACACGCCGCAGGCGGGCTACCTGCAGGCCGGTTATCCGCAGGCCGGTTACCCGCAGCAGGGCTACCCCCAGCCCGGATACGCCCAGCCGGGCTACCCGCAGCAGGGTCGGCCCGGCCACAGCACCGGCGCCGTGGTCGGCGCGGGCGTGGCCGGCCTGGTCGGCGGCGCCCTGATCGGCGAGATGATGAGCGGCGGGGACGACGACGACCGTCCGGACTACGGGGATCGCCGCGACGACTACGACGGCGGCGGGGACTTCGGCGGCGGCGGGGACGACGGCGACTTCTTCTGATCGACGCCGCCTCACGAGCGATGCGACCGGCCGGTGCAGGGGCGGGATCCCGCCCCTGCACCGGCCGGCGCGCGTATCAGGCGAGGTAGCCGAGCAGGCCCATCATGCCCGCCTCGCCGTGGTAGACGTTGCGGCAGTGCGTCAGCCGTCCACGGAGCCGGGCGGCGCAGTCTGGGCAGGGGCAGAGGCAGCGGAAAGGCAGTGGACGGGAGACCGTCCGCGCCGCGGCGAGCAGCTCGGGGACGGTGGCGAGCTTGACCCGGGGGCGGCCGAGGGCCCGGCCGCGCGCGCGTTCGGCGCGGTCCACGGTCCGCATCTCGCGCAGCCCCAGCGCCTCCGGTCGCCGCCGCCTGACCAGCCGCGCGAACGCCTCGCCGGTCGCGGCCGGGTCCGGCACCGGCAGGACGCGGGCTGACGCGTCGTCGAGCAGCGCGCCGACGGTCTCCGCCGCGCACTCGCGGTTGGCGCCGATGCCGCCGGACGGACCGCGCTTCACCCAGCCCATGACATAGGCGCCGGGCAGCGGCAGGCCCGTGACCGGGTCGATCACCCGGCCGTCACGGTGCGGGATGGTGCCGGAGGCCTCGTCGAAGGGCAAGCCGGGAACGGCCACGCCCCGGTAGCCGATGGAGCGCACGACCACACCGGTGGCGATCTCGGACTCTGCGCCGACGGCCGCGCCGACCGCCACCCCGGTGCCCGCCGCGTCCGCGATGCGCAGCGCCTCCACTCGCGCATCGCCCACCACGGCGGTCGGCGTGGCGTGGAAGCGCAGCGCGATCCGCCGACCGGGGCGCGGCGGCGCGGACCAGTCGTGCGCCTCGACCGGGAGCTCGGCGAGCAGCGCGGCCTTGGAGCCGGGGCTCGCCGCGGCGACGGCCTCGCGGACCTGCGGGTGGTCGTCGACGACGAGGTCCACGCCCGGCAGGTGCCGCAGGGCGAGGAACTCCGGCCGGGTCCACAGGAGCCGGTCGGAGAGAAGCCCCTCGCACGCCGCCAGCTCCGCTGGGGAGTCCCCTTTCGGCGACCGTGCTGTCCGCCTTCGGCGACAGCGCTGCCGCGGCCGTCCGGTCCAGGCTGGAATCAGGGCTCCGCTCGGCCTCGTCCCCGAGCGGATTCCCTCGACCCAGCGATCCCCAGTCATCCCCCACCGGCGCACGGAGGCACCATGACGGAGGCACCATGACGGACAGCGAAGGCCGACGGTTCTCGGTCGGGGACCAGGTCCGTACCGGGGACGGCATCGGCACGGTTGTGCACGCGGGCCAGTTCAAGGGCGTGCTGAGCATCTGGGTCAGCCAGCCCATGCCGACTCCCGTCAACAGTCAGCACACCCGCACCCTCGTCCTGCGCCCCTGCCAGGTAGTGGCTCTCTACTCTCCGTGACCCGTGACGCCCGCATCTGACGGCGCGTCCACCGAACCAGCGAGGCCCAGGTCCCCGAAGTCGGGACCTGGGCCTCAGCGGAGCTTTCTGCGGGGCTCGAACCTGTCACGGGGACGGAGACGCCAGGCTCCCGCTTCCCGAGCCGACGCCCGGCGTGCTGGTCAGCGCGGGAGAGTGGACCGCCCCGCTGGGCGACGCGGTGGACACTCCGGACGCGCCGACTCCGCCCGAACCGCCGGGCGTACCCCGACCTGACCCACTGCCCGAGGCGGTGCTCGGCGGCGCGGAGGGCAGCGCCGACGGCACCGCTGCGGGAGGGGACGCGGAGGGCGCCGAGGAAGCCGAAGAGGAGGCCGACGCCGAAGGCCTCACCGACGGCGAAGCCGCAGGTGACGGTGTCTGGCTGTGCGACGTCGCCGCCGGTGGAGCGAGCGGCAGCACCGGGACCGACCGCGTCGGGCCGGTGGCCAGCAGCACGGGGGCCGCGATGGCGGCGGCGACGGCGAGCGTCAGCCCGCCCCCGGCGGCCGCCCTCAGCCGCCGACGCCGCACGGCGGTGCGGCGGACGCGCTCGAAGGTGCCGGGTGGCGGCGTCAGCAGCACCACGCCAGGCCGCAACAGCGCTGTGAGGTCGTCGTCGTCCGGGTCGTCGACCAGGCCGTCAATGTGTGTGGTCAAGGTGTCCCCCGAGCCTCGCGCGCAGGAGCTCCCGGGCCGCGTGCAGATCAGCCTTGACCGTACCTTCCCTGCGCCCCATCAGTAGCGATACCTCCCTGACCGGTAGATCGGCGTAGTAGTAGAGGAGGACCGGCGTGCGCAGCCGCTCCGGCAGCGACTGCACCAGCAGTCGCACCGGGACGGCTGCTTCCGCGCTCTCGCCGTGACGCCCCGCGTCCAGCACGGCCTGCGTGGTGACCTGTCGCATCGCCCGGCGTTCGCGTTCCAGCTTTCGCCAGTGGTCGCGCACCAGGTTGGCGGCCGTGACGTACAGGAACCCGCGCGGCTCCTCCACTGCGGCCCAGCGCGCCCAGAGGCGCGCGAAAGCCTCCGAGGCGATCTCATGGGCGGTCCCGTCGTCGTCGACCAGACGACGGCACCACCCGGCGAGACTCGGGTAGAGGGCGGCGAACAGCTCGGATGCTGCGCTCTCCTGGGACCGTTTCAACGTTCTCCATGCTGCTGACCGGGATTGTCGGACGTTCTCTCGGTGGTGCGGCGCGGTCGGGCCATCGGGCAGCCACCCGGCTGTCCGGCTATCCGGCTATCCGCCGCTGGACACCAGGGAGGCATAGACCACGACGTTGTCGAGGTAGCCGCCTCCCGTGCTGTCGCGCGGACCGCCGCAGGTGATCAGACGCAGCTCAGGGCGGTTCACGTTCCCGTACACGGCACGGGTGGGGAACTGTGCCTTGGCGACGGTCTGTACCCGGTCGACCGCGAACACGGCGAGCGCGCCGTCCCGCAGACGGGCGGTGACGAGGTCGCCCACCTTCAGCCGCGACAGGTGCAGGAAGGCCCCGTCCCCGTACCGACCGACCGTCACGTGCGCCAGGATCACCGAGGGCCCCGTCTGGCCGGGCGTCGGCGACCCCCGGTACCAGCCGGCCGGCGCGTTCGCCTCGATCGGTGGCACCTGGACGGTGCCGTCCGGGGCCAGGCCGAGGGAGATGACGGGCGTGTCGACGCCGATGCTCGGGATCAGCAACCGCACCGGCACCGACCGGGCGATCGGGCTCGGTGCGGCGACCGCCCCGGTGGGCGCCGCCGACGGACTGTCAGCACCGGTGGCGGCCACGCCGGAGGCGACCGGCGGGCCGGCCGGAGCCGCGGGGGTGCCCCCACACGCCGAGGTGAGTGCCACGGAGGCCAGCACCGTCGCCGCCACCCGGGCCAACCTGGCCATGCCGGCCGCACGCGTCACTCGCAACGCTCAGCCCCGGGCCTTGGCCCGACGGCGCAGCACGAATGCGCCGGCCCCGGCGACCAGCACCGCTCCGCCGATCTCCGCGCCGAGCGCCGTGGCGTCGGTGCCGTTCCCGGCGGTGACCGGCGGCACGCCGGTGTCCGGCGCGCCCGAGGGCACCGAACCGACCTGCGACGGCGCTGCGGACGGCTGCGCGGTGGGAGCCCCCGCCCCGCCTGTCCCTCCGGCCACGGACGGACTCGCCGACGGCCCGCTCGCGGGGCTGCTCACGGACGGTGCGGCCGTGGGGCTCGAGGCTGCGAACGCGGATCCGGCTCCCCCCAGCACGGCGGCGCAGGTCAGGGCGAGGGCGGCGACAACAGTTGTGCGCATGAACGGCTTCTCTCTGCTCGGCCCACCGGCACCCCCTGAAGGGATGAGCAGCGGGCTGCGTTCCAGATCGGGCGAAGAGACGACGCAGCCGGAGGTTCGGTTGTAAAGAGCTGGCAAAGAACTCCGGGGTGGGCGAGGGCGGGCGCTCGATGAAAGGTCTCCAGCGAGACCGTCACCGCCTCCACCTCGGCGTACTCGCTCGTCTTGGCGGTGACGGGCCCAGCCCGGGGAAGCGGATTGTCGGTGGCTACGCCACGCTCAGCAGCCGGGTGACGGCCGTTCGGGCGCGGGCCGGAGCCGCCGGGTCGTGGTGGAGCTGAATGGCCTGGGCTGCGGCCAGTGCGATGCCGTTCAACTCGAAGACGACCTGCTCGGCGTCGGTCTCCGGGGGCAGCTCCCCGCCGGCGACGGCCGTGCGGACTTCCGCGCCCACGTAGGCGCTCCAGCTCGTCAGCGCGGCGAGGACCGCGTCCCGGATCGGGCCGGGCCGCCCGTCGAACTCGGCGGCGACCGAGGTGAGCAGACAGCCGCTGTGCCCTTCGTCGCCGGCCATGTAGTCGATCCACTCCCCGAACGCGGTCGTCAGCCGACGCAGACCCGGGTCGGCGCCGACCGCTCGGCCCGGAACGCGGCGGCGGAACTGCTCGACCGCAGCCTCCAGAACGGCGATCTGCAGCGCCTCCTTGCTGCCGAAGTGGCCGACGACGCCGGCCTTGCTCATCCCCAGGTCGATGGCCAGGCGGCCGATGGTCAGGCCGTCGAGCCCGTCGGTGGCGGCCAGCGCCAGGGCGCGCTCAATGATCCGGGTACGGGTGGCGGTCGCCTCGGCGACGGACTTGCGGGGACTCATGGCATCAGCTTAACCTAACGGTCGTACGCTATTAGCTGACGAACGTTCGTACTCCAAAGGGGCTGCACCATGAAGATCCACCACCTCAACTGCGCCTCCGTCCGGATGATCGAACCCACCTACGAGGGCTTGCCGTCCGCGCATGCCGTGAACCACTGCCTGCTGATCGAGACGGACTCGGACGGCCTGGTGCTCATTGAGACCGGCCTCGGCCTGGACGACCTACGCGACCCGGACACCATGCTGGGGACCAGCTGGGTGGAGATGTCACAGCCCGTGCTGTCCGAGGACGAGACCGCGATCCGCCAGGTCGAACGGCTCGGCTACGCAGCCGAAGACGTCCGGCACATCATCCTCACGCACCTCGACATCGACCACTCCGGCGGTCTGCCCGACTTCCCCGCCGCGCAGGTCCACGTCCTGCAGGCCGAGATCACCGCCGCGTTCGCGGAAGCGCCCAGCTTCCGCTACCGCCCAGGCCACTGGGCGCACGGCCCGAACTGGCTGCCCTACGCCCCCGAGACCAACGAGATGTGGTTCGGCTTCACCGCCGTGCAGGCACAGGGCCTGGCCGATGACATCCTGCTCGTCCCACTCGGCGGCCACACGGCCGGCCATACCGGCGTGGCGGTCCGCACGGGCGACGACGAGTGGCTGCTGCACTGCGGCGACGCCTACTACTACCACCGCGAGCTCCAAGAGGACCCGCACCCCCACCCCCTGCTCGACTTCGTCCAGACCACCGCCGAGGTTCACCACGACCTGCGGCTCGGCACCCAGGCCCGACTGCGCGAACTCGTCCGCTACCACAGCGACCAGGTGACCGTCATCTCCGCCCACGACCCCTGGGAGTTCCAGCGCCTTCAGGCGACGACGACCTGACCGGTACGAACGACGAGAGGGGCCGTCGCGGCGCCCGGCCGACAAGCCGGGCGCCGCTGCCGCTCACGTCAGGCCGGCCGGGCGACCGCCGGGCCGAAGTGCCGGGCGAAGAACCGCACCGCGCTGTCTGCCTCGAACCTGGGCAGCTCCTTGTGCCTGCCCGCGTTGGCGTGCAACGTCTTCTCCTGCGAGGCGAAGGCGTCGAACAGCGCGAGACCGGCCTCGCGCGGGATGTGCTCGTCGTCCCACTGCATGGCGAACTGGATCGGGATGGTGATCCGCTTCGCCTTCTCGGCCAGGGTGTCGGGCCAGTGCTGACCGAAGACCGCAGCCGTGATCCTGGGCTCGGCCGCCACGAACGGCACGCCGATCGCGGTGCCCATGTTGATGCCGAACCAGCCGACCGGCCCGCCGGCGCCGATCTCCGGAAGCTCCTGGAGGGCGTCCAGGGTCGCCTGCCACTCCGGCAGGGCGAGCTCCGCCAGGTGGTCGTTGTAGCGGACGACGATCGGGCCGACCGGCTTGCCGCTCGCCATCGCCTCCTGCATCAGGTCGATCTCTTGCTCGTCGTACGCCGTGCGCGGCCGGTCGCCGTGACCGGGCGCATCGATGACGGCGACGTGGAAGCCGCAGCCGGTCACCAGACGCTGGGCCCGGCCCGCCATGGCCGGATGCTTCTTGTAGTTGCCGCCGCCGTGGCCCATCAGGATCAGGGGCGCGCGCTCGGCCGCGCCGGAGGCAGGCGACCACAGGACGCCGGGGACCTCACCCACGGTGAAGTCGCGTTCGCGCAGGCCGTTTGACGATGTCTCTGAGGTGAAAAGAAGAGGATTCATGGCTGCCACCTTTCGGGAGTGCCTGGTTGTCGAGGCGCTCCCGGCGACAGCTACGTCAATCGCCCGGCCGTGACGGCAAGGGGGAGCACCCACTTCGATACAGCGTTCATGGGTCTCACCTCCTCGGGCGGTGTCACGGTCAACGGAACGCTAGCAGCCCAACGATCACCCCTCCACTCCTTTTTCCGGCCTCGTGATCACAACTCCGGACGGTCGGCAGCTCCGGCTGATCCCGACCGTGTTGAATCCGGCCGATTCCCGAGCGGCGAGACCGGCCTCTTGACCTCGGCGGTCGCGAGCCGCTAATTTGCGCAAACATATATCCGCAGTTACCGGAAGGAGGCGATCGCCAGATGTACACCAGCTCTGACCTTGGTCGCCTCGCCCAGTGCACCGTCTGGGTCCCCGGTCGGATCGCGCACGGCTGCTGATCACGCCGTTCTGAATGTGCCCGCTCGTGGCACATCACGTCTTCCCGTCACCGCCTGTCACCGCCTGCCGGCACGTCGCTGTTGCGTGCCCTGCTGCGCCCGCTCCTCGCACCCGGCGCACCTGAACACGGAAAGCTGCCTGAACATTGGCATACTTGATGAATCGATCGCTTACGCACCAGATTGAAGGCCTGTCATGGTAGCGGCGCACATCACGGTCAACGGGAAAGAGACACCGATTTCGCCGGCTACGCCGCACACCACCGCGCTGGACTTCCTGCGCGACCGTGGCCTCACCGGAACCAAGGAGGGCTGCGCCGAAGGTGAGTGCGGCGCCTGTTCGGTCCTGGTGGCCCGTCCTGGGGTGGACAAGCCCACCGACTGGGTCGCGGTCAACGCCTGCCTGATCCCCGCCGCGGCGCTCGACGGCCAGGAGATCATCACCTCCGAGGGCCTCGCCACCGTCAACGAAGCGGGCACGCCGGCCACCCTGCACCCGGTGCAGGAGGAGATGGCGGTCCGCGGCGGCTCCCAGTGCGGCTACTGCACCCCGGGTTTCATCTGCAGCATGGCCTCCGAGTACTACCGGTCCGACCGCTGCGCGCACCCGGAGCCGGGCAGCGGCGCGGACGCGGCCCACAGCGCCGACAGCGCCGACCACGAGCACGGCCCGAACGGTTTCGACCTGCACGCGCTGAGCGGAAACCTGTGCCGCTGCACCGGCTACCGCCCGATTCGCGATGCCGCCTTCGCCGTCGGCATGCCCACGGACGAGGACCCGCTGGCGCAGCGTCGTGAGCAGTCCCCGCCCGCGGCGGTCGCCACCGAGTACGTCCAGGACGACAGCGCGTTCCTGCGGAAGGACACCCTGGCCGAGACGCTGGAGCTGCTGCGCGAGCGACCCGACGCGGTGCTCGTCGCCGGCTCCACCGACTGGGGCGTCGAGGTGAACATCCGGTCCCGCCGGGCGGGCTGCGTGGTCGGCATCGACCGGCTGCCCGAACTGCGGGAGCTGCGGGTCGAGTCCGACCACATCGAGATCGGCGCGGCGCTGACGCTCACCGAGATCGAACGCCGTCTCGACGGCGACGTGCCGTTGCTGGCACAGCTGATCCCGCAGTTCGCGTCGCGGCTGATCCGCAACAGCGCGACCCTCGGCGGCAACCTCGGTACCGGCTCCCCCATCGGCGACAGCCCGCCGGTGCTGCTCGCACTGGAGGCACAGCTGGTCCTCGCCGGCGCCGACGGCGAGCGCGTGGTCCCGCTGGCCGACTACTTCACCGGCTACCGGCAGACCGTGCGGCGTCCCGGCGAGCTGATCCGCGCGGTCCGCATCCCGCTGCCGCTGTCCCCGGTCACGGCCTTCCACAAGATCGCCAAGCGTCGCTTCGACGACATCTCCAGCGTGGCGGTCGCCTTCGCGCTCGACATCGAGGACGGCATCGTCCGCAAGGCACGGATCGGCCTGGGCGGCGTGGCCGCCACCCCGCTCCGCCCCCTCGCCACCGAAGCGGCCCTGGAGGGCAAGCCGTGGTCGACGGAGACCGTCGAGGCCGCGGCCCGCGTGCTGCGGGGAGAGGGAACGCCGATGAGCGATCATCGCGCCAGCTCCCTCTACCGCTCCGCGATGCTGGGTCAGAGCCTGCTGAAGCTGTACGCGCAAACCACTGAGGCGGTGTCGTCATGAGTCAGTTGTCCCAACGCCCCGAGAAGCCGGTTGTCGGCGTCTCGATGCCGCACGAGAGTGCCAACCTGCACGTCACCGGCACCGCGCTGTACACCGATGACCTGGTCCAGCGGACCAAGGACGTGCTGCACGCCTACCCGGTCCAGGTGATGAAGACCCACGGCCGGATCCTCGAGCTGCGCACCGAGCCCGCGCTCGCCGTGCCGGGCGTGGTCCGGGTGCTGACCGTCGCCGACGTTCCCGGCGTCAACGACGCCGGGATGAAGCACGACGAGCCGCTCTTCCCCGACATGGTCATGTTCCACGGCCACGCGGTCGCCTGGGTGCTCGGCGAGACCCTGGAGGCGGCCAGGCTCGGCGCGGCGGCCGTCGAGGTGGACCTGGAGGAACTGCCCTCCATCGTCACCCTCAAGGAGGCCATCGCGGCGGAGAGCTTCCACGGCGCCCGGCCGCTGATGGCGATCGGCGACGTGGACGCGGGCTTCGCCGACTCCGCGCATGTGTTCTCCGGCGAGTTCCAGTTCTCCGACCAGGAGCACTTCTACCTCGAGACGCACGCGGCGCTGGCCCACATCGACGAGGGTGGGCAGCTCTTCATCCAGAGCAGCACCCAGCACCCCTCGGAGACCCAGGAGATCGTCGCGCATGTGCTCGGTCTGCACAGCCACGAGGTAACCGTGCAGTGCCTGCGGATGGGCGGCGGCTTCGGCGGCAAGGAGATGCAGCCGCACGGGTTCGCGGCCATCGCCGCGCTCGGCGCCAAGCTCACCGGCCGGCCGGTCCGGCTGCGGCTCAACCGCACCCAGGACCTGACCATGTCCGGCAAGCGGCACGGCTTCCACGCCAACTGGAAGATCGGCTTCGACGCCGACGGCCGGATCCGGGCCCTGGAGGCCACGCTGACCTCGGACGGCGGCTGGAGCCTCGACCTCTCCGAGCCGGTGACGGCGCGGGCGCTGTGCCACATCGACAACACCTACTGGATCCCCAACGCCCGGATCGCCGGTCGCATCGCCAAGACCAACAAGGTCTCCAACACCGCCTTCCGCGGCTTCGGCGGCCCGCAGGGCATGCTGGTGATCGAGGACATCCTGGGCCGGGTCGCACCGCTGCTCGGCCTGGATCCCATGGAGCTGCGGGAGCGCAACTTCTACCAGCAGGGACAGACGACGCCGTACGGGCAGCCGGTGCTCCAGCCCGAGCGGATCGCCGCCGTCTGGCAGCAGACCCTGGAGAACGGCGGCGTCGCCGACCGCAAGCGCGAGATCGCCGCGTTCAACGCCGCGCACCCGCACACTAAGCGGGCGCTCGCGGTCACCGGCATCAAGTTCGGGATCTCGTTCAATCTCACCGCCTTCAACCAGGCCGGCGCGCTCGTGCTGATCTACAAGGACGGCTCTGTCCTGATCAACCACGGCGGCACCGAGATGGGCCAGGGCCTGCACACCAAGATGCTGCAGGTGGCCGCGACCACGCTGGGCATCCCGCTGCACAAGGTGCGGCTGGCCCCGACGCGGACCGACAAGGTGCCCAACACCTCGGCCACCGCCGCCAGTTCCGGCGCTGACCTCAACGGCGCGGCCGTGAAGAACGCCTGCGAGCAGCTGCGGGAGCGGCTGCTTCAGGTGGCCGCCTCGCAACTGGGCTCCAACGCCTCCGACGTCCGCATCGTCGAGGGCGTGGCCCGCACCCTGGGCAGCGACAAGGAGCTGGCCTGGGACGACCTGGTGCACACCGCGTACTTCCAGCGGGTGCAGCTGTCGGCGGCCGGCTACTACCGGACCGAGGGACTGCACTGGGACGCCAAGTCCTTCCAGGGCTCGCCGTTCAAGTACTTCTCCCACGGCGCCGCCGCGGCAGAGGTCGAGGTGGACGGCTTCACCGGGGCGTACCGCATCCGGCGGGTCGACATCGTGCAGGACGTCGGCGACAGCCTCTCCCCGATGATCGACATCGGCCAGGTCGAGGGCGGCTTCGTACAGGGAGCGGGCTGGCTGACGCTCGAGGACATGCGCTGGGACGCGACCGACGGCCCGAACCGCGGCCGGCTGCTGACCCAGGCCGCGAGCACCTACAAGCTGCCGAGCTTCTCGGAGATGCCCGAGGAGTTCAACGTCACCCTCATGGAGAACGCCACCGAGGAGGGCGCGGTCTACGGCTCCAAGGCGGTGGGCGAGCCTCCGCTGATGCTGGCGTTCTCGGTGCGCGAGGCGCTGCGTCAGGCAGCCGCCGCGTTCGGACCGGGTGGAGTCAGCGTCGAGCTGGCCTCGCCCGCGACACCGGAAGCGGTGTTCTGGGCGATCGAGGAGGCCCGCCGCGGCGCCGCCTCCCAGGACGGCCCGGACGCCCGCGACGAGTTCGCCGCGGTCGGCCAGGCCTCCAACGGGCAGACCACCAACGGCCAGGCGCGCACCGACGCGGCAGTGCTGAGCGGTGCCTGACATGACATGGATCGCCGCGGTCGCGCGGTTGCGGGCACGCCGGGAGTCCGGCGTGCTGGTGACCGTCGCGACCGTGCGCGGCCACGCCCCGCGCGAAGCCGGTGCGAAGCTGGTGGTGGGGCAGAGCGAGACCTGGGGCTCGATCGGCGGCGGCAACATCGAGGCCGTCGCGATCGATCGCGCCCGGGAGATGATCGTCGCGTCCAAGCCTGAGCCAGAGCTGATGACTTTCGCCCTGAACGACAAGGTGAGCAACCAACACGGCGTCCAGTGCTGTGGCGGCGAGGTCTCGGTGCTCCTCGAACCCCTGCCGGTGGCACGGGCGGTCGCGGTCTTCGGCGTGGGACACGTCGGGATGGAACTGGCGCGCATCCTCGCACGTCAGGACCTCGACCTCCATCTGGTCGACACCCGCGCCGACATGCTCACCAAGGAGCGGCTCGACGTGCTGGCGGGCTCGGTGGCGCAGGTGCATGTGCATCACACGCCGCTGCTACCCGAGGAAGTGCTGGAAGAGCTGCCGCCCGGCACCCACGTCCTGATCATGACCCATGATCACGCCGAGGACGCCGCACTGTGCGACGCCGCCCTGCGCACCACCCATCTCGGCTCCATCGGGCTGATCGGGTCGGCGGCGAAGTGGGTGCGGTTCCGCAAGCGCCTCCGGACCGAGGGCGGCCACGACGACGCCACCATCGATCGGATCAAGACCCCGATCGGACTGGCCGACATCACCGGGAAGGACCCCGCGACGATCGCCGTGAGCGTCGCCGCCGACCTGCTGCTCACCTTCGAGGCCGAAGGGAACTGAGTCTCCCCGGATTGCCAGGGGTGTCCCGTATTCGTGCGAACGCACGGGTGCGGGGCACCCCTTCGGCATGAGCGGGCCCGGTTCCCGGACGCCCCTTCGGATCGCAGGGAAACCAAAAGCCCCAGGTCACGGAAAGTGAGTCCTGAGGCTTTACAGACGCGGGTCAGCGGTCTGCTGGGTTCAGCTTGGTTGGCTGGGTTCTGCGTGGTTCGGTTCAACCGGCGCCCGTGCGCGGTGAACCGGGCCGTCAGTAATCGATGCGGTCGGACTTGGCCAGCCACGCGTCGAAGGGCGCCGTACGGTTCGGCATCTCCACCCGCTTGATCGCCATCGGCCACAGCTCCGCGGGCTGCTTCTCGAACAGGTCGTAGAACTTGCGGTCGTCGAAACCGGCCACCGCGGCGTCGTGCCGGTCGGCGGCGAAGATGATCTGATCGACTCGCGCCCACAGCGCGGAGGAGAGACACATCGGGCACGGCTCGCACGAGGTGACCAGGACACAGCCCTCGAGGGTGAAGGTGCCCAGCTTCTGGCAGGCGGCACGGATCGCGGTCACCTCGCCGTGCGCGGTCGGGTCCAGGTGCGAAGTGACGTTGTTGTTGCCGATCGCAACAATTTCCGCACCTCTGGTGATCAGCGCGCCGAACGGACCGCCGCCGTTCTTCACGCTGGCGGTGGCAAGGCCGATGGCCTCGTCCATCCAGGCGCGTTCCAGGTCCTGGATGCTCTTCTCTTCGGCGTACGCGGTCATGGTGACTCCTTCGTCAAACAGCGGGGTCTCCGCGCGACGCCGCCCCGGGATCAGTTCGGTGGCGGCACCCGCGGAAGAATCAGCGCGGCCGGGCGCCGGCCACCTCAAGCGTCCCGTCCGGGAACAGCCGACTGCCGCCGATCCCGCCGGGGACCGGCTCATTGAGGTCCTGAGGGGCACGGGTGGGACAGGTTCGAGCGGTCATGAGCGGCCCCACTGTCCCTTCCGTACGTCGTTCACGTGTTGTTAATGCGGAATAGCGCAAGTACACCGGCCGGGTCCCCGTCGAGGGCAGTCACCAAAACCATGAAGGGATTTGCTGGTCGGCTGGCCCTTCTAGTCGATTCACACGAGTGACACAACTGGTTGCACTCGCCTGACTCACCGAGGAGCCGACGGTGGTTGCACCAGTCGGCTCACCCGGCGGTGGCCGACTCGATGTGGTCCAGCGCGCGCCCGGGCCGCTGGGGCTCACTTCGCCCGGCGCGGGCGGGCCGCCGTCCCGGTCGCCTTGCCACAGGCCCGTGTCTACTGCGTCCAGTACGAGTTGGGCCTGCTGGTGATCGAGGCGGACCAACCGACGACGCGTCGGGAGAAGAAGGTGTCCATGACGAACGCGAAGCAGACGACTCCGGCGAAGGCGGCGACGTGGGTGAAGTCGGCGATCGTCGACCCAGCAGCGGCTCGGCGCCGGTCTGGATCAGCGGTTGGTGGCGCGCCTCACTGAGCTGCGCGCTGGGCGCGGCGTTTGGCCATGGCCATCCGGGCCAGGTAGCGGGGCGTCGGCGGGACCCAGCCGAGTTGCCGGGCCAGGCCGAGGTCGTCGCGGTTGGCCCAGTGTTCGGTGATCCGGCCCTCCGCAACCCGGAACCAATGCGTCTGCGTGGTCGCGAACTCCCGGCCGGTGGATGGCATCGCCTGCGCGACCCGGCCGTCTTCGTCGTAGCTGACGAACGGTCCCACCTGACGGCCGGCCATCGTGGTGTGCAGGACCACGAGGTCCGCCGAGGCGACCTCGTCGTGGATCTCCCAGCGCAGGTCGGCGAACGCCGACCGCAGCCACAGCGCGGTGGCGTAGAAGGCTTCGGGCCCGGTCCCGCGGCAGGCGGGCGGCTCGTGCTTCGCCTCCCGATTGGTGGCGTGCGGGTGGATCACGGCGGCGAAGTCCCCCGCTCGTCGCGCGTCCCGAATACCAGGCATTGATCGCCGACACCTCCGGGGCCGGCAAGCTCCTCCGGTACGCGGCGATCGCCCGGACGATCTCGCACAGGCTCGGACCGCTGCTCGACGTCCTGCTCGCCGGTGCCAAGTCCGGCAACCAGGACCTCAGAGAGTTCGCCGAGTCGATCAAGCGCGAACGACTGCTCGGCGCAACCGAGATCGTCCGACAGGTCATCGAGACCGGAGACGCCCGGCCCGGCCTCGACCCCGACCACGCCCGAGACCTGATCTGGACCCTGATCTCCCCGGAGGTCTACCAACTGCTGAGCCACGAACGAGGATGGACCGACGACGAATACCAGGAGTGGCTCGCCCGCAGCTTCGTGCGCGAGCTCCTCGACGAACGACGCCCAGCCGGCCGACCCCACTGAACGTGGAGGCGCAGGCCACCCGGTGCGCGGTCGCCTGGCGGCTGGTCAGCGGGCGTAGACGAGGGTGGCGGGGGAGGCGGTGGGCTGGAAGGTGACGTCGGTGAAGCCGGCGTCGGTGAGCCAGGTGCGGTAGTCGTTGCGGGTCCAGGTGGAGCCCTGGGTGGTCTGGAGGAGCATGGTGGTGTGGAAGATCAGGGGGAACGGGGGGCCTGAGCGGTCGTCTTCGACGACGAAGTCGTTGACCACGAGCGTGCCACCGGGCTTGAGGGCTTGCCGGAACTTGGTGAACACGGCCTGGTTGTCGGCCGGGCTTTCCTGGTGAGCGATGTGCGAGTAGACGGCGACGTCGTAGAGGTCCGTGCCGAAGTCGGTGGTGTGGAAGTCTCCGTCAGTGGTGTGGAAGCGGTCGCCGACGCCGTGCTCGGCGACCAGGCGGGTGGCGATCCGGTTGACGTTCGCCCAGTCGATCTGCGTCGACCGGGCTTGCGGGTTCATCGCGAGCCAGACCGAGGAGTAGATCCCGGAGCCGCCGCCGACGTCCAGGATGGAGACCGGTCCTGTCGTGGCCAGGCCCAGGTGCTCGGCGGCCGCGAGGGCCGAGGGCACCGAGAGCGGCGCGATCGCGGGCACCAGCTGTTCCCAGAACGGGTTCTCAGGCAGATCCGCGGGCTCCGGCGTGACCGGGACGCCAGTGCGCGCGACCTCCGGGAGGTCCGCACGGTTGGGCGGGCCGGCGAACACGACCTGGGCGAATCCGCCCAGATAGCCGGGCTTGCCCTCGACCAGGAAGGCGGAAGCCTCCGGGCTGTTGCGGTAGAGCCCGTCCCGCGACTCGACCAGTCCCAGCCCCACCAGGCCGTCGAGCAGGGCCTGCGTGCCGCGCGGCGACAGCCCGGCGGTCTTGGAGACCTGCTCGGGTGTGTCCGCGCCGGCCTCAAGGTGATTGAAGAGCGAATGGATCGCGCTCGTGGCCAGAATGCTCTGGGCCCAGTTCCCGGTGGCGATCTGCATGATCCGCTCGGGGGACGGCTGCCCGGACGCCTGATTCACGGTGTGCCCCTGCTTCTTCTCGCTCCAGCCTAAACCCGCTACTCTCTGTCACTAGACCATCGCAGTAAGCTCGCAGGCAAGGCGGCGCGCGGAGGCAACCCGGTGGCGGGGATGCTTCCAGCAGCAGTACCGGCCGCGCCTCACCACCGGCAGCCCCGTCGGCCCGGACGGCTGGTTCACCGACGTGCCCGGTTGACGACGCGGCCGACCTCCCTGACCACCTTCGGCGGCGAACTGCCAGCGCCGGCTCAGTCCTGGAAGGTTCGCTCGTTCAGCAGGTCGAGGTTGCGAAACATCGGCGGGCCGTCACACAACGCGGCGACCTGGGCCGCGAACTCCGCGGTCTCCGGGCGGTTGGAGTTGTTCATCGCCTGCTCGAACGACGGGAACTCGACAATGTTCAGGTAGACGTTCTCCTTGTCACGGTCACGGGTCTGCATGGCCCGCGCCGCCAGCCGATTGCCTGCGTTCTTTTCGACCCAGCTGTCCAGGAGAGCGTTGAACTCGTCGATGCGACTGGTCTTGTACTCAATGATCTGAATGAACCTCATGGTTCAGGCTCCTCGAATCGGGCGGCGCGATAGCGGACTCCTTGCTCCAGCATCCGACGGCAACGGGTGACAGGCATGTCGCCTCGCCATAGCCGGGTCTGAGTTGCCACCCACTTGGTGCAGCACCTCGCTTGCTGGTGTCTTGAACACGCCGCTGTACCCGAAGCACGCCGTGCCATGACCCGTTCGGGTGGGCGGTCGTGGCGTGGGGCGGCCGGGGGAGCCACACGAAACCCCGGGCGAACCGAACCGGCCGGGTGGCGAGGACAAGGCTACTGACAGAACGTCGCAGACGAGCAAGGGCGCGGAACGGAAGGAGCTGTACGGATGATGTGGCAGTGGCCGTGACAGGCATGGACGGCGCCGAGCGGGTCCGTGGCAGTGGACCTCGGCTGTCGGCCGTCCCAAGCCATGACGTGCCGTCACGCGCCCAGGCCCCGCGCGATCCCTGAGACGGATTCGCGGGGCCATACGGAGGGTCAGAAGCCGGCCCAGAGGCCGTTTCCGGCGAGCATCTGGGTGCCGCCGCTGACGTGGCCGGTGCCGTCGCCGGGGTAGAACTTGAGGTTGTTGTTGGCGTCGATGCCCGCGATCCCGAGGTGGCCGGTCCCGGTGAAGTCGCCAGCCATCACCGCGTGGAAACCCGCCCACAGGCCGGTGTTGCCGAGCATGTAGATACCGCTGTCGCTCAGATGACCGGTGCCGTCGTTGGTGTACAGCTTGAGGTTGTTGTTGGCGTCGATCCCGGCGATGTCGACGTGGCCGTTGCCGAGCAAGTCACCGGCGGTGATCTGCTTGAAGCCCGCCCACAGACCCGTGGTCCCCAACATGTAGATACCGGAGTCGGAGAGGTGGCCGGTGCCGTCGTTGGTGTACAGCTTGAGGTTGTTGTTCGCGTCGATCCCGGCGATGTCGACGTGGCCGTTGCCGAGGAAGTCGCCGGCGGTGATCTGCTTGAAGCCGGACCACAGGCCGGTGTTGCCGAGCATGTAGATGCCGGAGTCGGAGAGGTGCCCGGTGCCGTCGCCGGTGTACAGCTTGAGGTTGTTGTTCGCGTCGATGCCCGCGATGTCCGTCTTGCCGTCACCGTTGAAGTCGCCGGCGGTGATCGCCTTGAAGCCCGCCCACAGGCCCGTGGTCCCCAGCATCGCGCTGCCCGGACCGCTGACGGAACCGGTACCGTCCCCGGGGTAGAGCATCATGTTGTTGTTCGCGTCGATGCCCGCGACGTCTGTCTTGCCGTCACCGTTGAAGTCACCGGCCGCCACCCGCGCCGGCCGCGACGCCGCCGGCGGAGTGGGCGCGCCGCCGACCACCCAGCCGTTGGTGAAGGCCTGGTCGAGTGGGGTGTAGAAGTTCTGGGCCATCTGGCTGTAACCCGCGTCGTTGGGGTGCAGGCCGTCGGCGAACTGCGTGGAGGTCAGGGCCGGGGCGTCGATGAAGGCGAAGTGCTTGCCCGCCTGCACCTCGCTCGGGGCCCAGGCGCGCAGTTGGTCGTTGTAGTTGCCGATCAGGTTCTGCAGGGCCGGGTTCGCCGGGACGCCCGCGGTGGTCGGGATCAGGCCTTGCATGATGACCGTGACGCCGGGCTGGTCGGTGAAGATCCGGTCGATCAGGGTTTCGGCTCGGGTGGCCGCGGTCGCGTGGTTGTTGTCGTTGTTGTTGAGGTCGTTGATGCCGATGTGCAGCAGCACGGCGTCGGGGTGGTCGGCCGCCAGGTAGCTGTCGATGTTGTTGAGGATGCCCTGGATCTCGTAGCCACTGTGGCCCTCGTTCGCGTTGTCGGTCATGGTGCCGTTGAACTGGGTACCGACGAAATTCACGGTGTACCGGGTCTGCTGATTGACCAGTTGCATCAGCGGGCCGCGGTAGCCGTTCCCGGTCGAGCTCTGGTAGCCGGTGGTGATCGAGTCTCCGAGGGGCATGACCTTCAACTGCGGCGGGGAGCTGGCGGTCGTGACGGTTGCGGGGGCGGCGGCTGCGGCGGCCGCGACGGTGGGAGCGAGCGGCAGGGCCAGCAGGCCGGCGATGGTGACGGTGGTCAGAGTGGTGAGGCGTTTCATGGTGTGGTCCAAAGGGTGAGGAGGCAAGCTGGCCCAGAGGCCGTTTCCGGCGAGCATCTGGGCGTGGCTTTCAGGGGTGAATGGCGTCCGCGAATGTTCGTTTCCCGACGCCTGGGCAGGCGGCTGTCCGTCGCGGGAATCCGGTCGGAATCTGCTGCGGACCGTCGGTGTCTTCAGGCGGTCGACCAACCCGATGTGTCAGGGCTGATGCGCCAGTGCGTTGGCAGGGCCACGATGACACGGGTGCCCGTCGAAGCCGTACTCGTTTGGCCAGGCCCAGCGACCGCCACACCGAGAACGCCGTGGGCTGCGGGTCCCTGATCAGGATCCGCAGCCCACGGGAGAGACCGGTGGCGGTCAGGAGCCGAAGCCGCCCCACAGGCCCGTGGTCCCCAGCATGTAGATACCGGAGTCGGTCAGATTGCCGGTGCCGTCGTTGGTGTAGAGCTTGAGGTTGTTGTTCGCGTCGATCCCGGCGATGCCGATGTGCCCGTCGCCCAGGTAGTTACCCGCCACCACGCTACGGAAGCCGCCCCACAGACCCGTGGTCCCCAACATGTAGATACCGGAGTCGGTCAGATTGCCGGTGCCGTCGTTGGTGTAGAGCTTGAGG
Source organism: Streptacidiphilus sp. MAP12-20 (assembly GCF_041262525.1). NCBI lineage: Bacteria > Bacillati > Actinomycetota > Actinomycetes > Kitasatosporales > Streptomycetaceae > Streptacidiphilus > Streptacidiphilus sp. MAP12-20. Next base: position 148,539 of record NZ_JBGCCK010000019.1, read on the forward strand.
TTGTTGTTCGCGTCGATGCCGGCGATGTCGATGTGCCCGTTGCCGAGGAAGTCACCGGCGGTGATCTGCTTGAAGCCGCCCCACAGACCCGTGGTCCCCAACATGTAGATACCGGAGTCGGTCAGATTGCCGGTGCCGTCGTTGGTGTAGAGCTTGAGGTTGTTGT
>NZ_JBGCCK010000020.1:0-146399 GCF_041262525.1 Streptacidiphilus sp. MAP12-20
GGAGGCGGACTCGCTGCCCGAGGCGCCAAAGGCACCCGCCGCGCTCGGGCCAGCCTCCCGGCCCGGGCCCGCGATGCCGAGCCCCTCAGACGCTCGCCCCGGGACCGCACCACCCGCGACAGCTCCGGAACCCGCGGTGCCCGGAGTGGGCGTAGCGTCCGGGCCGTTCGCCGGGCCGGGGGTGATCAGGAGGGGCTCGGTGTGGCCGGCCTTGGAGAGGAGGAGTTTGCGGGTCGCCGGGTCGTAGACGGCGTAGACGCAGGTGGCGATCAGGGCCTCCTCGGGGCCCTGGGCGAGGTCGTCCGCGAGGTCGTGGACGTGCTGCAGCAGGCGGTCCGGCGGGAGGTCGAGTCCGGCCAGCGTGCGGACCGCCGTGCGCAGCCGACCCATCGTCGCCGCGGCGCGCAGGCCGTGGCCCATCACGTCGCCGACCACCAGCGCGGTGCGGCCGTTCGGCAGCGGGATGACGTCGAACCAGTCGCCGCCGACCTCCGTGCCGCTGCTGCCGGGGACGTACCGGTAGCCGACCTCCATGCCCGGCGGCTGCGCCACCGTCTGCGGCAGCAGACTGCGTTGCAGCATCAGCGCCGCCGCGCGCTCACGGGCGTACAGCCGGGCGTTGTCGAGCGAGGCCCCGGCGCGGTCGGCCAGCTCGGTCGCGAAGGCGACGTCGTCGTGGTCGAAGCCCTCGCGGCGGCCTGCCCGGTCCAGGACCAGCAGCCCGAGCACGATGCCGCGGGCCCGCAACGGCACCGCCAGCACCGAGTGCACGCCCAGCCGGTAGGCCGCGCGCACGCGTGGGTCTCCTTCGCCGCTGATATCGTCCAACTGCGTCGCCGCGTCGAGCGACTGCGGAAGCCCAGTACGCAGCACCCGGCCGAACATCGACTCCTCGGTCATGCTGATCCGCGCGCCCGGCGTCTGCATCGCCTCGGCGTCCGGGCCGGGATTGATGGCCGCGGTGGCGGCCATGATCAGCGGCGTCAGCCGCGTGTGCGGATGGCGCGGCAGTTCCGCGCCGTCGAGGACGGCCTCCAGCAGCGCGACCCCTGAGTGGTCGGCCAGGCGCGGCACGATCGCGTCGGCGAGCTCCTGGGCGATCAGCTCGCCGTCCAGCAGGTCGCCGATCCGGCTGCCGACCTCGTTGAGCAGGGCGAGGCGCTGGCGGGCGCGCTCCACCTTGGCGACGGCGCGGTAGCGGTCCGTCACGTCCATGATCATGCCGGTCAGCCCGAGGATGCGGCCGGCTCTGTCGTGCAGCCGGGAGTAGGAGGCGGAGCGGTAGCCGGGCTCGGCGGGGTTCGCACTGGTGATGGTCAGGTCGATCACCGGCTCGCCGGTGGCCAGGACCTGCCGCTGGATCGCCATCACCTCGTCGGCTGCCAGCTCAGGCAGCGCCTCCCCCGCGGTCCGGCCGAGGTGGGCGTCGACGGACAGGCCGTTCATCCGGGCCAGGGTCTCGTTGATCCGCACGTAGCGCAGGTCCCGGTCGAAGATCGCCAGCCCGAGCGGCGACTGCTCGAACAGGGCGTCCTGGATCGCGAGGTCCTGCTCGACGTCGACCAGTGCGGCGGCGTCGGCCAGCCGGCACAGGAGGTAGGGGACACCGTCGCCGTTCTCCAGGAGGGAGAGCCGCGCCTCGAGCCGGACGCCGTGCCCGTCCCGGTGCCGCAGCAGGGCGATTCCGCCCCAGGGCTCGCCGTCGCGCAGGACGCCGGCGATGGCCTCGCGGGCCGCCTTGATCATCTCGGGGTCGTCCCCCAACAGCGCGTCCAGCCCGCGGCCCACCAGGGTGTCGCTCGGCCAGCCGAGCAGTTCCTCGGCCGCCTGGCTCCAGAGCATCACGCGTCCCTGCTCGTCCAGGAGTGCGATCGCGACACGTACGACGTCGAGCAGACTTCCGCCCCGGCGCTCGGTCGCCTCCTCGAGCTCGGGCCCGACGGCGAGCGGATCGGGGAACCTCTCCGTCCGCTGACTGCGCGACGCCATCCCGCCTGCGGCCGGTCCTCTGACGCCAACCGTCGTCGGCCTCCGCCGCAGGCGCGCACGCGCGTCAGCTTGCCTCACGTCTCCCCAGTCCCGGCCACCTGCTCGGGAAGGCGGCCGGATACTGACATACCCACCTAAACCTCGGCGTACCCCGCCGTTCGGGTCATCTTCGCCATTTGCAGATGATCATCCGGACGAGCGGATCAGGGCGTGGACGCGGGCGGCGCGAGCGGCACGGGCGGCGTGAGCAGCGCGGCGACGTGGGGAAGCGCGAAGCGGTCCTGGGTCAGCCAGTCGACGGAGTACAGGTCGGCGCGGGCCAGCCAGCGGAGCTCGTCATGATCCTGGAGCGGGTGCGGTTCGCCGGCGAGCAGGTCGGCGGACCAGATGTGCAGCTCCAGACCGTCCCTGACCTCCCACGCGCCGGGCAGCCGGTCCCGGGCCCGCGCCTCGACGCCCAACTCCTCCCGGAGCTCGCGCTCCAGCGCGGCCGGCACCGTCTCGCCCGGCTCGACCTTCCCGCCGGGGAACTCCCAGCGCCCGGCCAACGCCGCAGGCGCCGACCTGCGCGCGGCGAGCACCAGCCCGTCGCGCAACAGCGCCGCGCCGACAACGACGCGCTTGATCCGACTCGACTCGCTCACGTCCGCCGAGCCTACGTCCTGGTGGTCGCTCTGCGGTCGCTCTGCGGTCGCTCTGTCGTCGTTCCGGTGATCGTCCTGGGTCCCGTCCGACCATGCCTAGCGGTCCCACTCCCCCGGCGGGACGTAGCGGTAGCCGGCGCTGCGGACCGTTTCGACGGATGCGCGATAGGTGGGACCGAGCTTGCGGCGCAGCCGGGCCACCAGGACGTCGACGGAGCGGCCGGACCCGATCGGGTCGAAGTCCCAGACCTTGGTGATCAGCCGGGCGCGGCTCTGTACTTGGCGCGGATGTGCCATCAGATGCGAGAGCAGCTGGTACTCCAGGAAGGTCAACGGCTGCGCCCGGCCGTCCAGCACGACCGTGCGGTGGTCTGGGTCGAGCCGCAGGCCGGCCGTGGGACGCAGCGGTCCCGGCTGTGGGGGGCCGGCCTGAGGGGTGGTCAGCGCAAGACCGGTGAGCTCCGAGAGCCCGGTGCCACGGGACGCGTCGCCGAGGCCGACGAGTTCGCCGGCCCGCAGCCTCGCCAGCAACTCGTCGGAAAACTGGTCCGCGGAGACCAGCAGCAGAATGCCGATCATCGCCGGCTGCTCAGACGTTGCCATGCTGCCTCGCTTCCTGACCACGGGCGGCCGGCAGGCTCAGTTGCCCTGACCGTTCCCGCCTGCGCTGCCGTTCCCCTGTCCGCTGCTGTTCCCGTTCCCGTTGCCCCCGCCGTTCCCATTGCCCTTGCCGAGCGCCTTGCCATGGCCCTTCGCACGGCCGTTGCTGTTGCTGCCGTTTCCGCCGCCACTGCTGCTGCTCGTGCCGACCGTGGTCGGGGTCGAGTCGGGCGTGGCCGAGGCAGGAGGGGTCGGACCCGGCTGTCCCCCCGGAAGCTGCGGCTGGGCCGCATCCGGCGTCGGCTGCGGCGAGGCGCCGGTGCGGGTGGGCACGCCTGGTGAACCCGACTGCGGGCCCACCACCGAGACCCCTGGCGCCGGCGCGGACCCGCCGCCGAGATCGGACCCGAACAGCGCGACCCCCGCGGCGATCCCGCCGACCGCGACCGACGCCAGCGTCACTCGCAGCCATCGCCGGGACGCCTTCCCTGTGAACGCCGCTCTCGCGTGAACACCCCCGTGAACACGGCGGAACGCGGCGAGCGCGTCGTCCTCGCCACCCCACTCGCTCTCGTGCGCGGGCGCGCGGGCGGCGGCGAGCAGCCGTGCCACGCCCGCGTCGCTTTCCCTGGAACCCCTGGCGTCGTCCATGTCACTCTCTTTCAGCGCCGCAGGCCCGAAAAGTGTCACTCCCGGACTCAGCGAGCAGGTCGGCGAGCCGACGCAGGCCGCGGTGGGCGGCCGTGCGAACGGCGCCGGGGCGCTTGCCGAGCACCTGCGCGGCGTGCCGGGCATCGAGCCCGAGGACCACGCGGAGGTAGACGGCCTCGGCCTGGTCGGCGGGCAGCGCGGCGATCAGCTCCAGTGCGGAGACGGTGGCCAGCGCGTCCAGCGCGGAGGCGGCGGTGTCGTCAGGTCCGGGGCGCTGCAGTAGCGACTCGGGTACGGCCACGGACAGCGGGCGGCGGCGCGCGCCGCGCAGGTGGTCGAGGGCGCGATGCCGGGCGATGGTCAGGCACCACGCCCGCAGGCCGTCGCCGTCGCCTCGGAACCGCGCCAGATCTCTGACGATCTGCAGCCAGGCCTCGGAGGCGACGTCCTCGGCGTCCTCACCGACGAGTACCCGCAGGTAGCGAAGCAGCGCGGGGTGGACGGCCCGGTAGAGGGCGCGAAAGGCTTCCTCGTCGCCGAGTCGGGCGTCGTCGAGAGCCGCAGCAAGATCCAAGGCGCCTCACAGTTCCCCCCAAGGGCCGACCGCTCCCCCGGCCCACGGTCACAGCTACCCGCAATTCTGCTGATCAGGCATCAGATCAGGATGCTAGCCCAGCTCTTCCGGCGGCTCCACCCGTTGCACAGGTTCGGTCCGCGCGACCCAGTACAGCTGCTTGTGCCCCCGCCCTTCGAATTCGGCGGCGGCGGCCTCCGCCTCGGCGCGATCCCCGTATCGGGCGACCTCGTAGCGATTACCGTTGTCATCCTGGCGCATCAGCGTCCAGGTCGCGGCTCGCCCGGCGCCTGTCATCCGAGGCCGATCCGGCCCAGGTGGCGGATGTTCTCCTGGTCTCCCGGCTCCTGGCTGGGCGTGCCGTCGAACCACGCGTCGAGGATCTCGGCGAGCAGGGCAGGCGAGGTCAGCCGCAGGCTCAAGGCCAGCACATTCGCGTCGTTCCAGCGGCGGGCGCCGGCGGCTGTGTACGCGTCGGCGCAGAGTGCGGCCCGGATGCCGGGCAGCTTGTTGGCGGCGATGGACGCGCCGGTTCCGGTCCAGCAGCAGACGACGGCCTGATCGGCGCGCCCGTCGACGACGTCGCGCGCCGCCCTCTCGGAGCAGTAGGCCCAGTCGTCCTTCTCATCGGGCTGCAGCACCCCATGGGAGATGACCGAGTGCCCTCTGCGTCGCAGCTCTGTGACCAGCTGTCGGGCGACACCCTCGTCCATGTCCGAGGAGACCGAGATCCGCATGGCGAAAGCGTATCGACCGAGCCACGACAATCAAGCCCAGGTCAGTGGTCGGCGACTCCGTCCTGACTTTCGTACGCGGCCACGAGGTTGGCCAAGCCGCCGCCGGCTGCGGCGAGGGTGAGGTGGTCGTGAAAGTCGCGGGTGTGCACGATCCGACCGCCACGGACGCGCAGCACCTGGATGTTGGGCGCCTCGAAGGTGCGACCGGTCTCGGGATAGCGGCCCACGTAGTCGAATTCGGCGACGATCACCTCCGGGTCCTCGGTCTGACGCACCGTGACGTTCTTGGCCTGGAGCTCGATCATGTTGCTCCGACCTACTTCAGCGAAGCGCGCCCTGAGCTGCTCGCGGCCCTCGATCCGCTTCGGCGGGAACGGCGAGAAGGGAATCTCGACCACGGCGTCCTCGGCGTAGAGATCGGCGATCTCCTCCCAGCGGCTCGTGGAGATGGCGTCGAGCAGGCGCGCGAAGACCTCGCGCGGCGTGAGCGTTCCGGTTCCGGACATGCTGACCCCCAGTTGGCAGGACGTACTCAGCCAGGGCCGCCTAGAATCGGACTGGCGACTCCGAATACAACGATACGGACTAGCCAGTCCGCTTGTCTATTGATTCCCGGAGGGAAGCGTCCATGCCCACCCGGCCGGCCGAGCAGCCCCCCGCACGACCCCTACGCGCCGACGCACGTCGCAATCGCGCGCGACTGCTGGAGGTCGCCGAGGCGGTGTTCACCGCCCGGGGGACCACGGTGCCCACGGAGGAGATCGCCCGCGAGGCGGGCGTCGGCGTGGGGACCCTGTTCCGCCACTTCCCTACGAAGGAGGCGTTGCTGGAAGCAGTCCTGCTCAGCCGACTGGACCGCCTCGCCGAAGAGGCGACCCGCCTGGCCGCCGACGAGACGCCCGGCGACGCCTTCTTCGCGTTCTTCGCGCAGGTCGTGGACCACTCCTCGACGAAGAACGCCTTCGCCGAAGCCCTGTCCGCCGCCGGCGTCGACGTCCGCCAGGCCACGTCCGACGTCGGCCAGACCCTGCGGAAGGCGCTGGCCTCCCTGCTCGCCGACGCCCAGCGCGCCGGCGCCGTCCGCCCGGATCTCGGCGTGCCGGAGTTGACCGCTCTCCTGGTCGGCACCCATCGCATGATGGAGCACCTCGGCGACGACTCCGCCGCCCGCGAACGCACGTTCGCCGTCGTCTTCGACGGGCTGCGGCCACCCCGGGCCTCGGGCGATCCGAAAGCTTGGTGAGTCGGTCCGCCGGTGGGACGATGAGGGCGAAAGCTCCACGAAGGAGGCAAAATGACCGCCATCAAGGAGAGCGTCGACATCTCGCGTCGCCCAGAAGATGTCTACTCGTACATGACCGACCCCTCCCACCTCACCGAATGGCAGGAGAGCGCCGTCTCCGTCCAGCCCCTCGGCGACGCCACGATGGCCGTGGGCTCCCGGATGCGCGTGGTCCGGCGCGTCGGCCGCCGGGAGTTCCCGATGACGATGGAGGTGACCGAGGTCGACGCTCCGCGCAGTTGGCGCATGCACGGCATCGACGGGCCCGTGCGTGGCAACGTCCTCAGCAGGATCGAACCGCTGGGCAACGGCGACCGCTCGCGCGTGACCATCGACCTCGACTTCGAAGCCCACGGCATGGGCAAACTGCTCGTCCCACTGGTGGTCCGCCCGCACGCACGCAAGGAAATGCCCAAGAACGAGCAGACGCTCAAGCACCTGCTCGAAAGCGGCACCGCATAGCCCCGCCACGCAGAAACGGCCCGACCTGTCGCCAGACAGGCCGGGCCGTCGCGCCGACGAATCGTCACACGTTGAAGCGGAACTCCACCACGTCGCCGTCCTGCATGACGTAGTCCTTGCCCTCGATGCGGGACTTGCCCTTGGCGCGGGCCTCGGGGATGGAGCCGCACTCGACCAGGTCGTCGAAGGAGACGACCTCGGCCTTGATGAAGCCCTTCTGGAAGTCCGTGTGGATCACACCGGCCGCCTCCGGGGCGGTCGCACCCTTCTTGATCGTCCAGGCGCGCACCTCCTTCGGGCCGGCGGTGAGGTAGGTCTGCAGGCCGAGGGTCTCGAAGCCGACGCGGCCGAGGGTGGCCATGCCGGCCTCCTCCTGGCCCATCGACTGGAGCAGCTCCAGCGCGTCGTCCTCGTCCATGCCGATCAGCTCGGACTCGATCTTGGCGTTGAGGAAGATCGCCTCGGCCGGGGCCACCAGCGCGCGCTGGGCGTCCTTGAACTCCTCGTTGGTCAGCTCGTCCTCGTCGACGTTGAACACGTAGAGGAAGGGCTTCACCGTGAGCAGGTGCAGTTCGCGGATGGACTCCTTGTCGAAGCCGACCTCGAACAGGGTCTTGCCCGATTCCAGGACCTTCTGCGCCGCCTCGGCCGCGGCCAGCAGCACGCCCGACTCCTTCTTGAGGCGGGACTCCTTCTGCAGTCGGGGGATCACCTTCTCGATCGTCTGCAGGTCCGCGAGGATCAGCTCGGTGTTGATGGTCTCGATGTCGTCCTTCGGCGAGACCTTGCCGTCCACGTGCACCACGTCCGGGTCCTCGAAGGCCCGGATGACCTGGCAGATCGCGTCCGACTCGCGGATGTTCGCCAGGAACTTGTTGCCCAGGCCCTCGCCCACGCTCGCGCCACGCACGATGCCCGCGATGTCCACGAAGTCGACCGTCGCCGGGAGCAGCCGCTGTGAACCGAAGATCTTGGCCAGCACGGCCAGCCGGGCGTCCGGCACGCCGACCACGCCGACGTTGGGCTCGATGGTGGCGAAGGGGTAGTTGGCCGCGAGCACATCGTTCTTGGTCAGGGCGTTGAAAAGGGTCGACTTGCCGACGTTCGGCAGGCCGACGATTCCGATCGAGAGCGACATGTGGCGGAGTCCCGGGTTCGAGGGGCGGGCGTACAGCCCCCCAGTCTACGGTTCGCCGGGATGCCGCCCGAACGGCTCAATCGCGTGACCGGAACGAAGTCCCGGCGTGTCCGTCCGCTTATGTGGCATTAATCCGACCTTACGTTGGTGTTGTGGAGTACCGAAGCAGCAGCACCCAGCCCGAGCGGGAGCGGAACGTGGCCCTGCCGAAGCCTGCGCGCTCCCCCGAGGCCGCGGCTCGCGCGGCCCGTTCCCAGGCCGGCACCGCCCGGACCCCGCAGCGGCTCACCGCTGTGGGCTGCGGCCTGCTCGTCCTGCTCGGCGTGCTGGCAGGCGGCGGCCTGGACAAGCTGATGTTCGACAGCTCCGGCGTGCTGCTGGGCCTGGCCTACCTCGCGGTCTGCTTCCGGGCCTCGGTGCGGGTACGGTCCTCGGATCTGGCCGCGGCGCCGATCAGCGGGCCCATCTGCTTCGCTCTGGCGCTGCTGTTGTTCGGCAAGAACGCGGGGCCGGGCTGGGGCGGCCACCTGATCGGCCTGGCCGAATCGCTCGCCCTGGACGCGGGCTGGCTCTTCGCCGGCACGGCGCTCAGCGTCACGATCGCGCTCGCCCGCCACTTCTCGCTGGCACACGCGCGTCGCAAGGCGGCTTCGTAGGCAACCGGCCAGGTTGCACCATCTGGGGGCGCGAGGCCCTGACGAAAGCCGCTTACGCGGCCAGCTTGGACGCCTGCATCGCGGCACCGATGATGCCGGCGTCGTTCTGGAGCTGAGCCGGGACGATCTCCGCCCGCAGGGGCTTCAGCAGCGGCAGGAACTTGTCCGCCTTCCGGCTGACGCCGCCGCCGATGATGATCAGCTTTGGCGAGAACAGCATCTCCACCATGCCGAAGTAATCGTCCAGCCTCTCGGCCCACTCCGGCCAGGCCCAGCCGTGCTTGTCACGCGCCGCCGAGCTCGCGTGCCGCTCCGCGTCCTTGCCGTGCAGTTCCAGATGCCCCAGCTCGGTGTTGGGCACCAGCTCGCCGTCGACGAAGAGCGCGCTGCCGATGCCCGTGCCGAGCGTCAGCATCAGCACCACACCGTCGCGCCCGCGGCCCGCGCCGTAGCGGATCTCGGCCAGGCCGGCCGCGTCCGCGTCGTTCACGACGGCGACCGGGCGGCCGCCCAGCGCCTCGCTGAACAGCGAGGCCGCGTCCGCGCCGATCCAGCCCTTGTCGACGTTGGCCGCCGTCAGCGTGCGCCCGTCGACGACGACGCCGGGGAAGGTGAGCCCGACCGGCCCGCTCCAGTCGAAGTGGGTCACGACCTCGCGGACCGTCTCGACCACCGCCTTGGGCTCGGAGGGCTGAGGGGTGAGCACCTTGAACCGCTCACTCGCCAGCTCACCGCGGTCGAGATCCGCGGGAGCGCCCTTGATGCCGGAACCGCCGATGTCCACTCCGAAGACATTCACGCGCTCCACGCTACGACGGGCGCCCGCGGCGCGCCCGCTACTCGGGCAGACTGCCAGAGGTCGCGTCCAGCTCCGCGCGCAGGTCGCGGCGCAGCTCCTTGGGGAGCGAGAACTGGAGGTGCTCCTCCACCGAGCGGATCTGCTCGACGTCGCCGAAGCCGCGCTCGGCCAGCCACTCCAGCACGCCCTTGACCAGGATCTCCGGCACCGACGCGCCGCTGGTGACGCCAATCGTGGCGACACCCTCCAGCCAGGACTCGTCGATCTCGTCGGCGAAGTCGATCAGGTGGGCGTCCTTGGCACCGGCCTCCAGCGAGACCTCGACCAGGCGGACCGAGTTGGAGGAGTTCTTCGAGCCGACCACGATGACCAGGTCCGACTCGGCCGCGATCTGCTTGATGATCACCTGGCGGTTCTGCGTCGCGTAGCAGATGTCGTCGCTCGGCGGGCTGGTCAGCAGCGGGAAGCGCTCCTTGAGGGCGTCGACCGTGGCCATGGTCTCGTCGACCGAAAGAGTGGTCTGCGAGAGCCAGACGACCTTGGACTCGTCCCGGACCTTGACCTTCGCCACGTCCTCGGCGCCATCCACCAGGTGCGTGCGCTCCGGCGCCTCGCCCATGGTGCCGATGACCTCTTCGTGGCCCTCGTGGCCGATGAGCAGGATGTCGAAGTCCTCCTCGGCGAAGCGCACGGCCTCCTTGTGGACCTTGGTCACCAGCGGGCAGGTCGCGTCGATCGTCGCGAGCTTGCCGGCCTTCGCCTCGTCGTGGACCGACGGGGCGACGCCGTGCGCGGAGAAGACGACGATGTTTCCCTCCGGCACCTCCTCCGTCTCGTCGACGAAGATCGCGCCCTGCTTCTCCAGCGTCTGCACCACGTACTTGTTGTGGACGATCTCCTTGCGCACGTAGATCGGCGACCCGTACTGCTCAAGGGCCTTCTCCACGGCGATGACGGCGCGGTCGACACCCGCGCAGTAGCCGCGCGGAGCGGCGAGCAGGACACGGCGTGCAGCGGTAGCAGACATGTGCCCCAGCCTACCGTCCGACCTCGCTCCGATCATGGGCCGGCCGCAGGCGCACCGGCGCGCCCGACGGCGTGCGGTGGCGGGACTCCCTGATGATCGGTCCATGGAAGCAGTTCCGCCGCCCGCCCCCGGTTCGCCGGTCGAGGTCGCCGACGACCTCTCCACGCTCCGCCGCAGCCTCGGTTTTCGCGAGCTCGTGGTCTTCGGGATGCTCTTCATCGCGCCGATGGCCCCGGTGGGGATCTTCGGCGTGCTGGACGCCAAGAGCCACGGAGCCGTGGCGACGGTTTACATCGTCGCCACCGTGGCGATGGCGTTCACAGCCTTCTCCTACGCGCAGATGCTGCGCGTGGTACCGCAGGCGGGCTCTGTGTACGCGTACGCGCGGGCCGGGCTCGGCGAGGGGCCCGGCTTCATCGCCGGATGGATGGCGATGCTGGACTACCTGCTGATTCCCGCCGTGGCCTACGTCTTCTCCGGTATCGCGCTGCACTCGCTCGTCCCCGGCGTCGGCCAGTGGGTGTGGACGGCGATCGCCGTCGTCGTGACCACCGGGCTGAACCTCGCCGGAGTGCGGCTGGCCGCACAGGTCGGCCTGTTGGTGCTGGCCTTCGAGCTGCTGGTGCTGGTGATCTTCATTGCCGTCGCCGTCGAGGCGCTGGCGACCGGCACCGGTCACCAGCCACTGCTCTCGCCGTTCACGGGAATCGGCGGCTTCTCGCTCGCCGCGGTGATGTCGGCGGTGTCGGTCGCCGTTCTCTCCTTTCTCGGCTTCGACGCGATCGCGTCCTTCGCCGAGGAGCACGAGGGGCCTTCGGCGCGGGTGGGCAAGGCCGTGCTCTTCTGCCTGGCGCTCGCCGGCGTCCTCTTCGTCGCGCAGTCCTACCTGGCCGGCGTGCTGGCTCCGGATTCGCCGCAGTACCTGGCGGCGCACCCGGAGGCGCAGGGCAGCGCCTTCTACGACACCGTCGAATCAGCGCTTGGCCACTGGCTGCACGTGCTGGTCGCGGTCAGCAAGGCGATCGGCGCGGCGTTCGCGGCGCTGGCCGGGCAGGCGGCGGCAGGCCGGCTGATCTTCGCGATGGCGCGCGACGGCCGATTGCCCCGTCCGCTCTCCAGGGTCGACGCCCGTACCGGTGTGCCGCGCGGCGCCCTGCTGGTGGCAGCGACGATCACGCTGATCGCGGCGGTCTGGTCGGCGTCGCGCTCGGACGGTCTCGACCAGCTGACCTCCGTCGTGAACTTCGGCGCGCTCACCGCGTTCCTGCTCCTGCACGCGTCCGTCGTCGGCTGGTACCGATTCCGGCACGGCAGCCCGCTGTGGTTCCAGCACCAGGTGGTGCCGGTGCTGGGCGGGGTCGTGATCGTCTGGGTGCTGATCGCGGCGACGCACACGGCGCAGATCGTCGGCGCGGTCTGGCTGGCCTCCGGGCTGACGGTGCTCTTCCTCCAAGGCCGCCTGCGGCGACCGGCCGCGAGCTGAGTACCGATTGCTGACCCGTAAGGCGCGCCGGCGGACCGGGCCGTGGGCTGGACCGGCGAGGGTGTCGCGAAAACAGTCGCCGAACCAGGGCTGACGCTGCGTCGGTTTCGTTCCGCGCCTTGTCGGTGCCTGGCCGTAGGCTCGGGGCATGGCTCTCGACACCTCCCCCGACGCCCCGATCCCGGTCAGCCGCGTCTCCCAGCTGATCGGCGGCTGGATCAGCCGTCTCGGCGCAGTATGGGTCGAGGGCCAGATCACCGAGCTGAACCCCCGCCCGGGCGCGGGCGTGGTCTTTCTGACCCTGCGTGACCCCTCGGAGAACGTCTCGATCTCCGTCACGTGCTACCGCTCGGTCTTCGACCCGGTGGCCGGCCTGGTGCAGCAGGGCTCGCGCATCGTCGTCCAGGCCAAGCCCGAGTGGTACGCCCCGCGCGGCACGCTCTCGCTGCGCGCGGCCGAGATCCGCCTCGTCGGGCTGGGCGATCTGCTCGCCCGGCTGGAGCTGCTCAAGCGCAGCCTCGCGGCGGAGGGCCTGTTCGCCGCCGAGCGGAAACGGCCCCTGCCCTTTCTGCCGCAGTGCATCGGGCTGGTGACCGGCAGGGCGAGCGCGGCCGAGCGCGACGTGCTGCAGAACGCCCGCCGACGCTGGCCTGCGGTCCGCTTCGAGGTGCGCAACGTGCCGGTGCAGGGCGTCTACGCGGTGCCCGAGGTGATCGGCGCGATCAAGGAGCTGGACGCCCACCCTGATGTCGACGTCATCATCGTCGCGCGCGGCGGCGGCAGCGTGGAGGATCTGCTGCCCTTCTCCGACGAGGCGCTGATCCGCGCGGTGGCCGAAACCCGCACGCCGCTCGTCAGCGCGATCGGGCACGAGCCCGATCAGCCCCTGCTGGACTTCGTCGCGGACCTGCGCGCCTCGACGCCGACCGATGCGGCCAAGCGCGTCGTCCCCGACGTCCGGGAGGAGCTCGCCCGCGTGCACGCGCTGCGCGACCGGGCGCGGCGGACGATAGAGGGCCGCCTGCACCGAGAGGAGGCGGGCCTGGCGAGCGTCCGCAGCCGCCCGGTGATGTCGACGCCGCACCGCCTGGTCGACGATCGCGCGGCGGAGGTCCGGTCGCTGGTCGAACGCTCCCGACGCACGCTCGGGCACCGACTGGACCGCGCCGCAAGCGAGCTGCACCACACGCTGGCGCGGGTCGTCGCGCTCTCGCCCGCGGCGACGCTGCAGCGTGGCTACGCGGTGCTGCAGCGCACCGAGGACGGCGCGGTGGTCCGCGCGGCGGACGAGGTCACGGCCGGCGAGACCCTGCGCGCCCGGGTGGCGGAGGGCGCGTTCACGGTGACCGTCGCGGAGGGCTGAGCCGGTGGTTGAGAGCCGGTGAGTTCCGAGCCGGTGAGTTGGGAGCCGGCGGGCAGAGCCTGCCTGTGGCCGGGGCTCAGTGCATCGTGGTTCGGGAGAGCGCGACGGAGTGCTCGTGGAATCCGAGGCTGCGGTAGAGGTCCTGGCCGAGCTCGCTGGCGTGGAGGTCGAGTCGGGTGGCTCCCTTGGCGTCGAACCAGGCGAGCAGGGCCTCCGTGCAGGCGCGGGCGTAGCCGCGGCGGCGCCGGTCGGGGTCGGTGCAGATGTTGAAGATGAAGCCGAAGAGGCCGTCGGGGTGCCCCGGTGCCGGCAGGCGCAGCTCCAGGGTGCCGACGGCGCAGGCCGCGAGCCGTCCCGGCCGCTCCTCGTCGTCCACGACGAAGATGCCGAAGACGGGACTCCCGTCACCCCCTTCGGCGAGGCTCTTCCGCAGGATGCTCTCGGCGAGCGGCTTCCAGTCACCCGGTGCGTCCGGGTCCAGCATGCCGCCCTGCATGGAGGCGAACATCACCTCACGGAGGCGGACCAACTCGGGGGCGTCGTCGGGCACTGCTGCGCGTACGGAGATCATGGCGCGGACGATAGCCGCGCCCTCACGGAATGTCAGTCCGGTTTCATAAGCTGGGCACATGGCGAAGCAGGCAAAGCAGGGGCTCCCGGCGGACGGCGCGGCGGACGGCGCAGCCGAGGACGCGCTGGGCTACGAGCAGGCTCGGGACGAGCTGCTCGATGTCGTGCGCAGGCTCGAGACCGGGGGCGGCACGCTGGAGGAGTCGCTGGCCCTCTGGGAGCGGGGCGAGCAGCTCGCCAAGGTGTGCGAGCGCTGGCTCGACGGCGCTCGGGCCCGGCTGGACGCGGCGCTGTCCGAGGGCGAGGAGCCGGAGGCGCGCGAGGAGGCGTGAAACAAGTCACTTCTTCAACATCTGCTTTGGCATTAGTTGAAGCATCACCTATGTTGGATTCCGAAGGCGGCGCCCCCGAGCCGCCTTCATCCCGGATCTCTCCAGAGGTGTGAACCATGACCGCCGACGTCCTCGCTCTCGACCCCGCCGCCCAGGACCTGCTCTTCCGTGACGCCCGCACGGCGAACACGTTCACGGACGAGCCGGTGACCGACGAGCAGATCCAGGCGATCTACGACCTGGTCAAGTACGCGCCGACCTCGCTGAACATGCAGCCGCTGCGCATCGTCCTGGTCCGCTCCGCTGAGGCCCGCGAGCGTCTGGTCTCGCACATGTCGGACGGCAACAAGGACAAGACCGCCAACGCCCCGCTGGTCGCCATCCTGGCCACCGACCACGAGTTCCACGAGGAGCTGCCCGCGCAGTTCCCGCACTTCCCGCAGGCCAAGGACGCGTTCTTCAGCGAGCGCCCGGTTCGCGAGGCGGCGGGATCCTTCAACTCCGCGCTCCAGATCGGTTACTTCATCATCGGTGTCCGCGCCGCCGGTCTGGCCGCCGGCCCGATGACGGGCTTCGACGCCGAGGCGATCAACAAGGAGTTCTTCACCGACGGCGAGCACTCCGTGCTGGCGGTTGTGAACATCGGCAAGCCGGGCGAGAACGCCTGGTTCCCGCGCAGCCCGCGCCTCGCCTACGACGAGGTCGTCACCACCGTCTGACCGGACGGCCCCAACACCAGGAAGGCCCCGACCGCGCACCGCCCGGTCGGGGCCTTCCCGTGTCCGCCGACGGAGCCGCCGACCGACCTGTCTCAGTGATCGGTGAGCGTCGCGGCGAACTCGCCGAGCTTGGCGAAGCCCTCGGTGCCGAAGACGACCGTCGTGCCCTTCGCGCCCTTCAGCACCAGCGCCTGATAGCGACTGCCCTGGTACTGGGTCCAGGCGACGCCGTTGACCTGCGTCGTCGCGGCCTGCTTGACGCCGTCGATGGTCGCATCGCGGATGAACGCGTCTGCGGCACCGCTGCTCTGCTTGAGCGCGACGTACTGCTTGTCCGGGTCGATGAACCCCAGGGTCCAGACCGCGTCCTTCGGACCGTCGTAGCTCACCGCCGTCGCGTTCCAGCCGGACGGCAGGCCCTGCGGCGCGAGCAGCGGGTACGGCGCTGCCCGGCGGGCCGACAGGACAGAGTCCTGGTAGGGAACGGCATGCACGCCGTCGCCGCCGCTGTGCGGGATGAAGAAGTAGATGACTATCCCCGCCGCCAGCACCGCGGCCAGCGAGAGCACCATGTCGCGCACGGATTTTGCGGCCATCCCCGGCCGCTTGCGTACTGTCACGTTCTCGGTTGCCACCCCACCATGGTGACCCATCACTCCCGGCCACCCCGCCACCGGGTCCCCCACAGCGGGGCACGTGCCCGGCGCCACAGACATTTTCCCAGGTCGAAGATACGATCGCAGCACCCTCATTCCGGCCGTCGGCGTACAGAGAGGTACGAAATTCGATGACCGACCAGCACCAGCACCGTCTGCCCTCGTCTCTGGAGGTCGCCCCAGAGGCGCCTGATCGCAACCTTGCCCTCGAACTTGTGCGCGTGACCGAGGCCGCCGCCATGGCCGCCGGTCGCTGGGTCGGCAAGGGCGACAAGAACGGAGCGGACGGCGCGGCCGTCCGCGCCATGCGCACGCTCGTTCACACCGTCTCGATGAACGGCATCGTCGTCATCGGTGAAGGTGAGAAGGACGAGGCCCCGATGCTCTTCAACGGCGAGCGGATCGGCGACGGCACCGGTGCGGAGTGCGACGTCGCCGTGGACCCGATCGACGGCACCACGCTGACGGCCAAGGGCATGCCCAATGCCGTAGCGGTGCTCGCGGTGGCGGACCGCGGCACGATGTTCGACCCGAGCGCGGTCTTCTACATGGACAAGCTCGTCGCGGGCCCGGAAGCGGCGGGCCTCGTCGACATCAACGCCCCGGTCGCCCACAACGTGCAGGCGGTCGCCCGTGCGAAGGGGATAGGGCCGGAGGACGTCACGGTCGTCCTGCTCGACCGCCCCCGCCACGAGAAGCTGGCTCAGGAGATCCGTGCCGCCGGCGCGCGGATCAAGTTCATCACCGACGGCGACGTCGCGGGCGCGATCATGGCGGTCCGCGAGGGCACCGGCGTCGACCTGCTGCTCGGCATCGGCGGCACGCCTGAGGGCATCATCGCGGCGTGCGCGATCAAGTGTCTGGGCGGCGTGATCCAGGGCAAGCTCTGGCCGAAGGACGAGGCCGAGCGGATCAAGGCCCTCGAGGCCGGTCACGACCTGGACCGCGTGCTGCTGACCGACGACCTGGTCAGCGGCGAGAACGTGTTCTTCGTGGCGACCGGCATCACCGACGGCGAGCTGCTGCGCGGGGTTCACTACCGCCAGGAGACGGCGACGACAAGCTCGCTGGTCATGCGCTCGAAGAGCGGGACGATCCGACAGATCGACAGCGTGCACAAGCTGTCGAAGCTCCGCGCTTACAGCGCGGTGGACTTCGACCGGGCCAACTGACCTGGGGAAGTTGCAACACCTCAGGGGCGCGGGGAACTGCGCGAGCAACCACCCACTACGGATGGCCCTGCTCGCTCAGCGACACACCACACAGGGTGGCTTGTCGCGCAGATCCCCGCGCCCCTGAGGTGCAACTGACCGGCGTCAGCCGGCTATGCGGAGGTCCTGGTCGTGACGGCGACGGCGGGCGAGGACGACGCGGCGCTCCGCCGCGGTCAGGCCACCCCACACTCCGTAGGGCTCGGGCATGATCAACGCGTGCTCGCGGCACTCCAGCAGCACTGGGCAGCGCGCGCAGACGCGCTTCGCTTGTTCCTCGCGGGCGAGCCGCGCAGCGGTCGGCTCCTTGGAGGGGGCGAAGAAAAGCCCCGCCTCGTCACGCCGGCACGCGGCACCCGTGTGCCAGGGGTTGTCCTCCGCGTCCGGGCCGCGCTGCGCGGGCACTGCACTCCCCGCGACGCGGGGGCGGAAGACATCCTGACTGGCTTCGATCGGATGCAGCACGGCGCACTCCTGACGACGGGCCGGGGGAGGGTACACGCTCACTCGCGGCAACTCCGCGGCGAGTCGATGTGAACCGGGATCTACCCCGCCTCAAGCCGATTCATGCACACGGCACACAATCCGATCGCCGGATCGTCATACCTCAACTCCCTTGACGCAACGTCAGATCTCGTGCACCGGCACGCTGCGACAGCAGGCTCCGGGTCAGTCGAGAGATGCGCGGTCCGGCGCGCCGTCCAGCCTGCCGCGGCGTTGGCTGGCGGAGACGCCGCCGAAGATGGCCTTGCCACGCACGGTGACGACCGGGCCGGACGGGTCGGTGCCCGGCGACTCGGCCACGTCGAAGCCACCGAAGATGCCCGCTCCGCCACCGCGCAGGCCGACCGTCTCCGGGACCTTGATGTCAATGCCGCCGAAGACCGCACGGCACTCGATGATCAGTTCCGGGCCGTCGAAGACCGCGTCGGTGAGATCGATCTCGACGCCGCCGAAGACCGCGTGCGCCTTGAGCCACCGACCGGCACGGAAGCGCCCCTTGCGCTGCGCCCCGCCGAAGATCGCCACGAGCTCGTTGGAGTCAGGGGTGACGTAGCCCTCCCCCGCCGGGCCTGCGGCCGCGGCAGGCGCGGGGCGCGGCGGGGTGCCGGCCGCTGCGGGGAGGTCCTTGGTGAGCGGGGCCAGCTCGCCCATCGTCTTGGCCGCGTAGGCGGCGTCCAGGCGCTGCCCGTGCTCCTCGACGTCGAGGCGGCCCTCCGCGTAGGCGTCGCGCAGCGCCTCGGCGACGCGCTCGCGGTCGGCGTCCGAGGCGCGCAGCTCGTCGGAGGGATCCGCATAGGGCTTCTGCAGCGAGGGCGACTGCGCCGGCTGGGCCGTCTGCGGCAGACGGTCCGGCTCGGGCGACGGCGACGACTGCGACTGCGACTGCGACGACGAGGAGTTGTCCACAGGCTGAGAATAGTCAGCCCGCCCGCGCGCGGACCAGAGATCCGCCGGCCCGGAGATCCCCCGACCACGGGCCGGGGTGCCGGTGATCTGTGATCCCCGGCACCCTCGCCCGCACCGCCGACCGGTCCCGCGACGGCGGTCGATACCCTGGAAGGCGCGCCGACGACGACGCCCGACCGTGAAGGACTGCCCGCTGATGCCCGAGTTCGCCTACACCGATCTGTTGCCGCTGGGGTCGGACGAGACCCCGTACCGGCTCATCACCGCCGAGGGCGTCAGCACCTTCGAGGCGAACGGCCGGACCTTCCTCCAGGTCGAGCCCGAGGCCCTGCGGCTGCTGGCCGCCGAGGCCATGCACGACATCTCGCACTACCTCCGCCCGGCCCACCTGGCCCAGCTCCGCCGGATCCTGGACGACCCCGAGGCCAGCCCGAACGACAAGTTCGTCGCACTCGACCTGCTCAAGAACGCGAACATCGCGGCCGCCGGCGTGCTGCCCATGTGCCAGGACACCGGCACCGCGATCGTCATGGGCAAGCGCGGCCAGTCCGTGCTGACCTCCGGCCGCGACGAGGAGGCCCTGTCCCGCGGAGTCTACGACGCGTACACCAAGCTCAACCTGCGCTACTCGCAGATGGCCCCGCTGACCATGTGGGACGAGAAGAACACCGGCTCCAACCTGCCC
This sequence comes from Streptacidiphilus sp. MAP12-20, assembly GCF_041262525.1. Classification (NCBI taxonomy): domain Bacteria; kingdom Bacillati; phylum Actinomycetota; class Actinomycetes; order Kitasatosporales; family Streptomycetaceae; genus Streptacidiphilus; species Streptacidiphilus sp. MAP12-20. The sequence goes on from NZ_JBGCCK010000020.1 coordinate 18,989, forward strand.
GCGCAGATCGAGCTCTACGCGACCGACGGCGACGCGTACAAGTTCCTCTTCATGGCCAAGGGCGGCGGCTCGGCCAACAAGTCCTACCTGTTCCAGGAGACCAAGGCAGTCCTGAACGAGGCCTCGATGTTGGCCTTCCTTGAGCAGAAGATCCGCTCCCTCGGCACGGCCGCGTGCCCGCCGTACCACCTGGCCATCGTCGTCGGCGGCACCAGCGCCGAGTATGCGCTGAAGACCGCGAAGTACGCCTCCGCCCACTACCTGGACAGCCTGCCCACCGAGGGCTCCCCCAGCGGCCATGGCTTCCGGGACGTCGAGCTGGAGCGACAGGTCTTCGAACTCACCCAGAAGCTCGGCATCGGCGCGCAGTTCGGCGGCAAGTACTTCTGCCACGACGTGCGGGTGGTCCGGCTGCCGCGCCACGGCGCGTCCCTTCCCGTGGCGATCGCCGTCTCCTGCTCCGCCGATCGCCAGGCGCTGGCCAAGATCACACCCGAGGGCGTCTTCCTGGAGCAGTTGGAGCGCGACCCGGCCCGCTTCCTGCCGGACACCACGCACGAGCACCTCAGTGACAACGTCGTCCGCGTCGACCTCAACCAGCCGATGGCCGACATCCGCGCCGAGCTGAGCAAGCACCCGGTCAAGACCCGCCTCTCCCTCACCGGCACGCTGGTCGTGGCCCGCGACATCGCGCACGCCAAGATCAAGGAGCGGCTGGACGCGGGCGACGGCATGCCGCAGTACCTCAAGGACCATCCGGTCTACTACGCGGGCCCGGCCAAGACCCCCGAGGGCTACGCCTCCGGCTCCTTCGGCCCGACCACGGCCGGCCGGATGGACTCCTACGTGGACCAGTTCCAGGCGGCCGGCGGCTCGATGGTGATGCTGGCGAAGGGCAACCGCTCGCAGCAGGTCACCGACGCCTGCGGCAAGCACGGCGGCTTCTACCTCGGCTCGATCGGCGGCCCGGCGGCGCGGCTGGCCCAGGACTGCATCAAGAAGGTCGAGGTGCTGGAGTACGCCGAGCTGGGCATGGAGGCGGTCTGGCGGATCGAGGTCGAGGACTTCCCTGCATTCATCGTCGTGGACGACAAGGGGAACGACTTCTTCGTCGACCCGGGCCCGGTCCAGCCGCTGATCACGAACATCCCGGTCGGCCCGAGGGCCTGAGTTCAGAACTGAACGGCTGTGAACGCCGGTGGCCTCCGATTCCCTCGTGAACGGAGGCCACCGGCGTCTCCCCCAGAGAGTTCCGTCGGCGTGTCAGACCCCGGGAACGCCGGGAACAGACGGTGCGGCTGCGACGCTGATCAAGACATGGACGCTGAGCGGGACATGGCCGGTCGGGACAGTGACGTGCGAGACGATGTGAACACCCGGATCGAGCACGACTCGATGGGCGAGGTCCGTGTGCCCGCCGCCGCCAAGTGGGGCGCACAGACACAGCGCGCGGTGGAGAACTTCCCCATCTCCGGGCAGCGACTCGAGCGCGCACACATCGCCGCGCTGGCGCGGATCAAGGCGGCTGCCGCCAAGGTCAACGCGAAGCTCGGCGTGCTGGATGCGGAGACCGCCGGCGCGATCCGGGCCGCTGCGGCGGAGGTCGCCGAGGGGCGCTGGGACGACGAGTTCCCCATCGACGTCTTCCAGACCGGCTCCGGCACCTCGTCGAACATGAACACGAACGAGGTCATCGCGACGTTGGCCGGCGAGCGTCTCGGCCGTCCCGTGCATCCCAACGACCAGGTGAACGCGAGCCAGTCGTCCAACGACGTGTTTCCCAGCTCGATCCACATCGCGGCCACCGCCGCGGTCACGCACGACCTGATCCCGGCGCTGAACCACCTCGCGGACGCGCTCGCGCGCAAGTCGGAGGAGTTCGCGACCGTCGTGAAGTCCGGCCGCACCCACCTGATGGACGCCACGCCGGTCACCCTCGGCCAGGAGTTCGGCGGGTACGCCGCCCAGATGCGTTACGGCGTCAAGCGGCTGCGCGCGGTCCTGCCGCGCGTCGCCGAGCTGCCGCTGGGCGGCACGGCCGTCGGCACTGGTATCAACACCCCGCCCGGCTTCTCCGCCGCCGTGATCGCCGAGGTTGCCCGGACCACCGGGCTGCCGCTGACCGAGGCGCGCGACCACTTCGAGGCGCAGGGCGCCCGCGACGCGCTCGTGGAGCTGAGCGGACAGCTGCGCACGATCGCCGTCAGCTTCACCAAGATCGCGAACGATCTGCGCTGGATGGGGTCAGGGCCGCGCACCGGGCTCGGCGAGATCAACCTGCCCGACCTCCAGCCCGGCTCCTCGATCATGCCGGGCAAAGTGAATCCGGTGATCCCCGAGGCCACACTGATGGTCGCTGCGCAGGTGGCCGGCAACGACGCGACGGTCGCGATCGCCGGCGCCAGCGGGAGCTTCGAACTCAACGTGATGCTGCCGGTGATCGCCAGGAACGTGCTGGAGTCGGTCCGGCTGCTCTCCTCCGTGGCCCGGCTGCTGGCCGACCGGACGGTGGACGGCATCACCGCCAACGCGGACCGGCTGCGCGAGTACGCGGAGTCCTCCCCCGCGATCGTCACGCCGCTCAACCGCTTCCTCGGCTACGAGGAGGCGGCGAAGATCGCCAAGCAGGCCCTGGCGGAGCGGAAGACGATCCGCCAGGTCGTGCTGGAGCGCGGACACGTCGAGTCGGGGCGGATCACCGAGCAGCAGCTGGACGAAGTCCTGGACGTGCTGCGGATGACCCGCCCCGAGGGCTCGGCCTAGGGGCGCACTAGCTGACGGCGAAGTCGTCGGCGTTGACGTCGCCCTGGGCGTACCAGCCGTGGACGAAGACGGTCACCGTCCCGCTGGCGCCGGTCGTGAACGGCACGGTCAGCTTGTTCCAACTGGTCGAGCTGGACCAGGTGCTGGCCGAGGCACCGCCGTTCACACCGATGTAGGCGTACGGGCCCTGCACCCAGCCGGTGAGCGTGTAGCTGTGGTTGGGCAACAGGGTGACCGTCTGGTCGCACTCTCCGGTGGTGCCGCTGCTGGGCACGATGAGCGCCGCGTAGCTACCGGAGTGGACCGGGCTGCTGACGACCGCGCTGCCGCTCTGGCAGGTCCACGGGCTCAGGCTGCCGCTCTCGAAACCGCCGTTGGCCAGGGCCGACGAGCCGGACGGGCTGGACGAGGGTGAGCTCGACGGGCTGCTCGACGGCGACGACGAGGGCGAGCCCGACGGAGACGAGGACGGCGAGGCCGACGGCGAGCCCGACGGGCTGGACGACGGCGAGCCGGACCCACTCGCACTCGCGCTGGGGCTCGTCGACGGCGCCGGGCAACTGCCCGCCGAGCCGTTGATGTCGTTGACCGCGGCGTTGAACAGCGTCGTCGCCGGATCCAGGTCGTAGAGCGAGAACATCATGAAGCCGCCCAGACCGTTGCAGTGCGCGTAGTCCGCGCGGACCTGGATCGACTGGCTCGACTCGCCACCGTAGAAGTTGTTGCCGTCGTAGAAGTACGCGGACTGCGTGATCGGATCCCAGTAGGTGTCAGCGGCATTGTTCACGGTGCCGCTGAGCTCCTTGTACATCGCCACCCCAGGGACGTTGCCGGAGAGCGTCTGCCCGGCCGATCCTCCGGTCGCGCTCTGGTAGAGGCCGTGGTTCGTCCCGGCCGGCACGCCGGTCCAGCCGCGGTAGTAGAAGGGGATCCCCAGTGTCAGCTTGTTCGCAGGGAAGCCGCCCGCTATCCCGTACTGCGAGTCGCCGACGGTCCAGGCTCTGACCGCGTTGTCGATGCTGTAGGTCTCGTTGCCGGGCGCGACCTTCCCCTCCGGCGAGTTGGGGTTGGCATAGAGCGGGTCCTGCTCGTCCGTCGGCCCGGTCGCGTTCCAGGCGCCGTACATGTCGTAGGTCATGACGTCGCCGAAGGTGAGGTACTGGGCGATCTGGCCGGTCTGGATCTTGTTGATCTTCTCCTGGCCGGACGGCAGCGCGGCGGAGAGCGCGTAGGTCTTGCCGTCGGCGGCTCCCTGCGCGTTCAGTTCGCTGCGGAACTCACCCAGCAGCGCGGTGTAGTTGGCCGTGTCAGCGGCCGAGTAGTGGTTGCCGAGGTGGCCGCCGCTGGAAGCGGGGTACTCCCAGTCGATGTCGAAGCCGCTGAAGATCCCGGCCGCGGTGCCCGCGCCGCCGTATCCGCCCTGGGAGGGCAGATTGCCCTTGATGAACATGTCGATGCAGGAGGAGACGAACTTCTTGCGGGACGCGTCGGTGGCCGCCACGTCGGAGAAGTACTTCGAGTAGGTCCAGCCGCCGAGCGAGAGCATGATCTTGAGGTTCGGGTGCTTCTTCTTCAGCTCCTGGAGCTGGTGGAAGTTGCCCGCGATGGGCTGGTTCCAGACGTCCGAGGTGCCGTCGACGCTGATGCTGGAGTCGTAGGACTTCTGGTAGTCGGCGAAGGAGTCCCCCGCGCCGTCGCCCGCGTTCGGGTCGTTCTCACCGGCCGGATCGGGGTCGGTGGCCTTGGTCGTCTCAAAACAGGTGAGGTTGGTCGGATCGATGTTCTCGAAGTCGTAGATCAGGTAGTCGAGCTTGCCCGCGAGCCCCTCGGTGTCGAGGTTTTTGGGGTAGAAGGCGTTCTGGTAGATCGACCACTGGTCGTAGTAGGCGACCTTGAGTCCGCCGCTGGTGGCGGCGGCACCTGTCGTATTGCTCGCCGCGGCGGCACCGGCGGTGCCGCCGAGCATGGAGGCGGCCAAGCCGAGCAAGGCTGTGGCCGCCCCCGCGAGCGTGAGTCCGATCCGTCTGGAGCCTGGCATGGTGCAACCTCCGCATGGTCGTGTACCCGACACTCCATCACGTTGGTACATACCAATACGGCCGTCAAGGGTCTGGACCAATTTAAGGTGACGTTAAGTCAGAACCCCTCGTCGGACGGCTCCTTGGCATATCTGTCAGGACAGACTCTGACCCAGCGACTCCGCCATGCGCAGCTGCGTCGCCGCCTCGGCAGCCCGTCCGCCCCGCCGCTCCAGGGTGCGTCCCAGCAGCAGCCGGGCGTAGCCGTCGACCGGGTCGCGCTCCAGCACGCGCTCCAGCTCCGCCTCCGCGCGACCCAGCTGCGCGGAGTGGTAGTAGGAGCGGGCCAGCAGCAGCCGGGCCGCGCCGTGCGCGGGCTCGGCCTCGACGATCGGCGCGAGAATCTGCGCGGCGTCGCTGTAGGCCTTGGACTCGAAGAAGAGCTGTGCGCGGGCGTACTCCTCGGCAAGCGTGTGGTCGTTCACGGGCACCCCTTTCGATTCGTGGCCCATGTGACGTGTTCGCCCGTGTAACACAAGGCCATAGGCGGGCATTCCCTCCGAAGTGTCGCCTTGCTCACCCCCCGAATCCCGCCCGGACGGAGTTACGCTCGATGGCATGACACTGCTTGTCTCCCGCCGCCACGTGGACTTCGTCCGCGTCACGAGCATGTCCTGTCGCGCCGAGGCCTGACCCCAGCGTCCCCCTCCCTGCCGCGCACCCCCGAGGACCGTCATGTCCGTCCAGACCCTTCCTGCTCCCACCTCCCTTCCCGTCATCGACCTCGCGCACCTCGACCGCGAGGCGCTGCACCGCGCCGCCCGCGACGTGGGCTTCTTCCAGCTCATCGGCCACGGCATCAGCCAGGCCGAGATCGACGGGCTGCTCGCCGCCTCCCGGGCGTTCTTCGCCCTGCCGGAGGCGGACCGGGTCGCGCTCGACAACCGCAATTCACCGCACTTCCGCGGCTACACCCGCACCGGCAAGGAGCTGACGCGGGGCAGGCGCGACTGGCGCGACCAGCTCGACATCGGCGAGGAACTGCCCGCACACGCCCCGGGCCCGGACGAGCCCGCCTACTGGTGGCTGGAGGGTCCGAACCAGTGGCCCGCAGCCCAACCGGAGCTGCGCGAGGTCGCGCTGCGCTGGATCGCCCGGCTGAGCGCGGTGGCCGACCATCTGCTGCACGAGCTGCTGGCCTCGATCGGCGCGCCGGCCGACTTCTACGACGACGCCTTCGCTGGGCACCCGCGCAGCCATCTGAAGCTGATCCGCTATCCGGGGCGGGCCCCGGTGGGGAACGACCAGGGGGTGGGCGTGCACAAGGACTACGGCTTCCTGACTCTGCTGCTGACCGACGGAGTCGGCGGGCTCCAGGTCGAGGCGCCGGGCGGATTCATCGACGTTCCGCACATCCCCGGCGCGTTCGTAGTCAACCTCGGCGAGCTCCTGGAGGTCGCGACCAACGGCTACCTCAAGGCCACCAACCACCGCGTGGTCAGCCCGCCGGGAGCGCGTGAGCGCTACTCCGCGCCGTTCTTCTACAACCCGCGCCTGGACGCCCACATCGCACCGCTCCCGTTCCCGCACGCGGCCGAGGCCTCCGGCGTGACCCAGGACCCGGACAACCCGCTCCACGCGGAGTTCGGCTGGAACGAACTCAAGGGCTGGGTGCGCGCCCACCCCGAAGTCACGGCCCGCCAACACCCGGAACTGCTCGCGGCTCCGGCGCCGGCCGCCTGACCGAACGCTCCGGTCAGGACGAACAAGGCTGGGGACATGCAGGCATCAGGCATCAGGCATCAGGCATCAGGCATCAGGCATCAGGCATCAGGCATCAGGCATCAGGCACCATCGGCTGAGCGCCAACTGACTTCCCCATCGGCGCGCAACGCTCGGTCAGCGTTCGCGGCCGCGCGGCTTCAGCCGCAGCGGCGGCAGCTCCGGAGCCGGGATCGGGGCGCCGTCGTAGCCGTGGACGGTGCCGAAGGCCGTGCCGTGCATCCATGCCTCGCGCGCCGCTTCGATGTCCTCGTGGGTCCTGGCCACGAAGTTCCACCACATGACCAGCTTCTCCTCGAAAGGCTCGCCGCCGAGCAGCAGCACGCTCGCGGGGCCGTCGTCCGCGCGGAGCGGGAGCTCGCGGCGGCCGCAGCCGAGGTACAGGAGAGAGCCGGGTTCCACGCAGACGTCGTCGACGACCGCCGCGCCGGTCATGGCGAGGGCGGCGTACTCGAAGTCCGGGTGGAGCGGCAGGCGGGCGTTCGCGCCTGCGGCGAGGGTGAGGTCGGCGCCCATCAACGGGCTGAAGACGTGGCCGGGGGAGGTCGCGCCGTCAAGTGAGCCAAGGATGAGCGTCGCGTCGACGCCTTGGCCCTGGACCCGGGGCAGTTCGGCGTGGTGCTCGAAGGCCGGGTCCGTGAAGCGGTGCGCATCGGGGAGGGCGACCCACAGCTGCGCACCGTGCAGCCACTTGCCGTGCGAGGCGGGCGACTGCTCCGCGTGCGCGATGGCGCGGCCCGCCGTCATCAGGCCGAGTTCACGCGGGCGCACGGTCTGGACCGTGCCGAGGCTGTCGCGATGCTCGACGAAGCCGTCATGCAGCCAGCTCACGGTCTGCAGACCGATGTGCGGATGCGGGGCGACCCGCATGCCCGGCTCGCTCTCGATGTCGTCGGGCCCGTAGTGGTCGACGAAGCACCAGGCGCCCACCATCCGGCGACCCAGGTTCGGCAGCAGCCGCCTGACAACCGTGCTTTCACCCAGCGGGACCTGTTTCCCCGTCAACAGCTCGCGGACCGGCTGGGCCGAGACACCGTCACGGCCGCCGCAGATGCTCGGCTGGGGCTTCAGGTCGAGGTTGCTCATGACGCTCAGCGTAGGACGCGTCGGCTCACGGGTGGATGATCCGCACCGGCAGTTCTCCCACGGCCTCGCGCAGCGACTCCGCGAAGCGCTCGTACTCCGCGGTCCGCGCGGAGGAGGGACGGTGGGCAAGGCCGATGCGGCGGCCGGGCGGCGGGGCGGAGAAGCGGGTGGCCGCGAGGCCCGCCGCACGCCCGGTCTCGACGGCGACCGCCGTCGCCGGCAGCAGCGTGACACCGAGGCCGCCCGCGACGAGCTGGACCAACGTCGACAGTCCGGCCGCCCGCGTGGCGCCCGGCTCTGCGCCGACCTCGCGACAGAGGTCGAGCGCCTGGTCGCGGAGGCAGTGGCCCTCCTCCAACAGCAGGATGTCCAGGTCGAGCAGGACGTCGCGGGGGACGTCCAGGCGGCCGGCCAGCTCGTGGTCGGGCGGGGTGACCAGGACGAAGTCCTCGTCGTAGAGGGGGATGTCCACCAGTCCCGCGCCTGCGGGGAGGGCGAGGAGCAGCAGGTCGAGGCGGCCGGTGGCCACCCCGTCCAGGAGTTGGTGGGTCCGCTCCTCGTGGACGTGCAGCTCCAGATCGGGATAGCAGTCCCGGGCCAGACGCAGCACGGTCGGCAGCAGGTAGGGCGCGATGGTCGGGATCACCCCGAGGTGCAGGGGCCCGGTGAACGGCCGCCGGGACGAGTCGACCTCCTCCGTCAGCGCACTGAGCGCGCCGAGAACGGCACGCGCGTGCGCGGCCACCCGCTCCCCCACCGACGTGATGATCACCTTTCGGGTTGTCCGCTCGACGAGCTGGACCCCGAGCGACTCCTCGAGTGCGGCGACCGCGCCGGACAGCGCAGGCTGACTGATCCGCAGGCCGGCTGCCGCCTCCCGGAAATGGCGGTGCTCGGCGACGGCCGCGAAGGCGCGGAGCTGGGCGACGCTGGGGGTACGGGTGGCGCGGGCCTTACTGATAACTTCCTCCGATCAAGGTCTTCGAGTGTAGCTGTCAAACGGGCATCTCCGGATCTATCGCCCGCAACGCGCACTCACGGGGTAAGTGCAGACGTCGCGGGCGCGCATTGACAGAAACCACAGGAAAGGGGAAGCTGCCGACGGCCTGCGTTCCCTCTTCGCATGCAGATGACCGGCCTGGGTCGCCTCCGCGACGGTCGTACACCTGCCAATAGTGCGAGGGTCCTGCCTGGCACGTTCGTGCTCAGCAGCTATGCCGGGCTGTTCGTGGCCGGCATGGCCGTCTACCTGATGTACCGCTTCGGTCAGAACCTCATGCTCTGGACCCTGCTGGGCTCGGCCTGGGCGTACGAGATGGTCATGCTCCAGATCCGGATCAACGGCCACCCCGCCGACTACGGCACCACCCGGCTGACCTCCTGGACCTTGTGCGCCCTGCTGCTCACCGGCTTCCTCGCCATGCTGATGCTCGCCACGATCGGTCCGCTGGCCCGCGTCCGCTGGCGCTGGCTGGTGGTCGCCGGGGCGCTCACGTACCCCTTCTACCTGGTGCACCAGAGCATCGGCGTCCCGCTGGGAGAGGAACTCACGCTGCACGTGGCGTGGCTGGGCGTGTGGGGCCGGCTGACGGTCACCGTCGCCGCCATGCTCGGGCTCTCCTGGCTGATCTACCGCTTCGTCGAGAAGCCCTTCGGCCGCCTGCTGCGTCGCGGACTCACCCGTGGCCTGAAGGCCGCAGAGGTCGCGCGCGCGAGCAGGTAGGCACCGCGCGCCGCACGTGCAACTCCGGCCTCGCTGCCCAGTCTCGATTCGGTCTCGAAGTCCGTGAACATCCGATGGAGGTGTTCACGGAGTCCTCACACTCGGGGCAGCGGCGCACCGCCGCTGTCGGTCTGTCCAATCTCCTTGTGAGCGTGGCGGGTTCACCAGAACCTGGCCGGGCCCGATGGGATTCGGACGGCTCAGACTCCGGGTGGTCTTCTGTCGGCCGTGGGGCGCGGCCTGTGGGGGTGCGGGATGCGAGGCACTGATCTTCCCTCAGAACCGGTGAGCCGCGGGCCACGCCGCAGGCCGGGCCCGGACATTCGGCGGTCGCTGACTCCCTCGGTCGGGGCTGCGATGGTCATGGCCCTGGCACTCGTGGGGGCGGTCCCGGCCGCTGCGGCGACGACGCGCGCCGAGTCGGCCCCCTCGGGCGCCGGCACAGGAATCGCGGCGAAGCGTGCCGTGCTGCGCATTCGCATCACCGATCTGCCCGCCGGACTCGCGGCGTCGGTGCACCTCACCGGACCCTCGGGCTACCACCGCACCGTGACCGGGGCGACGGTGCTGTCGAACCTGCTGCCCGGCACGTACGCGATCAGCGCCCTCAGCGTCCAGGACACGCACGGCACCGCGTACGTCCCCAACCCCGGCCCGGGCACGCTCACCCTCGCAGCAGGCAGCAGCACCCTCCGCACGGTCGACTACTTCACCCGCGTCCCTGCGACGACCCGCCCGGTCGCGGCGTCCGCGGTCGCGGCGGTCGTCGCCGGAGCGTCCGGCCGACTGACCGTCGCGGTGCGGGGGACGGCCCGCTACGCGCCCGGTCAGATCCTCGCTGCGGGCATCGGACCGCACACGCCCGACGGCCTGCTCGCCAAGGTCACCGCGGTGCGCATCGTGCCCGGCGGCGAGACCGTCACCGCCGTACCGGCGACCCTGCGTCAGGCTTTTCCCCAGGGGCAGTTGAACTTCGCGGCGGCCTTCGCCTCGCAGAGCCCCGGCGCCGACCCCGGGACCAGCGGCGCGGGACCGGCCACCTCGCCGGCCGCCTCGCCTACGCCCGCGGTCGGACTGCCCTCCTGGATCAAGACCCTCAAGTGCGGCAACACGGCGAACGCCCACCTGACCGGCACGCTGACCGCATCACTGTCGACGGCCATGCAGACCCATTGGTCCCTGCTGGGCGGCGTGACGGCCTCGGCCACGGCCACGGCGCGGGAGTCGTCCTCCCTCACCGCCGCCGTGGACGCCAACGCCCAGTGCACGCTGGCGCCCGTCGAGCTGGGGACCCCGCGCACGCTGGGCGTGTTCGACGTGCAGATCGGCCCGATCCCGGTGGTCGTCGTGCCGCGCCTCAGCTTCTTCGTGCAGGGCGCGTTCAGCGGCAAGGCCGGTGTGAACACGTCGGTGGGCCAGTCGTTCACCGCGACGGCCGGGCTGTCCTACGCGAACGGCGCCGTCTCGCCCATCGCATCGGCGGTGGAGAGCGCCACCTTCCAACCGCCCATGGTCACAGGCACCGCGCACGTGGCCGTTTCGGTCAGCGCCCGGTTGACACTGGCCCTGTACGGGCTGACCGGCCCGACCGTGAATCTCGACCCCGGACTGGACCTCTCCGCGGACGTCAAAGCCAACCCGTGGTGGACGCTGGACGGCACGCTCGACGCGGGCGGGACGCTCAAGATCCCGGCCCTGGGCATCAACGCCTCGAACAGCAAGATCATCAGCAAGCGCTTCCCGCTCGCCCACGCAGCCGGACCCTTCCCGCCGTTCGCGGTCACCGACGTGCCGACGCGGGGGAACGCGGCGGACGGCCCGGTCCTCGGCCTGGACGGGCGCCTCTCGCTGGTCGGCTGGGACACCTCGGGACTGCACACGGAAATCGAGGCGGTCGACCCGAAGACACAGGCGATCCAGACCTACCGGCAGGCAGCACCGGGAACTACGGGCCCACTGAGCTTCACCGGCCCACTCGCCTTCGACGGCGCCGGTGACCTGTGGCTGGAGGGAGACAGCACCGGCGGCTCCCTCACCGGCCCGGTGCTGATCCGCTTCACTCCGTCGAGCGGGCTCTTCGCCTCCTTCGCCAACCCTGCCGCCTGCCTGACCCCGCCCAACGACCTCTCCGCCGCGACGGACGGCTACGTCTGGGCCAGCTGCGCCGGCTACGCGAGCGACACCGTGGTCTCCCGCATCTCCTCCGGGGGAACGATCACCACCTACCACGCCCCCTCCGGCGCCCCCGACCTCACCGATCTGGTACCGGGGGCGAACGGGTCCATGTGGGCGCTGGGGAGCGGGAACTTCCACTCCGACGTCGTCGAGATCGGCACGGACGGCCAGGCCACGCTCTTCACCAATCCCGTCGGCGTGTCCGGCCGTTACCTCGCAGGCAACGGCACCGGGCACTTCGTCGAGGACGCGATCTGCGGCGTCGGCAGCAATGGGAAGTCGTGCTACCTCGCGATCGGGCCCGGCGGCGGATTCAAGCAGCTGGGCACCCTGCCCAGCCCCGACACCGGCGAGTGGGGCGCCCCCGTACTCGACAAGTCCGGCAACTTCTGGACCCTGGTGAACGGCTCGACCAGCGGCGCGGTGCCGATCGGGCACAGCTACTACTACGAGATCACCCCGCTCGGGGCCGCCGCCGCCCGCGGCTTCGACATGCCCGCGTCCGACCGGGGCCAGTGGCTCCAACCCACCCGATCCGGCGCTCCGATCGTCACCTCCGACGGCGCGCTCTGGCTCGAACAGGCCCAATGGCCGCTCAACGGCCACCTGCTACGGCTGGCGTTCCCGCTCAACTGATCAGCACTGATCGGAATGGCCTATCAGTACCAGCGGCAACACCAATTTCCCCGATCAGTGTCCACTGTGTGAGATTGAGGGGCACACTCCCCAACCCTCACAGGAGACAGCACGTGCTTACGATCGGTGACCAGTTCCCGGCTTGGAAGCTCAACGGCGTCGTCGGCCCCTCCGACGACAAGCTGGAAATCAAGGAGTTCTCGTCCGAGGACTCCAAGGGCTGGTCGGTGGTCTTCTTCTGGCCGATGGACTTCACCTTCGTGTGCCCCACCGAGATCGCGGCCTTCGGCAAGCTCAACAACGAGTTCGCCGACCGCGACGCCCAGATCCTCGGCGTCTCCGGCGACTCCGAGTTCGTGCACCACGCCTGGCGCAAGGACCACAAGGACCTGCGCGACCTGCCCTTCCCGATGCTGGCCGACATCAAGCACGAGCTGATGCGCGACTGCGGCGTCGAGGCTGCGGACGGCACCGCCCAGCGCGCGGTCTTCATCGTGGACCCCAACAACGAGATCCAGTTCGTGATGGTCACCGCGGGCTCCGTGGGCCGCAACCCCAAGGAGGTCCTGCGGGTCCTCGACGCGCTGCAGACCGACGAGCTGTGCCCGTGCAACTGGAACAAGGGCGAGCAGACCCTGGACGCGGTCGCGCTGCTCTCGGGGGAGTGACCGCATGGCCCTCGACGAACTGAAGGCGGCCCTGCCGGACTACGCCAAGGACCTCAAGCTCAACCTGGGCTCGGTCATCGGCAACGTGGACCTGCCGCAGCAGCAGCTCTGGGGCACGGTTCTGGCCTGTGCGATCGCCTCGCGCAGCGAGCGCGTGCTGGCGGAGCTGGAGCCGGAGGCGCGGGCGAACCTGAAGCCGGAGGCGTACGACGCGGCGAAGGCCGCGGCGGCGATCATGGCGATGAACAACGTCTACTACCGGACGCTGCATCTGCTCTCCGACAAGGAGTACAGCACGATGCGGGCCGGCCTGCGGATGAACGTCATCGGCAACCCGGGCGTGGAGAAGGTCGACTTCGAGCTGTGGTCGCTGGCGGTTTCGGCGATCAACGGCTGCGGTCAGTGCCTGGACTCGCACGAGCAGGTGCTCCGCGGGGCGGGCGTCGACCGCGAGGTCGTCCAGGCCGCGGTCAAGATCGCCGCGGTGATCCAGGCCGTGGGCGTGACGCTCGAGGCCGAGGGCCGCATCGCCTGAGGCATACGAGTACACACCTCAGGGGCGCGAGGCGCCTCGCGCCCCTAGGTCCTGCAAGTCATTCAGGTACGGACGCCGCGGCAAGCGCCGCGCGGACGTTTTCGTCGACCTGGTAGCGCTGGCGCAGGTACCCGACCACCGTGTTGGTCACCGCGACCAGCGGGACCGCCACGATCGCGCCGCCGATGCCGCCGACGATCGAGCCACAGGCCACCGCGAGGATCACCGCCAGCGGGTGGATCCGGACCGCGCGGCCGAGGATCAGCGGCTGCAGGACGTGGCCCTCGATCTGCTGGACGCCCAGCAGCACCGCCAGGACCAGCGCCGCGGTGACGACCCCTTGGGTCACCAGGCCGATCAGCACCGCGATCGTCCCCGTGACGAGCGCCCCGACCAGCGGGACGAACGCCCCCAGGAAGATGATCACCGCAATCGGCATCGCCAGCGGCACGCCCAGCGCGTAGATCCCGATGCCGATCGACAGCGAGTCGATGAAGGCGACCAGCACCGTGCCCCGTACGTACGCGGTCAGCGTCGCCCAGGCGCGCGGGCCGGCCCCGGTCGCGGCGATGCGGGAACGGACCGGCAGCAGCTTGAGCACCCAGCCCCAGATCCGCTCGCCGTCGTAGAGCAGGAAGAACGTACAGAAGGCGGCCAGGAAGACGCCCGTCACGATCTCCACCACCACGCCGACCGTGGAGAAGCCGAACGAGGTGATCTGGTCGCTGTTGGTCCCGACGACCTTGGTCAGCTGGTTCGCGAACTGGTTGATCTGCTTGTCGGTGAGGTGCATCGGCCCGGTCTCCAGCCAGTGCCGGATCTGCCCGATGCCCTGCTGCACGTGGTCGGTGACCTGGTTCAGGTTGGTGCTGACCTGCCAGACCACGAACCAGGCGACCAGTGCGATGCCGGCCAGGCCGCCGAGGAAGGTCAACGCCGTCGCGAGCCCGCGCGGCACACCGCGACGGCGCAGCCAGGAGACGGTCGGCTGCAGCAGCGCGCTGATCAGCAGCGCCGCGACGAAGGCCAGGGCCACGATCCTGAGCGTGCCGACCACCTGGAACAGCACCCAGAGCCCCGCGCCGACGACCAGCAGCCGCCACATGCCCTCCGCGGCGACCCGGAGCGTCCACGGCACGGCCTCCGAGGCGTGGGCGGGACGGGCCGGGTAGATCGGCTCACCGCCCGGCCCGGGGGGCGGCGGCGCGACCGGGCGGGGCTCGGCGGGGACGTGGACCACCGGGTCGGGCGGTGCCGCCTGCGCGACCTCGGCGCGCTGCCGGGCCATCCGCCCGCGCCACGCCGCCCAGCCGCTGCCCTCGCCTGCCATGCCGTCCGCCCCTTCGCTCATCCAGCTTCGGGCTCGAACGCTACCGGTTGGTCCGGGGCCGCCGTCGGCAGCCCCACCGATTCGCGCCGTGACTCAGGGATGACCCGGGTCGACCCTGGGTGAGCAGATCAGCATCTTTTGGGCAAAACGGAAGAAACAGGTTTACGGCTCCCCCACGCCGGGGACTGTCCTCCACGAGGCCGTCCCGCACACGCGGCCTCTCCGTGGGAGAAGTAGGAAGCCCCCGATCGGACAGGGATCGGGGGCTTCCACGCGCTTGGAGCAGATTCTGCTCGGACCGGCTCCAGTCCTAGTACCAGCTGTGGGCCTGCCAGAAGGACCAGGCGCCGCAGGGGCTGCCGTAGCGGGAGTTCATGTAGTTCAGGCCCCACTTTATCTGCGTCGCGGGGTTGGTCCGCCAGTCCGAAGCGACCGAGGCCATCTTGTCGCCCGGCAGAGCCTGGACCAGACCGTAGGCACCGGAGCCGGCGTTGACCGCCCGGTAGTTCCACCCGCTCTCACGGGTGACGATGTGGCTGAAGCACGAGAACTGGACGTTGTCCCCGATGATGGACGCGGCCAGGGCCTGGACCGTTCCGGGGCTGTAGGACACCAGCTGCTGCCGCTGCTGAGCAGCGGCACGCGAGGCCGCGGCCGCCTGCCGGGTCCGCTGCTCCGCCGCAGCCTTGGCGTGCGCGGCGTCGGCAGCCTTGGTGCGGGCGACTTGAGCGGCGGCCTTCTGCGCGGTCACGAGCGCGGCGGACTGCTGCGCGTCGCTCTGGCGCGCCAGGTTGTCGGCGACGATCTGCGACGAGGAGCCCGCCGGGATGTCGGCAAGAAGGGTGGATCCTGCGACATCGGACACCTGGGTCGGCTTCGCGTCGCCCGAGGCGACACCGACGACGGCGCCAACAGCAGTCACGGCGGTGGCGGAGGCCACGGCCATCCCCCGAACCGAAATCCGGTTCACATGGTTTCCTTCCAGCGTCGCCCGCCTGGTGACCGAACGGACGAACCCCGCCCCTGACGCTGGCCTCCCCGGTGCACTGGTCACGGAAGACGCGGGCCCGCGACACTCCGGTCTCCCGGAGCGCCTACTGATCGGGCGGCGTGCGGCCTCACGTTGTTCAGTTGTATTGAGTGGAACGCAAGCTGGGTGGTGCTCAGTGGGTGGAGCGCTTGCACGCCATGCCGCACGCAGGGCCTGACAGACCCCACAGACTGCCGCACGGCGGCGCGCAAGCGCAATTCCCCATTGAGTGGCGAAGCTCACACGGCTCAGTGGGCCGCTAATTCTCGCGAGTCACTCGCCTATCGTCTGACGAATCGTTACGATGCTGTGCCCTTCCGGCTCGCAGGGTCGATTCGGGACGTCTCAGGGGTTAATGTCCTCCAACATCTCGGTCACCAGTGCGGCGATCGGCGAGCGCTCCGAACGGGTGAGCGTGACGTGCGCGAAGAGCGGATGTCCCTTCAGCTTCTCGACGACCGCGACCACGCCGTCGTGCCGACCGACCCTCAGGTTGTCCCGCTGGGCGACATCGTGGGTCAGAACAACCCGCGATCCCTGGCCAATTCGGGACAACACGGTCAACAGCACGTTGCGCTCGAGCGACTGCGCCTCGTCCACGATCACGTAGGCGTCGTGGAGCGAGCGGCCGCGGATGTGGGTGAGCGGCAGCACCTCCAGCATTCCGCGGGAGAGCACCTCCTCGATCACGTCAGGGGTGGTCACTGCGGAGAGCGTGTCGAAGACGGCCTGGGCCCAGGGGCTCATCTTCTCGGACTCGGAGCCGGGCAGGTATCCCAACTCCTGCCCGCCCACCGCGTAGAGCGGCCGGAAGACCATCACCTTGCGGTGCTGCCGCCGCTCCAGCACGGCCTCCAGGCCGGCGCAGAGCGCCAGCGCGGACTTGCCGGTGCCGGCCCGCCCGCCGAGCGAGACGATGCCGACCTCCTGGTCCAGCAGCAGGTCCAGCGCGACGCGCTGCTCGGCGCTGCGCCCGCGCAGCCCGAAGGCCTCACGGTCCCCGCGCACCAGCCGGACACGTCCGTCGGCGGTGACGCGTCCCAGCGCGCGGCCGCGCTCGGATGTCAGCACCAGGCCGGTGTGAACCGGGAGCTCGCGCGCGTCCGCGATATCGACGACATCGCTTGTGAACAGTCCGTCAACCTCCTCGGCACTGACGGCCAACTCGGACATTCCGGTCCAGCCGGACGTGACGGCCAGCTCGGCCCGGTACTCCTCGGCCAACAGGCCGACGGACGAGGCCTTCACACGGAGCGGCAGGTCCTTGGAGACGACCGTGACGTCGTACCCCTCGGCCTGCAGGTTCCTCGCCACCGCGAGGATCCGGGTGTCGGCGTCGCCCAGCCGGTAGCCGGCAGGGAGAACGGAAGGATCGGTGTGGTTCAGCTCGACCCTGATCGTGCCGCCGAGGTCGCCCACGGGAATGGGCGCGTCCAGCCGGCCGTAGCGGACTCGGTAGTCGTCCAGCAGCCGCAGGGCCTGCCGGGCGAAGTAGCCGAGCTCCGGGTGGTGCCGCTTGGCTTCCAACTCGGTCACCACGACCACGGGCAGCACGACCTCGTGCTCCTCGAACCTGGTCATGGCGCTCGGGTCAGCCAGCAGGACACTGGTGTCGAGGACGTACGTGCGCCGGTCGTGCATGCTCCGGCGGCTCTTGGAACTGACCACAGGGCCTCCCGGGCGAGTGGCCCGCTGCCACCCGCGGTCGCCGTGCCCCCCAGCCCCGATGGCCGAGGTCACGGTCTGACTCCGGTATTCCCCTCGATCGCCAAAGCCATGCAGAAGTCAGAATCTTGCCGACGGATGTTCACGGGGCGACCCGTCAGGGGCGCGAGGAGAACTGTGCGCTCAGACGACCCGTTGCACCATCAGGGGCGCGGGGAACTGAGCGACAATCCCCCAGCCTTCGGCCGGGGGTGCCCCCTCCCACCCAGGGACTGATCCGAACGAGCAGGGCCATCCGCACAGGGTGGTTTCTCGCGCAGTTCCCCGCGCCCCTGGATGGTGCAACGGCCCCGCTTGCCCAGAGTGGGCGTCAGCCGCCGTACCTACGGTTCCGCGCGGCGTAGTCGCGGAGGGCGCGGAGGAAGTCGACCTTGCGGAAGGCCGGCCAGTACGCCTCGCAGAAGTAGAACTCCGAGTGCGCCGACTGCCACAGCAGGAAGCCGGAGAGCCGCTGCTCTCCGGACGTGCGGATGACCAGGTCCGGGTCCGGCTGGCCGGACGTGTAGAGGTGACGGGCGATCTGCTCCACGTCGATCATCTCGGCGACCTGCTCCAGCGGCGTCCCCGCCGCTGCCTGCTCCTGGAGCAGCTTCCGGACCGCCTCCGCGATCTCGTGCCGACCGCCGTAACCGACAGCGACGTTGACGAGAAGTCCGTCACGGTCCGAAGTCTCCTGGTCGGCCGCCTTGAGGACCGCCGCCGTCGACTCGGGGAGGAGGTCCAGCGCGCCGACCGGATGCACCCGCCAGCGGCCCTCGGCCGCCATGCCGCGGACGGCCTCCTCGATGATGCCGAGCAGCGGGACCAGCTCGTCCGCCGGTCGGGTCAGGTTGTCCGTGGAGAGGAGCCAGAGGGTGACCACCTCGACGCCGGTCTCCTCGCACCAGCTGAGGAACTCGGGGATCTTGTCCGCGCCGCTCTGATGGCCGTCCTTCGTGGACATGCCCGCGGCGCGGGCCCAGCGACGGTTGCCGTCCAGCATGACGCCGACGTGGCGCGGGACGCGGGCACGGTCGAGGTGGGCCTCGACGCGGTAGCCGTAGAGACCGTAGACGGCGTTCCGGAGCAGCGGCGTGCGCCGGACCAACTTCCCGAGATCCATGACGTCGGCCCCTCCATGTGCTCGCCCGTGCGGGGTCACCATACTCCCCGCCGGTTAATGTTCAGCCAGGAGACAAATTCCTGATGGAGAGGCCCCCATGATCCCCGCTCCCTATCGGCCTGCCGAGACCCGGTACGACGGCTCGATGAAGTACCGCCGGACCGGCCGCAGCGGACTCAAGCTGCCCGAGATCTCGCTCGGCCTGTGGCACAACTTCGGCGACGACCGGACCCTCGACTCCCAGCGCACGATCCTGCGCCGCGCGTTCGACCTGGGCGTCACCCACTTCGACCTGGCCAACAACTACGGCCCGCCCTACGGCTCGGCGGAGGCGAACTTCGGACGGCACCTGGCCGCCGACTTCCGGCCCTTCCGTGACGAGCTGGTCATCTCGACCAAGGCCGGCTATGACATGTGGCCCGGCCCGTACGGCGAGTGGGGTTCACGGAAGTACCTGACCGCGAGCCTGGACCAGTCGCTCACGCGGATGGGTCTGGACTATGTCGACATCTTCTACTCGCACCGCTTCGACCCGGAGACCCCGCTGGAGGAGACGATGGGCGCGCTCGCGTCCGCCGTCCAGCAGGGCAAGGCGCTCTACGTCGGCGTCTCCTCCTACAGCGCGGAGAAGACCCGCGAGGCCGCGGCGATCCTGCGCGAACTGGGCGTGCCGCTGCTGATCCACCAGCCCTCCTACTCGATGCTGAACCGCTGGATCGAGGACGACGGCCTGCTCGACGTGCTGGAGGAGGAGGGCGCCGGCTGCATCGGCTTCGCGCCGCTGGCGCAGGGCATCCTCACCGACCGCTACCTGCACGGCATCCCCGCGGACTCGCGCGCCGCGCAGGGCAAGTCGCTCGACCCGGCGACGATCGACGAGCAGACGCTGGCCAAGCTGCGCGGGCTGAACGAGATCGCGGCCGGCCGGGGCCAGTCGATGGCGCAGCTGGCGCTGAGCTGGCTGCTGCGCGACCCGCGGATGACCTCTGCGCTGATCGGCGCCTCGTCCGTGGCGCAGCTGGAGACCAACGTCGCCGCGGTGCAGGGCGCCCCGCTGACGGACGAGGAGCTGGCTGAAATCGAGCGGTACGCGACCGACGCCGATCTCAATCTCTGGGCCAAGTCCAGCGAGGACTGAGCGACACGAGCGGCAGCTGGTCCGGATCGCGACTGAAGCGAAGCTTCCGTTTGCGGTCTGGACCAGTTCGGCGCCATTGGGGAGCGTACGTACCGCTCTGATCAGCCAACTTCCCTGTGCGGCAACACCTTAACTCGACCTTAAGGCTGGAACCGGCCTCTTGACATGCCTACTGGTCTAGTCCAACTTGTGTGGCGGGCTTCACTTCTCGTCTTTCCCCGCTTCCCCCACAGTTGAGGACAGACCTTTATGCCATCCCCCCGTCTCATGAACGCCGCGCTGGCCTCCGTGGCCGCGCTGGGCCTGGGCCTCACCGGCCTGGTCGCCCTCGGTGGCGGCGCCAGTGCCGACACCACCAACCTCGTGGTCAATCCCGGTTTCGAGACCGGCTCGCTGGCCAACTGGAACTGCGCCGCCGGTACCGCGACCGTCAGCACGACGACGGTCCACTCCGGCTCCCACGCGCTCGCTGCCACCCCCACCAGCTCCGACGACGCGCAGTGCACGCAGACGATCAGCGTCCAGCCGAACTCGTCCTACACGCTGAGCGCCTGGGTCAACGGCCCCTACGTCTACCTCGGCACCCAGGGCGACGGCACGACCGACGTCAGCACCTGGTCCAGCACCAACGCCTGGAACCAGCTGACCACCAGCTTCAAGACGGGCGCGTCCACCACCAGCGTGACCATCTACCTGCACGGCTGGTACGGGCAGTCCACCTACTACGCGGACGACGTGGTGCTGAGCGGCGCGGCCGGCTCCAGCCCGAGCCCGACGCAGAGCAGCTCGTCCTCGCCGAGCGCGAGCGCCTCGGCCTCCGCGTCCCCCAGCGCGAGCGCCTCGTCGAGCCCGTCCGCCTCGTCGAGCTCCTCGCCCTCCCCCACGGCGACCTCGACCGGCGGCACGGGCGGCAAGCCGAAGCACTGGGTCACCGGCTACTGGCAGGACTTCGACAACGGCGCGACCGACCAGAAGATCAGCGACGTCAACGGCCAATACAACCTCATCGCGGTGGCCTTCGCCAACGCGGACGCGGCCGGTGACGGCGGTATCACCTTCTCGCTCGACAGCACGCTGCAGGGCAAGCTCGGTGGTTACACCGACGCCCAGTTCAAGGCGGACATCGCCGCCAAGCAGGCGCAGGGCAAGAAGGTGATCCTCTCGGTCGGCGGCCAGAACGGCACGATCTCGATCACCAACGCGGCACAGGCCACCGCCTTCGCCAACAGCGCGTACGCGATCATGCAGCAGTACGGCTTCAACGGCGTGGACATCGACCTGGAGAACGGCCTCAACCCCACCTACATGGCCTCCGCGCTGCACCAATTGGCGGCGAAGGCCGGCTCGGGCTTCATCCTGACGATGGCCCCGCAGACGATCGACGTGCTCAGCGCCTCGTCCGACTACCTGGCCACCGCGCTGCAGGTGAAGGACATCCTCACCATCATGAACACCCAGTACTACAACTCGGGTTCGATGAACGGGTGTGACGGCGGCGTCTACTCCGAGGGCAACGTCGACTTCATCACCAGCCTCGCCTGCACCGCCATCCAGGCGGGCCTCAGCCCGAACCAGGTCGGCATCGGCGTCCCGGCGTCCAGCCGGGCGGCGGGCAGCGGCTACGTCTCCCCCTCCGTCGTGGAGAACGCGCTGAACTGCCTCGCCAAGGGAACGGGCTGCGGCACCTTCAAGCCCAGCACCACCTGGCCCACCATCGGCGGTGTGATGACCTGGTCGACCGCTTGGGACGCGAGCAACGGCAACGAGTTCGCCAACAACGAGGGCGCGTTCACGAACGCCATGCCGTAGTCGGCACCTCGAAAGCGCCTCGCCCGCCGCTTCCCTTCGAGGGAGGCGGCGGGCGACGGCATGTCAGCCTGCGGTGACGGCCAGGGCGTCGATCTCGACGAGCAGGCCGGCCGGCAGACCGACGTACACAGTGGTGCGGGCCGGGAAGCCGCCCTCCGGCAGCGCCTTCGCGAACCAGGCGTCGTAGGCCGCGTTCAGCTCGGGGAAGTGCGCGGTGTCGGTCAGGTAGACCCGCATCATCAGCACGTCCCCCCAGCCGGCGCCGCCCGCCGTCAGCACGGCCTCGACGTTGCGCAGCGTCTGCTCGATCTGCTCCGTGAGGCCGGGGCCGACAGGGGTTCCGGTGGCCGGGTCGAAGCCGACCTGCCCGGCGACCTGCAGCAGCCCGCCCTTGGCGACGCCCTGCGAGAAGCTGGCCACAGGAGTGGGTGCCTGATCGGTGCGGATCACGTTCTTGCTCACGGTTGCTCGCTCCTTGGGGTTCTCCGACGTGCTGCCGTCGGGCAGGATATGCAATCAGCGTTGCAAGCCGTGCAATTGCAGAAGAGCTCACGTGAGCAGAGGAGTCCGTCCATGGACCGGGCCGCGCTCGACGCGCTGGACAAGACCGCCGTCGACTGGCGTTTCAAGGGCATGCCGCCCGCGACCGACGCGACCGTCAGCGCGATGCGCGCCGCGAAGCTGAACCTCTTCGAGGACGGCTTCTCCACTCCCCTGCTCACCCTGGGCTCGCGGGCGCTCGCGCACAACCTCGAACTGATGGCTGCCTGGGCCCGACGCCACGGCCTCGCCCACGCCCCGCACGGCAAGACGCCGCTGGCGCCGCAGCTGTTCCAGCGCCAGCTGGAGCTGGGCGCCTGGGGTATTACCGCGGCCACGCCGAGCCATGTCCGGATGTACCGGCACTTCGGGGTCCAGCGGATCTTCCTCGCCAACGAGCTGGTCGACGCGCCCGCGCTGCGCTGGCTCGGCACCGAGCTGGCGGCGGACCCCGACTTCCGCTTCGTCTGCTACGTCGACTCGGTGCGCGGCGTCGAGCTGATGGACGCGGCGCTGACCCACCGGGTCGACGTCGTGGTGGAACTGGGCGCGGTCGGTTCCCGCACCGGCGTGCGTTCCTGGGCCGAGGCCGACGAGGTCGCCCAGGCCGTCCTGGCCTCGACCCAGCTGCGTCTGGTCGGCGTCGCCGGCTACGAGGGCACACTGCCGGACGTCGACGCGGCGCGGACGGCCGTGAAGGGCTGGCTCTCCGAGCTGGTGAAAACCGCCCACCTCTTCGACACCCTGGGCTACTTCGACCGTGCGGACGAGATCATCGTGAGCGCGGGCGGCAGCGAGCACTTCGACCTGGTGGCGGCCGCGCTGACCGAGGAGGCGCTGGAGCTCTCCCGCCCGGTCCTGCGGCAGCTCCGATCCGGCGCCTACGTCACCCACGACCACCTGCACTACGCCCGGATCACGCCGCTGACCGACGAGGCCGAACACTTCGTCCCCGCCCTGGAGCTGTGGACGCAGGTCGTCTCCCGCCCCGAGCCTGGCCTGGCCCTCGTGAACGCGGGCAAGCGGGACGTCCCCTACGACCTGGGCCTGCCGCTGCCGCTGCAGATCCGCGAGGCCAGGACCGGCGTCGTCCGCGACGCGGGGAACCTCAGCGTCAGCAAGCTGTCGGACCAGCACGCGTTCGTGACGGTCGGTCCCGACGCGCGGGTGGAGGTCGGCGACTGGGTCTGCCTCGGTCTTTCGCACCCGTGCACGGCCTTCGAGAAGTGGCAGTTGATCCCCGAGGTCAGCGACGACGGCACGGTCGTCGACTACATCCGCACCTTCTTCTGATGCGCACGGTCCTGCGCGGCGCGCTCGTCGTCGACGGCAGCGGTGGCGAACCGTACCGCGCGGACGTGGTCCTCGACGGCGGGAGGGTCACGGCACTGCACGAGGAGACGTCCGGCGGGCCGCGGCCCGGCGGCGGACGCGTCGTCGACGCCGACGGGCTGGCGCTCGCGCCGGGCTTCATCGACATGCACGCGCACTCCGACCTGGCCCTGTTGACCGACCCGTCACACGAAGCCAAGGTCGCGCAGGGTGTCACGCTGGAGGTGCTCGGCCAGGACGGTCTCTCCTACGCGCCGGTCGACGACGCGACGCTCGCCGGTCTGCGCCGCCAGATCGCCGGCTGGAACGGCGACCCGGGTGGACCTGGCGGCGGGGACTTCGACTGGAACTGGCGCAGCGTCGGCGAGTACCTCGACCGGCTGGACCAGGGCATCGCCGTGAACGCCGCCTACCTGGTCCCGCAGGGCACGCTGCGCGCCCTCGTCCTGGGCTGGGAGGACCGCGCCGCGACACCGGACGAGCTGGAGCGGATGCGGCGGCTGCTCGCGCAGGGCCTGGCCGAGGGCGCGGTCGGCATGTCCTCCGGGCTGACGTACACACCGGGGATGTACGCCGACACCGCCGAACTCATCGCGCTCTGCGAGGTACTGGCCGCACACGACGCCTACTACTGCCCGCACCACCGCTCCTACGGCGCGGGTGCGCTGGAGGCCTACGCGGAGATGATCGCGGTGGCTCGGGCCTCGGGCTGCGCGCTGCACCTGGCGCACGCGACGATGAACTTCGAGGTCAACCGGGGCCGTGCAGGCGAGTTGCTGGCACTGCTGGACGCGGCGGCAGCCGCCGGCGTCGACCTCACCCTGGACAGCTACCCCTACCTCCCCGGCTCCACGACGCTCGCCGCGCTGCTGCCCGGCTGGGCGGCGGCCGGCGGCCCGGAGGAGACGCTGCGCCGGCTGTCCGACCCGGCCGCGCTGGCTCGCATCCGCGAGGACTTGGAGGTGCACGGCTCCGACGGCTGCCACGGCGTGGTCGCCGACTGGGACACCGTGCAGATCAGCGGCGTACGCGAGCCGACCCTACGGTGGACCGTGGGGCTGACGGTCCGCCAGGTCGCGGCAGGGGACGGCGTCGATCCCTTCGCCGCGTTCACGGGGCTGCTGACGCGGGACGGGCTCGGCACGACGATCCTGCAGCACGTCGGCCACGAGGAGAACGTCCGCGCGATCATGCGCCACGACGCGCACTGCGGCGGCAGCGACGGCCTGCTGACGGGCGACCGCCCGCACCCACGCGCGTACGGCACGTTCCCGCGCTACCTCGGCAGGTACCTACGCGAGCAGGGCGTCCTCGGCCTGGCGGAGTGCGTCCGGCACCTCTCCGCGACGCCGGCCCGCCGCCTGCGTCTGCGCGACCGCGGTCAGATCCGTGTCGGCTGGCACGCGGACGTGGTCCTCTTCGACCCCGCGTCCGTGACGGACGAGGCGACGTTCACCGAGCCGAGACGCTTGCCGCGCGGGATTCCGTACGTCTTCGTGAACGGTGTGCCGGTGATCGACGACGGCAAGCGCACCGACGCCGTCCCTGGCCACTCGATCCGACGGGAACCATAGGGGCGCGAGGAACTGCGCGACAAGCCACCCTGCGAGGTAGAGCCCCGAACGCGCAGGGCCATCCGCACAGGGTGGCTTGTCGCGCAGTTCCCCGCGCCCCTGGTGGTGCAACTACCTGCGGCAGCTGTCTCAAGCGAACGTTCGGGCCGGCACCGCTGGTGTCAGGTGGAGCGTGTGGACCGTGCCTGGCTGGGGGTGGTTCACCGTCAGGGAGAGCACGTGGCGGACAGGGTCCCAGGAGCTGGTGATCTCCGCGTCGAAGTCGACCTGTGGGCCGCGCGGGAAGTCCGACGGAGGGAGGTAGATCTCGGTCGGGCCGCTCACGCCCGCCGCGTCGCGGAACTGCAGGGTGAAGACCAGCGTGCCCTTGTCGTAGTCGAACTCCACCGGGACTCCCGCCACCGCCCGCGGGTACGCGGTCTCCAGGACTCCGGCGATCTCCGCCGGCTTTCCGGCGTGCTCCCAGGGCGACCACGCGCCCGGCGCCGCGCTGTAGAACGCCGCGCCGATCATCAGCTGGTCGATCAACTGCTGGACGTGGTCCACGTACAGGTGCGCGCCGGGGGCGGTGGTGTCCAGGCCCCAGCCACCCAGCAGGACCGGCGCGTCCAGCCGCTTCGCCGTGCGCCTGACCTGGATCGCCCAGGAGGCGAGCGCGCGGTCCGTCGGGAAGACGCTCCCGCCTGTGTACCGGCCGCCGGGATCCAGCGGCGCCGGGTAGAGCTGCGGCGCGTAGCCGATCCTCGCCTCGCCGCGCCGCGGATCGACCAAGTACGGGAGTGAACTCGGCAGGCCCCATTCCGCTGTGACAGCCTCCGGCTCCACAAAGAGCCAGTGAACCGAGTCAACAGTCCGCAGTCCGTTGATCAGCCGCTCGTAGAGCCGCGCCAGCGGGCCCGTTTCGAAGGCCGCGCCCTCGACCGAGCCGCCCCACGGGCGGTCCAGCAGGTCGAAGCCGAGGATCGGGTCCGGCTTCAGCCCGTGCCGCGAGACGTAGGTCCCGAAGTAGCGTGCGACATGCGCCCACGCCGCCGTGAAGCGGTCCTGCAGGCCGGGGTCGTCGCCTCGGGTGCGCCAGAACTCGTCCGTCGCGCGGGTGCGCGCCTCGTTCGTCGGTGCTGCCGCGATCGGGGTGCCCGGCGGACCGACGGCGTCCTGCTGCATCGCGAGCACGACGTGGAAGCCCTGCCCGGCGTACCAGGCGATCCGCTGCGCGACGCCGGCCAGATACGCGTCGTCGTACCGTCCCGGCTTCGGCTCGACCCGGCTCCAGCTCAGCGTGATGCGAGTGAGGTTGTCGCCCAGTAGCCCGTACTCCGCCGACGCGGCGCGTGGGGAGGAGACCGCGCTGGTGCCGTCCGCGTCCAGGCCGTAGAGCATCAGCGCCCGGCCCTGCGCGTCCGTCAGGAAGCGCTGCCCGGTCACCCCGTGCGCCGCCGGAGTGCCGACCTTCACCAGCAGTCCCGCCGCACACGCGAGCACCACCAGACCCACCAGCCACCGACGTAGACGACGCCGCACTAGGCCCTCCCCCTGAGACCCTGCCGATCGTAGATCGTCGACGCGGGCGTACACAGAGGGGTGATGTCCTGATTCTGTATCAACATCACCGAGCTGGAACGCCCGTTCAGCAGCGCGACTACAGTCCGCCCATGGCCGCTCCCGATGCCTCCCGTCCGCGACTCGACAGCCTCCGCCTCGACCGCCTCCCGCGCCCCCGGCTCGACGCCCTCCGGCCAGACGCCCTCCGTCTCGATCGCCTCACCCTCGATCGCTTCAACCTCACTCGCCTCAGCCTTGTCCGCTCCAGCCTCGGCCGGCTCGGCCTCGGCCGTCTCCGCGCCGTCCTGCCGGCCGGCGTCACCGCGGCCTCGCTGCTGGTGCTGGCACTCGGCACGGACAGCGTGTGGCTCCGACTGACGGCCGCGTTCGGCGGGACGCTGCGGCCCGCCGCGTTGGGCGCACCACTCTTCCTGCCGGGGCTGCGGCCGAACCCGCGTGGGGAGACGACCTGGGCCTACACCTGGTGCGAGGACTTCGCCGCGCTGCTGCTACTGGCCACCGTCGCCCTCGTCCTGCGCAAGCACGTGCTGTATCACCCCTCCTCCTCCCGGGCCCACCGCCTCTTCACCGGCTGGCGGGCCGTGGTGCTCGGCGGGGCGGTCGCCGGGGTGTTCCGTGGGCTGACGGAGGCGCGCATGGTGGCGGCCGGGCCGCTGGGCTGGACCGGCTATCCGGTGACCGGGGCGCTCGCCGGGGCGGGCTGGGGCCTGGTGCTGGGCTGGACGGTCGGCCTCACGCTGGCCCTCGTCAATGTCCGGCATGGCGAAAATCACCGGGCGGGCTGGATGGCAAGGCGTTAGGGTGCATCGGTATGCAGGTGATCCAGTCTTCCAAGCTCGCCAATGTCTGTTATGACATCCGCGGCCCGATCCTCGACGAGGCCATGCGCCTGGAGGACGAGGGGCATCGCATCCTCAAGCTGAACACCGGCAACCCGGCGCCCTTCGGCTTCGAGGCACCCCCGGAGATCCTCCAGGACATCCTGCGCAACCTCGCCGGCGCTCACGGCTACGGCGACTCCAAGGGCCTGCTCTCCGCCCGCCGCGCCGTGGTGATGCACTACGAGGAGCGCGGCCTGCCCGGTCTGTCCGTCGAGGACGTCTACATCGGCAACGGCGTCTCCGAGCTGATCCAGATGGCCATGCAGGCCCTGCTGGACGACGGGGACGAGATCCTGGTCCCCTCCCCGGACTACCCGCTCTGGACGGCGTCGATCAGCCTCTCCGGCGGGACGGCCGTGCACTACCGCTGCGACGAGCAGTCCGACTGGTATCCGGATCTCGCCGACATCGAGGCGAAGATCACCGACCGGACCCGCGGCATCGTGATCATCAACCCGAACAACCCGACCGGTGCCGTCTACCCGGTCGAGCTGCTCGAAGGCCTGGTCGAGATCGCCCGCCGGCACGATCTGATCGTCTACTCCGACGAGATCTACGACAAGATCCTCTACGACGAGGCCGAGCACACCTCCACGGCCACGCTCGCGCCGGACCTGCTCTGCCTGACCTTCAACGGCCTGTCCAAGGCCTACCGCGTCGCGGGCTTCCGCTCCGGCTGGATGACGATCTCCGGCCCGCGCGAGGACGCCCGCAGCTACATCGAGGGCCTGACCACGCTGGCCACCATGCGGCTGTGCGCCAACATGCCCTCGCAGCACGCGATCGCCGCGGCGCTCGGCGGGCGGCAGAGCATCAAGGACCTGATCCTCCCCGGCGGCCGGCTGCGCGAGCAGCGCGACATCGCCTGGAAGCTGCTGAACGAGATTCCCGGCGTCTCCTGCGTCAAGCCGAAGGGCGCGCTCTACGCCTTCCCGCGGCTCGATCCGAAGGTCTACAAGATCAAGGACGACGCCCAGATGGTGCTGGACCTGCTCAAGCAGCAGCACATCTACGTGGTCCAGGGCACCGGCTTCAACTGGCCCGACCCTGACCACTTCCGCCTGGTCACCCTCCCGCACGCAGAGGACCTGACCGAGGCGATCCACAAGATCGGCGTCTTCCTGGACGGCTACTCACAGCCGTGACCGGCCGGCCGTAACCGATCCGGAACGCTCGCAGTGCGAGACGGAAACGTGTTTTAGACAAAGTCCAAGCTAGGCTGTTCCCATGTACGAGCAGCCGAAGACCCGACCCGTGCCGCGGCGCGCCTACGCCGCACGTCCGCGCACCGACGCCGCCCTGCCCCCGCGTGCCCGCAGCGGCCAACTCGGCCAGCTGGCCGGTCACCTCACCGCGCTGCTCGATGTCACCCGCGAGCTGCAGGCGCGCACCGGCGACCCCGCTCTGCAGGACGCCGCCGCCGCGCTCACAGCGCGGATAGCCGAGCTCGGCGCGGGCCTGCCGCCGCGCGCCGCCATCCCCTACACGAACGACCTCGCCGCGCTCCACTCGCTCGCCTTCGACCTGGCGGGGCGCGTGCTCGTGGTCGCCGCCGCGCAGCAGGACACCCGGACGGCGATGCTCGCGTGCCGCCGTATGGACTTCCACACGGCGGCACGCGAGGCGATCCAGGCCTGAGGCCTGATCAGCTGTTCGTCAGCGAGGAGCAGCTCAGCCCAGGCGGCCGGTCAGCTTCTCGTACTCGTCCCACAGCGCCTTCGGCGTGTGCTCGCCGAACAGCTCCAGGTGCTCGGGAATGAGCGCCGCCTCCTGCTTCCAGATCGCCGGGTCGACGCTCAGCAGCAGGTCCAGGTCGGCCTGGTCGATGCTGAGGCCGTCCAGGTCCAGCGCGTCCTGGGTCGGCAGCGTGCCGATCGGCGTCTCGACGCCCTCGGCCTCGCCGACCAGGCGTTCGACGATCCACTTCAGCACCCGGCTGTTCTCACCGAAGCCCGGCCAGACGAACTTGCCGTCGGCGTTCTTCCGGAACCAGTTGACGTAGTAGATCTTCGGCAGCTTGGACGCGTCGGCCGCCTTCTCGCCGACCTCCAGCCAATGGGCGAAGTAGTCACCCATGTTGTAGCCGCAGAACGGCAGCATCGCGAAGGGGTCGCGACGCAGCTTGCCGACCGTGCCCTCGGCCGCGGCGGTCTGCTCCGAGGCGACGTTCGCGCCCAGGAAGACGCCGTGCTGCCAGTCGAAGGACTCGGTCACCAGCGGAACCGCGCTGGCGCGGCGACCGCCGAAGAGGATGGCCGAGATCGGCACACCCGCCGGGTCCTCCCACTCGGGAGCGATGGTCGGGCACTGGGCGGCCGGGACGGTGAACCGGGCGTTGGGGTGCGCCGCCGGGGTCTCCGACTCGGGGGTCCAGTCGTTGCCCTTCCAGTCGATCAGGTGCGCGGGCTTCTCCTCGGTCATGCCCTCCCACCACACGTCGCCGTCGTCGGTGAGCGCCACGTTGGTGAAGACCGTGTTGGCGTACATCGAGTCGATGGCGTTCGCGTTGGTGTCGCGGCCGGTACCGGGCGCGACGCCGAAGAAGCCGGCCTCAGGGTTGATCGCGTAGAGGCGGCCGTCCGCACCGAACCGCATCCAGGCGATGTCGTCGCCGATGGTCTCGACCTTCCAGCCCGGAATGGTCGGCTGGAGCATGGCCAGGTTGGTCTTGCCGCAGGCGCTGGGGAACGCCGCGGTGACGTACTTGGCCTCGCCGCTCGGCGGGGTCAGCTTGAGCACCAGCATGTGCTCCGCCAGCCAGCCCTCGTCCCGCGCCATCGTCGAGGCGATACGCAGCGCGTAGCACTTCTTGCCCAGCAGCGCGTTGCCGCCGTAGCCGGAGCCGTAGGACCAGATCTCCTTGGTCTCCGGGAAGTGCGAGATGTACTTGGTGTCGTTGCACGGCCACGCGACATCGGCCTCGCCCTCCGCAAGGGGCGCTCCGAGGGTGTGCACGGCCTTGACGAACTCGCCGTCCTCGCCGAGGTAGTCGAGCACGGCCTGACCCATGCGGGTCATGGTGCGCATCGACACGGCGACGTAGGCGGAGTCGGTGATCTCGACGCCGTAGGCGGCGAGCGGGGAGCCCACAGGACCCATGGAGAACGGCACCACGTACATGGTGCGGCCCTTCATGGAGCCCTGGAAGATGTCGCCGAACAGGGCGCGCATCTCGGCCGGAGCCTTCCAGTTGTTGGTCGGACCGGCGTCCTGCTCCTTCTCGGAGCAGATGTAGGTCCGGTCCTCGACGCGCGCGACGTCGCGCGGGTCGGATGCAGCGTAGTAGGAGTTGGGACGCTTCTCGGGGTTCAGCTTCCGGAAGGTGCCCTTCTCGACCAGAAGGTCGCACAGACGCTGGTACTCGGCGTCAGAGCCGTCGCACCACTCGATCCGATCCGGCTGGGTGAGCTCTGCGATCTCCTGGACCCACGCCAGCAACTTCTTGTGCCGGGTCGGGGCAGCACTGACCAGGGCAGAGTTCTCGTACGGCACGATCGCTCCGTTTCACATCCGATCGTCCTTGACCGGATGGTGAGGGGTTGAGGGTTCTGGCAGCGTAACCCGGAAGCCACCGGAGCGACATACCGCCCCCTCTGTGAGAACGACAACAACGCAGGTCAGCGTCATAGTGACGAGAAATCAGACAGACCTACCAGTAGGTAACCTACGGTTCCGTAGCTATGCTTCGCTTCATGAGCGCTCAGGTGGCACAGACGGACCAGGAAACCCCTCGCAAGCCGGCGCTGAGAGGGTGGCTACACGCGGGGATGTTCCCCGCGACGGTCGCCGCCGGCATCGTGCTGATCTGTCTCGCCACCACGACCTCGGCGCGCATCGCCTGCGCGATCTACGCCGCGAGCGCCTGGATGCTCTTCGGCATCAGCGCGCTCTACCACCGCTTCAACTGGGGCCCGCGCGGCGAGGCGGTGCTGCGTCGGCTGGACCACAGCAATATCTTCCTGATCATCGCCGGCACCTACACGCCCATCACGATCCTGCTGCTCCAGGGCGCGCGCAGGGAGCTGCTGCTCTGGCTGGTCTGGGCCGGGGCGTTGGCCGGGATCGCCTTCCGGGTCTTCTGGGTGGGCGCGCCGCGCTGGCTCTACACCCCCTGCTACCTGGCGCTCGGCTGGGCCGCGGTCTTCTTCCTGCCCGATTTCCTGCACACCGGCGGCGTCGCCGTGACCGTTCTGATCATCATCGGCGGCCTGCTCTACAGCGTCGGCGGCGTGATCTACGGCCTGAAGCGACCCAACCCCTCGCCGCGCTGGTTCGGCTTCCACGAGGTCTTCCACGCCTGCACGCTGGCCGCGTTCACGGTTCAGTTCGTCGGGGTGTCGCTGGTCGCGATGTAAGGATATTGACAGCTCCTAGATTTTGAGAGTTACTGTCATAAGACAGTAACTCTCTAGGGGGCTGCCATGACCACGGACGCATCCGTGAGCACCACCGCACTGATCGACTCGCCGCCACCCGGCAAGCGCCGCTGGTGGGCGCTGGCCGCCGTCTGCCTGAGCGTGCTCGTGCTCGGCTTCGACGGCACGATCCTCAACGTCGCCCTGCCCGACCTGGCGGTGCAACTGCACGCCACCACCGGCCAGTTGCAGTGGATCGTCGACGCCTACCTCGTGGTCTTCGCCGCCGCGATGCTCCCGGCAGGACTGCTGGGCGACCGCTTCGGCCGGCGCCGACTGCTGATCGGCGGCCTGGTCCTCTTCGGTCTCGCCTCACTCGTCGGCACGCTGGCGAACTCGGCGGACACGCTGATCGCGGTGCGCGCGGTGATGGGTCTGGGCGGCGCCTTCATCATGCCGCTCGGCATCGCGATCCTGCCGAGCCTGTTCACACCCGCCGAACGTCCGCGCGCCGTCGCCGTGATGACGGCGGGCATGGCGATCGGCATGCCGCTCGGCCCGATGCTGGGCGGGCTGCTGCTGAACCACTTCTGGTGGGGATCGATCTTCCTCATCAACATCCCGCTGATCGTCATCGGCATCGCGGCCTGCCTGTGGCTGGTGCCCGAGTCCCGCGACCCCTCGGTGCCGCGGATCGATCTGCTCAGCGCGACGATCGGCGTCCTCGGCCTGGCCGCGCTGACCTTCGGCATCATCCAGGGCCCGACCGATGGCTGGGGCTCGGCCGTCGTCGTCTCCTCACTGGTCGCCTCGGTGCTGCTGCTCGGCGGCCTGGTCCGGCGGGAGCGCACGCAGCCGCACCCGATGGTCGACTTCACCCTGCTGGCCGACCGGATCTACCGGTGGAGCACGATCGCCGCGGTCCTGGTCTCCTTCTCGCTCATGGGCGCACTCTTCGTGCTGCCGCAGTACCTGCAGTCCGTGCTCGGCCACGACGCGTTCGGCACGGGCATCCGCTTGATGCCGCTGATGGGCGGCCTGCTGGTGGCCGCGCGGGTGGCGGAGCGGCTGGTCGCGAAGCTGTCGGTGCGCTGGGTGGTGGCCGGCGGGATGCTGGTCGTCGCGACGTCGATGCTGCTGGGCGCCACGACGGGCACCGGTGACGGCTACGGCCGGACGGCGGTCTGGCTGAGCCTGCTCGGCGTCGGCATGGGGTTCACCATGGTCCCGGCCATGGGCGCGGCGATGAGCGCGCTGCCGGACGACCGGGCCGGCGTCGGCTCCGGACTGCTGCAGACGCTGCGTCAGTCCGCCAGCGCGATCGGCGTCGCGCTGCTGGGCAGCCTGCTGGCCGGCGCGTACACGGGACGGCTGGACACCGGCCGACTCCCCGAGCCGCTCGCGCACACCGCCCGCGGTTCGGTCTCGGCGGCGCAGGCCGTCGCCGACCGGCTCCACGACGCGGCGCTGGCCGCGTCCGCGCACGGCGCGTTCGTGCACGCGATGGATCTCGTGCTGCTGGTCTGCGGCATCGGTTCGGCGCTGTCCGCGGTGCTGATCGCCTGGCGGATGCCCGGGTCGACGACACGCGGAGCGAGCGCCGAGCGTGCCCGTGCGATCGCCGATGCGACCGTCGTCGAGTCGGGCGGTTCGGCGCCGGTGCAGGTCGGTGAGGGACAATCCGAGGCATGAGTGCCACCGGTTCCGCTCTGGAAGAGCTCCTCGCCGCCCCCCTCGGCCTGCGGGAACGCAAGAAGCTGAAGACCCGCCGCGCGATCCGCGCGGCGGCCTTCGGCCTTTTCGCGGACCAGGGCTACGAGGCCACCACGGTGGACCAGATCGCCGCGGCGGCGGAGGTGTCGCCGAGCACCTTCTTCCGCTACTTCCCCACCAAGGAAGACCTGGTCATCAGCGACGACTACGACCCGCTGCTGGAGGCCGCCTTCCGGGCCCGCCCGCAGGACGAGCCGCTGATCGACTCCCTCCGCGCGGCGATGATCAAGCCGCTGCGGGAGATCCTCGCGGCCGAGCGCGACGACATGCTGCTGCGCATGCGCCTGTACCGCGAGGTCCCGGCGATCCGCTCGCGGGCGATGACGGAGCAGCAGCGCACTTCCGACATGATGTGCGGGCTCCTCGCGGAGCGGACCGGCCACGATCCCCGCAGCCTGGAGCTTCGCGCCGTGGTGGCGGGCATCCTGGCCGCCTCGTCGGAGACCGTCATCTACTGGGCGGAACGGGACGGCGTGGACGACGTCGCGGACCTGCTCGACGCGGCCCTCACCGCGCTGGCGACATCCCTCCGATAGGGGTATGGGGGTGCGTCAGTCCTTGTCGTCGGGTGGCGTGCTCAGCCCTTCGCGCAGCCACTCGGGATCCGTGACCGGGGCGTCGCAGCTGAACCGGCGGCAGACGTACGCGGCGGGCGCGCCTTCCACCAGCGGCTTCTCGGCGTCGGGCGTGACCACGAGGGCGGGCGCGGTGGCCGCCAGGGCGGCGGCACGCAGGGCGAGCGTGGCCGGATCGTCGGGCGCGCCCGCGAGGGCGACCTTGCGCGGACCGTCGACGAGGGCTTCCGCCGCCGCCAGGCCCCAGCCGATGAAGCGGGGCGCCTGACCGGCGAGCGGCGTCACCACGGTCAACGCGCGCTCGGCGGCGGTGCGATGCAGTTCGGAGTCGGTGAGCGCGGCGAACGAGAGCAACGCGCCCGCGGCGGCGGTCCAGCCCGAGGGCGCGGCGTTGTCGGTCGGGTCCTGCGGGCGACGGATCAGGCGTTCCGCGTCGGCGGCGGTGTCGTACAGCGCTCCTGACGAATCGTCCGTGAACTGGGTCAACACAACGTCGAGCAGTTGACCGGCCGCGTCCAGCCAGCGCTCGTCACCGGTGACACAGTGCAGGGTCAGCAGACCTTCCGCAACGTCCCCGTAGTCCTCCAACACACCGGCGTTCGGCCCGGCCGTGCCGTCACGGGAGGTCCGCAGCAGACGGCCGTCCTCGTCGCGGTGAACGCTCAGCAGCAGCGCCGCGGCGACGACCGCGGCGTCGAGGAAGTCGGGACGCTCCAGCAGTGCGCCCGCCTCCGCGAGCGCGGCGACGGCCAGCCCGTTCCACGCGGCGACCACCTTCTCGTCGCGGGCCGGACGCGGCCGCGCCTCGCGGGCCGCGAAGAGTCGGGTCCGGATCTCCTCGTCCCCCTGCCCCTCGCCTGGCAGTTGCAGGACTGAGGCTCTCTCCTCGAAGGTGCCGCCCTCGGTCACCCCGTAGAGCTCGGCCGCCCGCGCCGCGTCATCCTCGCCGAGCACCTCGCGAAGCTGCTCCGGCGTCCAGACGTAGAAGGCGCCCTCGCGCCCCTCACTGTCCGCGTCCAGCGCGGAGGCGAAACCACCTTCGGGCGTGCGCAGTTCACGCAGCAGGAAGTCACCGGTCCGCTCCGCGACCCGGCGCGCGAGGGGACTGCCCGTGGCCCGCCACAGGTGCAGGTACACGCGCAGCAGCAGCGCGTTGTCGTAGAGCATCTTCTCGAAGTGCGGCACCACCCAGGCGGCGTCGACCGAGTAGCGGGCGAAGCCTCCGCCGAGCTGGTCGTGGATCCCGCCGCGTGCCATCGCCTCGCAGGCGTGCTCGGCCATTCCGAGCGCCGCGCGCGAACCGGTCGCGGCGTGGTGACGCAGCAGGAACTCCAGCACCATCGACGGAGGGAACTTCGGCGCCCCGCCGAACCCGCCCCGCCGCTCGTCGTACTCGCGCGCGAGCTGCGCGACCGCCCGCCGCGTCGCCTCCGCCCCGGGCACCTCCGCCCCGGCCAGTCCGGCGTACACACCCGCGCGACCCTCGAGCTCCCGGACGATCCGTGCGGCGACCTCGGCAACCTCGCCGCGCCGACCCCGCCACGCCTCGGCCACGCCCTCCAGCACCTGCCGGAACGACGGGAGTCCGTGCCGCGCCTCCGGCGGGAAGTACGTCCCGAAGTAGAAGGGCTCGCCCTCGGGCGTCAGGAACACCGTCATCGGCCACCCGCCCTGCCCGGTGGCCGCCTGCACCGCCTCCATATAGACGGCGTCCACGTCCGGCCGCTCCTCGCGGTCCACCTTCACCGCGACGAAGTGCTCGTTCAGATACGCGGCGAGCTCGGCGTCCTCGAAGCTCTCGTGGGCCATGACGTGGCACCAGTGGCACGCGGCATACCCGACGGACAGCAGGACCGGCACGTCCCGACGCCGGGCTTCCTCGAAGGCATCCGGCCTCCAGGGCCACCAGTCGACCGGATTGTCGGCGTGCTGAAGCAGATAGGGAGAGGTCACACCAGCCAACCGGTTCACGCCCTCCAGCTTCTCACACGGCACACCCCCGCCCCGAAACCGCCGCACACCGTACAGCGGGATCAGGGCGCCACGGGGTTGAGCTCGTGCAGGAGGGTCTGGCCCGCCGCGCGGTGCACGGCGGCCGCGGTCGGGTCCGTCTCGGCGAGGACGACCGCGATGCCCTCGTGAGCCAGCGCCTCCTCGTTCCGGTATCCCAGCTTCGGGGCCAGCTCCAGCGCCTGTCGGTACAGCCGGAGGGCCTCGTCGGGCAGGCCGGCGAGCCGGCAGGTCTCGGCGTAAGCGTTGAGGAAACGAATCTTCCAGTGTTCCTCGAACAGCTCGTCCAGCAGCACGAACGCCTGCCGATGGCTGGCCAGCGCCTCCTCGTACCTGCCCATCTGCCGAAGCGCGACGCCCAGACAGTTGAGGCACCACGCCTCGTTGTTCACGTGCCCGTCCTCGCGGGCCAGTGCCAGCGCCTGGTTCAGGTGCGCAACCGCCTCGTCGGGCGCCTCGTGGGCGATCGCCACGCCGAGGGTGATCCGAGCTGTCAGCGTGGGCGGCCATGAGGGGTCGGCGTGCGGGAAGCCCAGCACCTCGCGGGCCCGCTGCGCCGCCTCCTCGCGGTGTCCCAGCTGAAGCATGGCCCATGCCTCCGACGCGGCCGCGTGGGCCACGCCCGTCGGGCAACCGCCCGCCTCGTACAGCTTCCCCGCCTGCCTGAAGAGCTCGAGCGGCTCCTCGACGTACCCCTCGTCCCACCTCAGATAGCCGCGACGCATGGCCAGTTCGGCTTCCGCCAGCGCGTCCCCCGCCTGGGACAACCGCGGCTCGGCCGCCTCGTACGCGGCCGCGGCCTCCGCCATCCGGCCCGCGT
Organism: Streptacidiphilus sp. MAP12-20; assembly: GCF_041262525.1. Classification (NCBI taxonomy): domain Bacteria; kingdom Bacillati; phylum Actinomycetota; class Actinomycetes; order Kitasatosporales; family Streptomycetaceae; genus Streptacidiphilus; species Streptacidiphilus sp. MAP12-20. Next base: position 55,932 of record NZ_JBGCCK010000020.1, read on the forward strand.
TGTAGCGGGCGAAGCCCAGGTCGCTGTGGACCTCGGCCAGTTGCAGCGGATCACCCAGGCGTTGCGCGGCGGCGAGCGAGCGCTCGAAGAGGGAGTTGAGGTGCGTCGTGCCGCAGCGCCGCGCGAAGTACGCCCGCAGGAAGCGCGGCAGCTCGCACACATGCACGTCCGCCCCGACGGCGTCCGCCGTCTCGAAGGCGGCGATCATGTTCTCGTACTCCGCGACGAGCCAGGCGAAGGCCGCGTTCTTGTCCGCGAACTGCGGCAGAACCGCCGGAGGCCGTCCTGCGGAGGCCGAACGCGTGGGCGACAGCACCGGCATCGCGGCGTCGGCGGCGGCCGCCGCGTGCACGTAGTAGTCGAGAAAGCGGCCCAGTGCCCGTTCCCGCTCAGCCTGCGAGTCCTGCTCCGCGCAGGCCCGGCGCGCGTGCTGGTGCACCAGGTCGTGCAGTCGGTACCGGCCCACCGTCGGCTGCTGGACGAGGTGGGCGTCGAGCAGGTCCTCCAGCATCGTCCGGGCGCTGCCCAGCGACACGTCCGCCAACGCCGCGGCCAGGTACTCGTCGAAGGACAGCCCCGGCAGCAGGCCCAGCAGCCGGAACATGCGGGCGGTGGCCCGGTTCAACTGCCGTACGGACATCGCGAAAGCGGTGTCGAACTCGCTCGCGCCCTCCGCCATCCGCTCCACGAGGATGCCCACGGTCCAGCCCGGTCGGTGCCGCAGCCGGGCGGCGGCCAGCCGCAGGGCCAGCGGCAGATGGCCGCACAGCCGCAGCACCTCGGCGGCGTTCTCAGGTTCGCGGGCGAGCCGGCCCTCGGGTCCGCTGGGGTCGCCGCTGGCACGGGCCAGCAGCTCCGCGCTCTCCTGCGGGCTCAGCACGTCGAGCGATACCGGGGGTGCCTCGTCCAGGCCCAGCAGGCGGTTGCGGCTCGTGATCAGGGCGACCGAGGGGCCTGCGCCGGGCAGCAGCAGGCGCACCTGCTCGGCGTCAACGGCGTTGTCGAGGACCACGACGACTCGTCGGTCGGCCAGCTCCGACCGCCAGCAGGCCGCCAGTTGTTCGACGCCCTCCTGCGGGACCTTCTCGGAGGGGACGTCGAGCGCGCCGAGCAGCATCCGCAGCGCGGCATCAGGATCGACCGGCTCCCGGCCCTCGGTGAAGCCGTGCAGGTCCACGTAGAGCTGGGCGTCCGGGTAGTCGGCGGCGAGCCGGTGCGCGGCGTGAACCGCCAGGCAGGTCTTGCCGACGCCGGCCATGCCGTCGACGGCGACCAGCCGGTGACTGTCCACCGCGGCGAGCACGGCCGCGAGCTGTGCCTCGCGTCCGGTGAAGTCGGGCACGTCGCGCGGCAGATCGTTGCGTGGTCGCGGCCGGGCCTGGCGGCTGCTCTTCGGGGGCGCCGGCAAGGGGTTCGAGGACCGTTCCCAGAGCGGGCGCAGGGGGCGCGGGTCGCGCTTGACGAGGCGGCAGAGGGCGATCACCGCGGGCCAGGGCGGCACGGTCTGGCCGCTGAGATAGCGCGACAGCGAGGAGGAGCTGAGGCCGGTGTCCCTCGCGAGGGCCCGGACGCCGAGCCCGGACAGTTCCTGGAGCCGGCGCAACCGGGCCGCCAGCTCGTCCTGCGGATCGGCCTTCGCCGTCCCCCGGTGCATGTCCATCAGCGCCCCCGTCCCGTCCCGGCAGAAACTCGCCGGGCCAATTCACCGCAGCTCAAGGCCGCTTCAGCTGTCCCACGGTGTCCCATCGCCGTGGTCGCGGCGAGCGGGCCCGGCTGGAATGTACTCACACCCTGGGAACACGGGGCACCGAACCGAAAGAGGAGCAACCGAGATGCAGTCTCGCATGCAGAACCCCGCCGTCGTCCTGTCCGGCGCGATGCAGCCGATCCAGGACATCATCAAGGCTGTGCACTCCGGCGGAGTGGACGGGCAGACGCTGGAGCTGGTGCACCTGCGGGTCAGCCAGATCAACGGATGCAGCTCCTGCGTCGACGGCGGCGCCAAGACCGCCCGCAAGGCCGGCGTGAGCGACGAGCGGCTGAACACGGTCGCCGCATGGCGGGAGGCCCCCTACTTCACCGACGAGGAGCGGGCGGCCCTCGCGCTGGCCGAGGCCGCGACGCGGCTGGCCGACCGTCCCGACCCGGTGAGCAACGAGATCTGGGACGAGGCCGCCACCTACTTCGACGAGAAGCAGCTGGCCGCGATCGTCCTGATGGTCGGCGTCACCAACCTGTTCAATCGGCTCAATGCCACCACCCGCCAGATCGCCGGCGCGTGGGGCTGACGACGGCCGGACCGGCACTCGTTCGTCTCACCGCTACTTCGAATGTCGGTCGGCCGCTGCGCGGCCGGCCGGCTGATCCCGGCAAGCCCAAAGCGACCTCCCCGAAGGGAATCCCGACATGAAGACCACACAGCAGTCCACGAAGACCAGCGCCACGACCGCCAAGTCCTTCGACGGATTCACCGCGGAGGAACGCGCCGCGATGAAGGAGCACGCGAAGGAGCTGAAGGCATCGGCGCGCCGTGGTGCCCGGGCCGACAAGGCGGCCGAGGAAGAGGCCGACGTGGTCGCGAAGATCGCCGAGATGCAGGACTCCGACCGCGTCATAGCCGAGCGGATCCACGCCCTCGTCAAGGCCAACGCACCGGCGTGGGCGCCGAAACTCTGGTACGGAATGCCCGCCTACGCCAGGGACGGCAAGGTCGTCTGCTTCTTCCAGTGCGCGGAGAAGTTCAAGGCGCGGTACGCGACCCTCGGCTTCAACGACGGTGCGAACCTCGACGACGGCGCGATGTGGCCGACCGGCTTCGCCCTGAAGGAGCTGACCGCCGCCGACGAGGCGCGGATCGCCGAGCTCGTGAGGAAGGCAGCGAGCTGAGAACCCGGCATCGGGACGGCGCCCTGGCGGGGCGGTCAGCGGGTGGGCGGACCGGTCGGCGCCGCAGTCACTGCGGCAGGCCGGTCCGTGAACCGCGACACCGTCGTGCGTGGGGTCGGGGCGAGGGTGCGGTCGAGCCGGGTGCGCATCGTGGTCGCGGCGTCGAGGATGTAGTTCTGGCGGACCTGCCACGGGCGGCGGTCTCCCTGGCGGGGGAACGCGGCGATGGAGCGCTGGACGTAACCCGCGGCCAGGTCGAGCAGCGGCTGCTCGGTCAGCGGGCCGTCGGGACGGGGGACGACCGCCGCGTACTCGTGGCGGTCCATGTGACCCAAGACCTTGCAGACCAGCCGGGAGGTGAGGTCCGCGCGCAGGGTCCAGGAGGCGTTGGTGTAGCCGATGCAGACCGCGAAGTTCGGGAGGCCGGTCAGCATGCTGCCGTTCCAGACGAACTGCTTCGCCAGGTCCACCGCCTCGCCGTCCACGGAGGGGGCGATCCCGCCGAAGGCCAGCAGTTGCAGGCCGGTCGCGGTGACCACGACATCCGCCTCCAGCAGCCGCCCCGACTTCAGCCGGATGCCCTCGGGGACGAAAGCGTCGATGTGGTCGGTGACGATCGACGCCCGGCCCGCCCGCATCGCCCTGAACAGGTCGGCGTCGGGGACCGCACAGAGCCGCTGGTCCCAGGGGTTGTAATCGGGCGTCAGGTGTTCACGCACCAAGGCCTCGTCACGCAGCATGCGGTTGTTCAACCGGGTCAACAGACGCCGGGCCGCCTCGGGGCGTCGTCGGCAGAACTGGTAGAAACCGACCGCGAAGAGGATGTTCTTCGTCCGAGCCAGCTTGTACGCGGCCCGCGCCGGCAACGCCGCCCGCAGCGCGTCCGCGATCCTGTCGCGGGCCGGCAGCGAACTGATCCAGGTCGGCGTCCGCTGGAGCATGGTGACGTGAGCGGCCTTCTCGGCCATCGAGGGGACCAGGGTCACCGCCGTGGCGCCACTGCCGATGATGACGACGCGCTTGCCGCTGTAGTCGAGGTCCTGCGGCCAGAACTGCGGGTGGACGATCTCGCCGGCGAAGGACTCCGCGCCTTCGAACTCCGGGGCGTGTCCCTGCTCGTAGTTGTAGTAGCCCGCGCAGGTGTAGAGGAAGTCGCAGGTCATCGTTACCGTGGCCGCCGCGTCCGAGCCAGGCTCGGTCCGTTCCAGCGTCAGCGTCCAGCGCGCCTCGGCCGTGGACCAGTCGGCGCCGACCACCTTGGTCCCGTAGCGGATCTTCCGGTCGATGCCGTGCTTCGCGGCGGTCCGGCGGATGTAGCTGAGGATCGAAGGACCGTCAGCGATGGCCTTCGCACCGTCCCAGGGCTGAAAAGGGAAGCCGAGTGTGAACATGTCCGAGTCCGAACGGATGCCCGGGTAGCGAAACAGGTCCCAGGTCCCACCCATCGCCTGCCGGGCCTCCAGGATCGTGTACGAGCGGCCTGGACACTCGGTCTGCAAGCGGTAGCCGGCCCCGATGCCGGAGAGTCCCGCTCCGACGACCACCACGTCGACGTGCTCCGGCACCGCTTCGGGAGCGGGGACGGAGGTTGGCTGTGCGCTGCGGGGGCTGCTCGTCATTGCTCCAGTGTGAACACTCACCCTCCCAGGGCCTTGACCTTGCACGACAAGTATTTGACCCTGGGCGACATGTCACTCGTCCGATCCGCCGGACTTCGGGGCTTTCGGGCCACCGTCGCCGAGCTCGGCGGCGACGCCGAGTCCTACGCGGTGCGTGCCGGTCTGCCCGTCGCGGCACTCGACTCCGACGACCTGCTCGTCCCCGACCACGCCGCCGGTCGCGCGCTGGAGCTCGCGGCGGCGGACCTGCGCTGCCCCGACCTCGGTCTGCGCGTCGCCGCCCGACAGGACTTCGGCATGCTGGGCGCGCTGGCCCTCGCGATCCAGAACTCCCCCACCCTGGCCGACGCGCTCGAATGCACCTCGCGCTACCTCTTCATGCACGCCCAGGCGCTCAGCCTCAGCCTCGTCGCCGACCCCTACGACGCCCCCGGCATCGCCGCGCTCCGCTACGACCTGCGGCCGGACCTGGCCGGCTTCCACGTCCAGGGCACCGACCTCGGCCTCGGCTTCCTGCACCGGGCGATCCTCTATCTGGTCGGCCCCTACGGCCTGCGCAGCGTCGAACTCCCCTATCAGCCGGCCGCGCCGGTCTCCGTCTACGAGGAGTTCTACGGCGCCCCGGTCCGGGTCCGCCGCCCGGCCGCCCTGCTGCGCGTGCCGCGCAGCCTCGCCGGACGCTCCCTCGCGGACAGCAACGAGCAGCTGCGCCGCCTGGCGCTGACCTTCCTGGAGGAGCAGTCCCCCGGCGGCTCCGGCTCCGAGCTGCTGCCCCGGCTGCGCGCGGCGGTCCAGCGGTCACTCGGCACCAACCCGCCGGAGCTGGCCACCATCGCCGGCCTGCTCAACCTCCACCCGCGTACGCTCCAGCGCCGCCTCGGCGACCAGGGCACCAGCTTCGCCGCCGTCCTCGACGAGGAACGACGCCAGGCCGCGCACCGCTACCTCACCGCGACCGACATCCCGATGACCCAGGTCGCCGGCCTTCTCGGCCTCTCCGAGCAGTCCGCCCTCACCCGCTGCTGCCGCCGCTGGTGGAACGCCACCCCGACCGAGATCCGCCGCGCCGAACGCGCGCTGCCGGGCGATCGGTCCGGAGTGCAGCGCGGTTCGGTCGGGACGACGATGGAGGGGTAAGGAATCCCGGCCGACAAGGAGGTCGAGCCGTATGCGCGTACTGATGATCGCGAAAATGGACACCGAGAAGGCGAACCAGGCCATCCAGAGCAATCGGTTGCCTGAGTTCATGCAAACAAATCTGGGCCGCCTGCAGCCCGAGTCCGCCTACTTCACCGCCGTGGAAGGAGTCCGGACCGCCTTCATCGTCTTCGACCTCAAGGAGCCGGCGCAGATGCCGTCGATCGCGGAGCCCTTCTTCCAGGAGCTCGGCGCCAATGTCACGTTCTCACCGGCGATGAACGTCGAGGACGTCACGCGCGGTCTCGGGCCCGACTACGCGGCTGCCTGAGACGCCCGACACCACCCACGCCTACCAGGCGAACGCCTCCGGTGCCGGGCCAGGGCCGGGGAAGATCTCGTCGAGGGCGGCCAGCAGCTCGGCCGACAGCTCCAGCTCCACGGCTCGAAGCGCCGAGTCGAGCTGCTCGCGCGTGCGCGGCCCGACGATCGGGCCGGTGACGCCGGGCCGGGTGAGCAGCCAGGCCAGCGCGACCTCGCCGGGCTCCAGGCCGTGCTTCTCCAGCAGGTCCTCGTACGCCTGAACCTTCGCCCGGACCGCCGGGTCCGCCAGGCCCGCCGCCGAACGACCGACCTTCGTGCGGGCACCGGAGCCCTCTGCCTCCTTGCGCAGAGCTCCGCCCAGCAGCCCCTGGTGCAACGGCGACCACGGGATCACGCCGAGGCCGTACTCCTGCGCGGCCGGGATCACCTCCATCTCGGCGCGCCGCTCGGCGAGGTTGTAGAGGCACTGCTCGCTGACCAGCCCGAGGCCGAGCCGGCCGCCGCGTGCGGCGGTCTCGTTGGCCTGGGCGATCTTGTAGCCGGGGAAGTTGGAGGAGCCGGCGTAGAGGATCTTGCCCTGCTGGATCAGCACGTCGACGGCCTGCCAGATCTCCTCGAACGGGGTGAGCCGGTCGACGTGGTGGAACTGGTAGATGTCGATGTGGTCGGTACCGAGCCGGCGCAGGCTGGCGTCGACGGCGCGGCGGATGTTCACGGCGGAGAGCCGGTCGTGGTTCGGCCAGGAGCTCACGTTCCACGGGCTGCCGTCGTCGGTCATGTCGCCGTAGACCTTGGTGGCGAGCACGACCTTGTCCCTGCGGTCGCCTCCCTTCGCGAACCAGGAGCCGATGACCTCCTCGGTCAGACCCTTGTGCTCGCTGACGCCGTAGATGTTGGCGGTGTCGAAGAAGTTGACGCCCGCGTCGAGCGCGGCGTCCATCAGGGCGTGGCTGGTGGGCTCGTCGGTCTGCCCACCGAAGTTCATGGTGCCGAGAACGAGGCGGCTGACCTTGAGGCCGGTGCGTCCGAGCTGTGTGTACTCCATGCCGCTCATCCAACGCCCTTGGAGTGCACTCCAAGCAAGCACCTTTCGCCACGTGTTCGTCGCCACGCAGCGGTCTGGACCCCGGACGTAGGGTGGCCGACATGGCGCTGCACCTGGGACAGGACGACAACCGACCGCTGCACCTCCCGCCCCTCGCGGGCGACCCCGACCTGCTGGGCGCGATGGAAGAGTCCGTGCCGAAGGGCCGGCTGCCCGAGGGACCGCTCCCGCCGACGATCGCGCAACGCCTCGTTCGCGACGAACTGATGCTGGACGGCAACGCCCGCCTCAATCTGGCCACCTTCGTGACCACCTGGATGGATCCGCAGGCCACCGAGCTGATCGGTGAGTGCCTCGACAAGAACATGATCGACAAGGACGAGTACCCGCAGACGGCCGAGGTCGAGCGCCGCTGCGTGGCCATACTGGCCGACCTGTGGCACGCCCCCGACCCGAGCAAGGCCGTCGGTTGCTCGACCACCGGCTCCAGCGAGGCCTGCATGCTCGCCGGAATGGCACTCAAGCGCCGCTGGATGGCGCGCAATCGTGAGCGCTACGCGGCCGGCGCCCGGCCCAATCTGGTGATGGGCGTCAACGTCCAGGTCTGCTGGGAGAAGTTCTGCAACTTCTGGGAGGTCGAGGCGCGGCTCGCGCCGATGGAGGGCGAGCGCTTCCATCTGGACGCGGACTCGGCGCTGGCCCTGGTCGACGAGAACACCATCGGCGTCGTCGGCGTGCTGGGCTCGACCTTCGACGGCAGCTACGAACCGATCGCGGAGATCTGCGCGGCGCTGGACGAGCTCCAGCAGCGAACGGGTCTGGACATTCCGGTCCACGTCGACGGGGCGTCAGGCGCCATGATCGCGCCGTTCCTCGACCCGGATCTGGTCTGGGACTTCCGGCTGCCGCGCGTGGCCTCGATCAACACCTCCGGGCACAAGTACGGCCTCGTCTACCCGGGCGTGGGCTGGGCGCTGTGGCGGGACACGGAGGCGCTGCCGGAAGAACTGGTCTTCCGGGTCAACTACCTGGGCGGCGACATGCCGACCTTCGCGCTGAACTTCTCGCGCCCCGGCGCGCAGGTGGTGGCGCAGTACTACAACTTCGTGCGACTGGGCCGGTCCGGCTACACGGCCGTCCAGCAGGCGACCCGCGACGTGGCACGGCGGCTGGCGGAGGGCATCGAATGCCTGGGCCCGTTCCGGCTGCTGACGCGCGGTGAAGAACTGCCCGTCTTCGCCTTCACCACGACGGACGACGTGACCGCGTTCGACGTCTTCGACGTCTCCCGCCGCATGCGGGAACGCGGCTGGCTGATCCCGGCGTACACCTTCCCCACGAAACGGGATGACCTGGCGGTCCTGCGGATCGTCTGCCGCTACGGCTTCTCCCTGGACCTGGCCAACCTCTTCCTCAACGACCTCGCCCGCCTCCTCCCCGAACTCCAGTCCCAACCCGCCCCGGCCAGCAACCACGGCGTGATCCCACGGACGGGCTTCCACCACTAGCTTTCGAGTCAGGGCACAGTTGCCCTACCCAGGGGCGCGAGGAACTGCGCGACAAGCCACCCTGTGCGGATAGATCCCAATGAACAGGGCCATCCGCACAGGGTGGTTGCTCGCGCACGTAGTGAATCAAGCAGAGCCCCGCGCCCCTGGAGGTGTTGCAACTCAAGGTCTCAGCAAGGATCCGCGGCGCGCTTGCGGGCGTAGCAGTACCAGGTGATGGCCAGGCAGGTCACGTAGAAGGCGACGAAGCTCCACAGCGCCGACGTCACCGCGAGGTTCGCGAACATCGCCGGGATGAAGAAGAAGCCGTACGCCGCGATCGCCGAGGAGAAGCCGGTCACCGCGCCCGCCTCCATCTCCGCCTGCTTCAACGCCGCCGCCTCCGCGGCTGCGCCCTGACCCCGCGCGGAGCGCAGGTGCTGGTTGCGGAAGATCACCGGGATCTGCTGGAACGTCGAGCCGTTTCCCAGGCCGGAGAAGGAGAACGCGCACAGGAAGGCGATCAGGAAGCCCCAGAAATTGCCGTCGCTGCCGCCGGACGGCAGGAACGCGATCACCGCGCCGATCGAGACCGCCATGCCCGCGAAGGAGATCAGCGTGCACCGCGCGCCGCCGACGCGGTCGGCCAGCCAGCCGCCCGCCCAGCGCGTCAACGCGCCGCACAGCGGGCCGAGCCAGGCGTAGGTGGTCGCGGAGTAGGCCGGGTCGATCGGGGTGAAGGTGGTCTTGATCAGCAGTGGCAGCGCCGCCGCGAAGCCGATGAAGGAGCCGAAGGTGCCGACGTAGAGCCAGGTCATCAGCCAGGTCTGCCGACGCCGGAAGATGATCCGCTGCCTGCGGAACGGCGCCGCCGAGGACTTGAGGTCGTTCATGGAGAACCAGGCGAGCCCCGCCGTCACCAGCAGCAGCGGCACCCACAGGAACGCGCCGTTCTGCAGCCAGACCTGGCCGCCGCCCGGCTGCTTGGTCTGCGCCCCGCCCGCCGGCGCCAGCAGCACGCCCGCCGTGACGACCAGCGGCGCGACCAACTGGACCACGGAGACGCCCAGGTTGCCGAGGCCGCCGTTGACGCCGAGGGCGTTGCCCTTGAGCCGCTTCGGGTAGAAGAAGCCGATGTTGACCATCGACGAGGCGAAGTTGGCGCCGCCCATGCCGCACAAGGCGGCGATCAGCAGCATCACCCAGTAGGGCGTGCCGGTGTCCTGCACGGCGAAGCCGAGCCACAGCAGCGGAAGCACGAGCACGGCGGTGCTCAGCGCGGTCCACCTGCGGCCGCCGACGAGCGGCATCGCGAAGGTGTAGACGATGCGCAGCGTGCCGCCGGTGATCCCCGGCACGGCGGTCAGCCAGAACAGCTGCGAGGCGCTGAACGGGAACCCGACCGCGCCGAGGTTCACCACCGTGACGGACCAGACCTGCCACACCACGAAGCCGAGCAGCAAGGCCGGCACCGAGATCCAGAGGTTTCGGGCGGCGACCCGGCGGCCCTTGGCGAGCCAGAAGGCCTCGTCCTCCGGCTGCCAGTCGGTGATGGTCGCCCCTGGACGGTACTGCGCCTCACCTCTGGAGCCCGGGGCCTCCGACTCCGAGGTGCGTGTGCGCTGGTCGAGCTGCTGCATGTTTCCCATGCTGGCTCTTACCCGCACCTCACAACCGGTGGTCAAGGTCCCCCTTCACCCCGCCGAAGGTCCCGACTAGTCCTCGGCCGGGGCGCGGCCTACTCCTCGGCAGCCGCCAGTGCCCACTTCTCCTCGACCCGGCCGTAGCGCCACACCAGCAGCGCGACCGCCCAGGTGACGACGAAGAGCCCGACGATCACGAAGCCCACATTGTTCAGGTTCAATCCCGCGACCCAGCCGACCGGACCACCCGTGATCTTGAGCTTCTGCGCCAGCAGCCCGGTCAGCTCGATGCCGCCGATGATCACGGCCACCGCCACCGAGAGCCCGGTGATGGTGATGTTGTAGTAGACCTTGCGGACCGGCTTCGAGAAGGCCCACTCGTAGGCGAAGTTCATGAACGAGCCGTCGATGGTGTCCAGCAGCGACATGCCGGCCGCGAAGAGGATCGGCAGCGTCAGGATCGCGTACCAGGGCAGTGAGAACGCCGACGCGCCACCGGCCAGGACGAGCAGCGAGACCTCGGTCGCCGTGTCGAAGCCGAGCCCGAACAGCAGGCCGACCGGGTACATGTGCCACGGCTTGTCGACGGCCCGGGTCACCCGGCCCAGGATCCGGTTCATGAAGCCGCGCTTGCTGAGGTGCTCCTCCAGCTCAGCCTCGTTGTAGGCGCCGCTGCGCATCGTGCGGAACACCTTGATGATGCCGACGAGCACCACCGCGTTGATCGCGGCGATCAGCATCAGGAAGGTGCCGGAGACCGTCGTGCCGATCGTCCCCGCCACGGTCTGCAGCGTCGAGGAGCCGTTCTTCACCTGGCCGGCCAGCGCGCGGACGCCGAGTGAGAGCAGCAGGCAGAGCCCGAAGACCACCGAGGAGTGGCCCAGCGAGAACCAGAAGCCGACCGAGAGCGGGCGCTTGCCCTGGCCCATCAGCTTCCTGGTGGTGTTGTCGATGGCCGCGATGTGGTCCGCGTCGAAGGCGTGCCGCATGCCCAGCGTGTAGGCGGTGAGGCCCATGCCGACGCCGAAGACCTGGCCGTTCACGGCGTAGTGGTGCGGGGAGACGATGAAGAGCAGCACACCCCACCCGACGACGTGCAGGGCGACGATGAACGCCGCCATGCCCCCCATCCGGGCCCACTCGCGTCGGGTCAAGGCGGCCCTGATGCGTGCGATCGTCCCCATGCCACACCCCTCTTGGATCTTTGCTGCTGATCCAAGGTAGGGGCTGGCAATATTTACTTGCAAGTTATTCGCAATAGCGAGTGGCTAGCGCTAGAGCTTCGGCTCCGGGGCCTCGCCAGGCGCCTGGCCCGGTACCTGGCCCGGTGCCTGGCCCGGTGCCTGGCCCGGCTCCGGGGCCTCGACGAAGTCGACTCGCCGGAGCGAGCGGTTCATCGCCTTGAGGATCCACCAAGTGCCGGCGCCGAGCGCGGCGAAGACCAGGAAACCGAGGATGCCCGGGGTCACCTTGTTGGTGTCGAAGGCGGCCAGGAGCTGGGCGGCCGCGGGGTGCATGGCAGTGTTCACTCGTCCATCGTCTCAGGACACCTTTGCGATCTTCGGAGCGATCCCCTCGAAGAGGTCATCCTCCGGGATCGAGGAGTCCACCAGCGAGCGGGCCAGCTCGTAGTCCTCCGTCGGCCAGACCTCGCGCTGGATCTCCAGCGGCACCCGGAACCACGGGCCGTCCGGGTCGATCTGGGTGGCGTGCGCGATCAGCGCCTTGTCCCGGATCTCGAAGAAGTCCCCGGCGGGCACGCGCGTGGTGATCTCACGCGGCTTGCGCTCCGACGTCTCCCAGTGGGCGATCCACTCCTTGTACGGGGACTCCAGGCCGCGCGCGTTCATCGCCGCGTCCAGGGCCTTGATCCGCTCCAACGAGATGCCCTGGTTGTAGTAGAGCTTCAGCGGCTGCCAGGGTTCACCGGCCTCCGGGTACGCGTCGGGGTCGCCCGCGGCGTCGAAGGCGGCCATGGAGATCTTGTGGGTCATGATGTGGTCCGGGTGCGGGTAGCCCCCGTTCTCGTCGTACGTGGTGATCACGTGCGGCCGGAACTCGCGGATCAGCCGGACCAGCGGCTCGGCCGCCTCCTCCACCGTCTTGAGTGCGAAGCACCCCTCCGGCAGCGGCGGCAGCGGGTCGCCCTCCGGCAGGCCGGAGTCGACGAAGCCCAGCCAGGCCTGCTTCACGCCCAGGATCTCCCTGGCCGCGTCCATCTCCTTGGCCCGCACCTCGTGGATGTTCTCCTCGATCCACGGGTCGCCCTGGAGCTTGGGGTTCAGCACCGATCCCCGCTCGCCCCCCGTACAGGTGGCCACCAGCACATCGACACCGCGCGACACGTACATCGCCATGGTGGCCGCGCCCTTGCTGGACTCGTCGTCCGGATGCGCGTGCACTGCCATCAGTCGCAACTGCTCAGTCACTGCCCCTGTGCCCTTCGTCTTCGGAACCGACTCCTATAGTGACGGACGGGGGACAGCGGTTTATTTCGCGATCACCCCGCGAACCCCCGAAGGAGGCCATAGTCCGATGGCGGATACATCCCAGGGCGTACGCCCCGCCGGACGCTACGGCGGACGCGACGAGGAGCAGGCCCGCCGACGCGGCAAGCGTATCTACTACGTCACCGTCGGCCTGGTGCTCGCCCTCGTCGCCGCGATCGCCTGGAAGTACACCTCCGGCTCGTCCGTCAACGGCGAGGTGCAGACCTTCCAGGTGGTCTCCGACCATTCGATCAAGATCACGCTCACGGTGAGCAAGTCGACCGGCCAGGCAGCCTCCTGCACGGTTCGCTCGCGTGACGCGAACGGCAACGAGGTGGGCCGGGTCACCGTTACCCTGCCCGAGGGGTCGGGCGACGGGACCACCACCGTGATGCTCAAGACCACCTCGCGTGGCACCACCGGCGAGCTCGTCGGGTGTTCGTGACCCCTGACTCTCCGCGTCGGAATTGTTAAGGTGGGGGTTTCGCCCGTTCCCACCGCGCGGGCGATGATTTGTATCCCCAGTACCTACGAGGAGCACCAGTGACCCAGACCAGCGACAACGTCACCTGGCTCACCCAGGAGGCGTACAACCAGCTCCGCGCCGAGCTGGAGCACCTGTCGGGTCCCGCACGTACCGAGATCGCGCAGAAGATCGAGCAGGCCCGCGAGGAAGGCGATCTCAAGGAGAACGCCGGCTACCACGCAGCGCGCGAGGAGCAGGGCAAGATGGAGCTGCGCATCCGCCAGCTCACCCAGCTCCTTGAGCGCGCCCAGGTCGGCGAGGCCCCTGCGGACAACGGCATCGTCGGTCCGGGCATGGTCGTCACCATCGCCTACGACGGCGACCTGGACGACACCATGACCTTCCTGCTCGGCTCCCGCGAGGCGGCCTCCATCGACCTGGAGACCTACTCGCCGCAGTCGCCGCTGGGCCGCGCGATCGGCGGCAAGAAGGTCGGCTCCGATGTGACCTACGAGCTGCCGAACGGCCGCAAGGCGGGCGTCAAGATCATCGAGGCCAAGCCCTACACAGGCTGACGCCGTCTGATCCGCCGCCCACCTCCCCCTTCGCCGTAGCGCGAACCTCGTACCGCTCCCCGCCGGTCAGCCGGTGGCGGAGCGGTACTTGCGTACGGACAGGTACGAGAAGACCGCAGTGATCAGCAGCGACCAGCCGATCGACACCCCGACGGCGTGCTGCATCGGCCACTGCGTGGCCGGCCCGCCGGTCGGGTTGCCGAAGAGCTTGCGGCAGGCCTCGACCGTCGCACTGAACGGGTTCCAGTAGGCGATCCCCTGGAGCCAGCCCGGCATGCTCGCGACCGGCACGAAGGCGTTCGAGATGAACGTCAGCGGAAAGAGCCAGATCAGGCCCGCCGAGGTGGCCGCCTCCGGGCTGCGCACGGAGAGACCGATCAGCGCGCCGATCCAGGAGAAGGCGTAACCGAGCAGGAGCAGCAGCGCAAAGGCCGCCAGCGCCTCGAGGAAGCCGTTGTTGAACCTCCAGCCGATGATCGACGCGACGATCGCGAGGACGAGCACCGTGAAGCCCGTCTGCACCAGGTCGGCGATGGTGCGCCCGACCAGCACCGAGGAGCGCGTCATCGGCAGCGAGCGGAACCGGTCGACCAGGCCCTTGGTCATGTCCTCCGCGATGCCGGCGGAGGCGCCGGCCACGGCGAAGGTGACGGTCTGCGCGAAGATGCCGGCCATCAGGTACTGCTTGTAGGAGTTCGGGTCGCTGCCCGGCACGGCGATGGCGCCGCCCATGACGTAGCTGAACAGCAGCACGAACATGACCGGCTGCATCAACCCGAAGACGACGATCTCCGGGATCCGGGTCATCCGCCGCAGATTGCGCTTGGCGACCACCCAGGAGTCGTGCAGCATCTGGAGAATGCCGCCGCGCGCGGGCTGGAGCGGCGCGCCCGTCGAGAGCGGGGCGGTGGTCAGCGTCATACCCGGGCCTTCTTCCTGCTTGCTGCGGTCTCCTCGGCCTGCGGCCCGTCGTTCTCGTTCTCGTCGTCGCCGTCGCCCCCGTCCTCGCCTGCGGTGACGTGGCCGGTCAGCGAGAGGAAGACGTCGTCCAGGGTCGGACGACGCAGCCCGATGTCGTTGATGACGATGTCGCGGGCGTCGAGCTCCCTGATCACGTCGGCGAGCACCCGTGCGCCGCCGCTGACCGGCACCGTGATCCGCCGGGTGTGCGGCTCGACCGTCGGCTCGCCCTTCGCGAACGGCGTCAGCGCCTCCACGGCCGCGCCCAGCACGTCCGCGTCCTGCACGACGACCTCGACGCGCTCGCCGCCGATCTGCGCCTTGAGCTGGTCGGCGGTGCCCCTGGCGATCACGCGGCCGTGGTCGACGACGCAGATGTCGTGAGCGAGGCGGTCCGCTTCCTCCAGGTACTGAGTGGTGAGCAGCAGCGTCGTGCCCTCGCCGACCAAGGTCTCGATGACCTCCCAGAGGGCCATCCTGTTGCGCGGGTCGAGGCCGGTGGTCGGCTCGTCCAGGAACATCACCGGCGGCCGGACGACCAACGCGGCCGCGAGGTCGAGCCGGCGCCGCATGCCGCCGGAGTACGTCTTCGCGATGCGCCCGGCGGCGTCGCTCAGGTTGAACCAGTCCAGCAGCTCACGCGCGCGGGCCTTCGCGTCACGCGGGGACATCTGGTAGAGCTCGCCGACCATCTGCAGGTTCTCCTGCCCGGTCAGGTACTCGTCCACGGCGGCGTACTGGCCGGACAGGCCGATCAGGCTGCGCACCTTGTTGGGGTGCTTCAGCACGTCGACGCCCGCGACCGTGGCCCGGCCGGAGTCCGGCTTGAGCAGCGTGGTCAGCACCCGCACGGTGGTGGTCTTGCCGGCCCCGTTCGGCCCGAGCAGGCCGAGCACGGTGCCCTCCGGCACGTCGAGATCCACACCGTCGAGTGCGCGGACGTCGCCGAAGGTCTTCACCAGCCCTTCGGCCGAGATAGCTCCGCTCATCGACTTGTCTCCCTCACCCCAGAACGATCACACGTCCCCCTAGCCTTACCCGATCGGCCGCGGTCGGCACGTCGAATAGACCAGAACGCAACCACGGACTTCCATGGCCACCTCGCAACGTAGCGCGCGGCACTGACAGCCAGGGGCAAGTTGAACCATCCAGGGGCGCGACAGCTCACGACGGAGGGACGTTGCAACGCCTCCAGGGGCGCGGGGAACTGCGCGAGAAACCACCCACTGCGGATGGCCCTGCACGTTCGGGGACCCAGCACACACGGTGGCTTGTCGCGCAGTTCCCCGCGCCCCTGGAGGTGCGACTGGATCCTCTGCCGAGTGCTAGCCCTGGCTGAGGATGACGTAGCCCGCGTCGCGGAGCTCCGCGACCACCGCGGCGCAGTGCTCGGTGCCCTTCGTCTCCAAGTGAAGGTCGACTTCCGCCTCGCCGATGCCCAGCTTCGGGTCCGTGCGCACGTGCGCCACGTCCACCACGTTGGCGTCCGTACGCGAGAGCGCAGCGAGGAGCGTGGCCAGCGCGCCCGGCCGGTCGTTGATCCGCAGGCGCAGCGACAGGTAGCGGCCAGCGGCCGCCATCCCGTGCCGCAGCACCCGCTGCATCAGCAGCGGGTCGATGTTGCCGCCGGAGAGGACCGCCACCACCGGGCCCTCGATCTCGCTGCCGTGCTCCAGCAACGCGGCGATCGGGCTCGCGCCCGCCGGCTCGACGACCAGCTTGGCCCGCTCCAGGCAGAGCAGCAGCGCCCGGGCCAGCGCGTCCTCGCTCACCGTCAGCACGCCGTCGCCCAGCTGGTTGATGATCTGGAACGGCACCTCGCCGGGTCGGCCGACCTGAATGCCGTCGGCCATCGTCGCGAAGCGCTCCAGCGTGACCGGCCGCCCCGCCCGCAGCGAGGGCGGGTACGCCGCCGCGCCCGCCGCCTGGACGCCGACCACGCGCACGTCCGGGCGGACGTGCTTGACCGCCGCCGCGATCCCCGCCATCAGGCCGCCGCCGCCGACGCCGACCAGGATGGTCCGCACCTCGGGGCACTGCTCCAGGATCTCCAGGCCCACCGTGCCCTGCCCGGCCACCACGTCTGGGTGGTCGAAGGGGTGGATGAAGACCGCACCCGTCGTCTCCGCGTACTGCAGCGCCGCCGTCAGGGTCGCATCGAAGTTCTCGCCGACCAGGCGGACCTCCGCGCCGTAGTCGCGCGTGGCGGCGACCTTGGGGAGCGGCGCGGCCACCGGCATGAAGACCGTCGACCGCACGCCCAGCGTGCTCGCGGCGAGCGCGACGCCCTGCGCGTGGTTGCCCGCGCTGGCGGCCACCACGCCCGCGGCGCGTTCGACCTGCGAGAGTCCGGCGATCCGCACGTACGCGCCGCGCAATTTGAACGAGCCGGTGCGCTGCAGGTTCTCGCACTTCAGCTGGACCGGCGCGCCGATCAGTGAGGAGAGGTGGCGGCTGCTCTCCATGGGGGTGACGCGGGCGATGCCGGAGAGCATCTTGTGGGCCCCCCGGACGTCATCGAGGGTGATCGGCCAGGCGTTCATAGGGTTCAGCGTAGGGCCTGGCGCGGATACGCTCGGAGAGCTCAGCCGAACGACAGATCGCGACGAAGCCGATGCCTGAGAACCGCTCCCCAGCCGCAACAGCCGCGGCAGCCGCAGCCACTGATCTGCACGACCAGCTCCAGTACCAGGTGGCCGTCTTCGCGCGCCGCGTCGAGCAGGCGCGGATAGGCGCCCTGGGCGAGCAGCGGAACTCGATGGACCGGGCGGCGTTCCTGCTGCTCAACCGGCTCGACCGGACCGGCGCCGTCGGCGTCAAGGCGCTGGCGCAGGCCATGGGCATCGACTCGTCCACGGTGACCCGGCAGGTCGCGCCGCTGGTCGACTGCGGCCTGGTGGAGCGGGTGCCCAACCCGGACGACGGCAGGGCGGTCCTGCTGGAACTCTCCGAGCGCGGCCGGGACCGGCTGGAGGAGGTCCGCGCCTCCCGCAGGGAGCTGATGCGGGTGCTGACGGACGGCTGGCCGGAGGAGGACCAGGAGGCCTTCTGCACGCTGCTGACCCGCTTCAACCTCGCCATCGAGGCGCACCGGCCCTGAGTCGCCGCAGCTGCTCAGGGCCGATGGGCCGGTTCGATCAGCGGGCCTGTCGGCGGTTCGATCAGCGGGTCGGTCAGCCCAGCGCGCGCTGCAGGTCGCCCAGCAGGTCGTCCACCGACTCGATGCCGACCGAGAGGCGAACCAGGTCGGACGGGACCTCCAGCGGCGAGCCCACCGCCGAGGCGTGGGTCATCCGGCCCGGGTGCTCGATCAGCGACTCGACACCGCCCAAGGACTCGCCGAGCGTGAACAGCTGGGCCCGGTTGCAGACCTCGACCGCGGCCTCCTCGCCGTCGCGGTGCCGGAAGGAGACCATGCCGCCGAAGGCGCGCATCTGCTTGGCCGCGATCTCGTGGCCGGCGTGCTCGGGCAGGCCCGGGTAGAGCACCTGGGCGATCTTCGGGTGGCCGGTCAGGAACTCGGCGATCTTCGCCGCGTTGGCGCTGTGGCGGTCCATCCGGATGCCCAGCGTCTTGATGCCGCGCATCACCAGCCACGCGTCGAAGGGCCCGGCGACCGCGCCCATCGCGTTCTGGTGGTACGCCAGCTCCTCGCCGAGCGCGGCGTCGTCGGTGACCAGGGCGCCGCCGACGACGTCGGAGTGGCCGCCCATGTACTTCGTGGTCGAGTAGACGACCACGTCCGCGCCGAGCGCGAGCGGCTGCTGGAGGTACGGGCTGGCGAAGGTGTTGTCCACGACCAGGAGCGCGCCCGTGTCGTGCGAGATGTGCGCCAGCGCGGAGACGTCGGTGATGCCGAGCAGCGGGTTGCTCGGGGTCTCGACCCAGATCACCTTGGTGTTCGGGCGGACCGCGGCGCGCACGCTCTCCGGGTCGTGGGTGTTGGCGACCGAGAAGTCCACGCCCCAGCGGGTCAGTACCTTGGCGAAAAGCCTGAAGGTGCCGCCGTAGGCGTCGTTGGGGATGACGATGTGGTCACCGGGCTTGGTGACCGTGCGCAGCAGGCAGTCCTCGGCCGCCAGGCCGGACGCGAAGGCGAGGCCGCGGCGGCCTCCGTCCAGCGCGGCGAGGTTCTGCTCCAGCGCGGTGCGGGTGGGGTTGGCGGAGCGGCTGTACTCGTAGCCGCCGCGGAGGCCGCCGACGCCGTCCTGCTTGTAGGTGGAGACCTGGTAGATGGGGGTGACCACCGCTCCGGTCTGCGGGTCCGCCTCCTGACCGGCGTGGATGGCCAGGGTCTCGAAGGCGTAGTGGTGCTGCTCGCTGTGCTCGCTCATGAGGCCTGAGCGTAGTCCGGTTGTCCCTGGTGACGCCGGAACGCGGCGGCCGATACGATCCCGCTCGCCGGTCACGGCTCGCCGACCGCCGCTCGCTGATCGCTGATCCGCTGATCGCCGCTCAGCACTGGCCACATGCTCCGGGGGAAGTCCGCATGCGCACCTCGTTCCGCGCCCTTCAGGCGCTCGCCCTGCTCCTGGGCTTCTACGTGCTGGCGCTGGGTGCGCTGGGGCTGATCGCGCTGGTGGACGTGCTGATCCTGGACAACGCCTCGGGCGGCTTCAGCGCGGGCGCGTTCAAGCTGGTGGCCTTCAGCGTGCTCGCCGCGATCCCGATCGCGCGCGGCGTGTTCTTCGTCCGCCGCCCCAAGGACGAGGCCCCGCCCGGGATCAGTGTCTCCGAGCAGCAGCAGCCGGAGCTCTGGGCCCGCGTCCGTTCCCTCGCCGAGCAGGTCGGCACCCGTGCGCCCGCCGAGATCCGGCTGATCCCGCAGGTCAACGCGGCGGTGAGCGAGAACCCTCGGCTGCTCGGGCTGATTCCAGGCCACCGGCGGATGCTGATCGGGGTTCCGCTGCTGATCGGGCTGACCGAGCCGCAGCTGGACGCCGTGCTGGCGCACGAGTTGGGCCACTACAGCAACAAGGACACCCGGCTGGCCGGGATCACCGTGCGCGGGCGGCAGAGCCTGATCACGGTCGTCCAGCACGCGCGCGCGGCCGGACGGGGCGTGACGGCCTCGGTCTTCGGCGCCTACGCCAAGCTCTACCTGCGTGTCTCCGAGTCGGTGAGCCGCCGTCAGGAGCTCTCCGCCGACCTCGCGTCCGCGCGGATCGCCGGTCGCGACCACGCCGCGGCGGCGATGCGCCAGCTTCCGGCACTGGACCTCGCCTACGACTTCTATCTAGACCGCTACGCGGCGGTCGGCTGGGACGCCGGCTACCTGCCGCTGGCCTCGGAGTTCTACGGCGGCTTCCGCTCCCTGCTCGGCTCCGCGAAGCGGCAGGCGGAGCTGGACGAGGTGCGCGCGGAGCCGCCGGTCCGCGAGACCTCGCCGTACGACTCGCACCCTCCGGTGCACGAGCGCGTCGCCGCGCTGGAGGCGCTGCCCGCCGACGGCCGGGTGATCACGGGCGAGGAGCGTCAGGCGCTGGACCTGCTGCGCGACGTGGACCACCTGCTGGCGGCGGTCGCAGCCGTGACGCTGCCGGCCGACGCGGCAGGGAAGCGGCCGGTGTCCTGGGAGGTCCTGGCCCGCGAGACCGGACGCGCGGCACTGCACCGCGGCGTGGCCCCGCACTGCCCTCCTGGCGGGACCGTCGAGTCGCTGCTCCCTACCCTCCTGGACGAGATCGACCGCGACGGCACGGTTCCGGTCATCGCCCGGCTCCCCCGCTCCGCCGAGGCGGAGCGGGCGACGGGCCGCGCGGCCCGCGAGTTCGGCCGGGGCGCCCTCCGTGGCCTAGTGGAGCGCCTGGCCCTGCTCGACCTGGTGGAGCACGGGCGTGCGTCCTACGTACTGACCTGGGACGAGCCGCTGCACCTGCACTACGCGGAGGGCGTCGAGGACGCGCTCGATGCCGCCCTTGACGCCCTCGTCGGAGACTCCCCGTCCACCGGACCGCTCCGTGCCCTGCTGGCGGACGCGGCAGCAGCGGAAGCAGCAACGGAGGTGGGCCCGTCGGCCGCCGCGGACTGACCGATCCGGGCACGTACGACGCCGAATCTGCATACGAAGGATGAACACGGCTGGTCGCAACCCGGCGGAGCAGTCGCGCGGTGATAGCGTGCGGCGATCCCAGGAGGGTTCCCATGTTGCTCAGCCCGCAGGTCGCCGCGCTCTTCGACATCGCGCCCGCCGACCACGGCGCGGACGAGGGGGTCGACTGGGCGGCCGTCGAAGCGGCGTTCGGCCGGGCCCTGCCATCGGACTACGTCGCGTTCATGGCCCGTTACGGCGCTGGCGACTTCGGCGCCGTGCTCGGCATCGTGCCGCCGCTCCCGGTTCCGAAGCCCGAGTGGGAGGTCGGAAGTGTCGCCGAGTCACGGGGCGACGCCGGCTACCTCTTCGAGGTCGATCCGCCGCGCAGGCCGCTCGACGTCGACCCCGCGCACCTGCTGGAGTGGGGTCACACCTGCGGCCCCGACGCGCTGTACTGGCTGACCACGGACCCGGACCCGGACCGCTGGCCGGTCGTCGTCCGTGGACGTCACACCGAGGACAACTGGGCCCGCTACGACTGCGGCATGGCCGATTTCCTGCTCCGGGTGCTGACCGGGCGGTTCGACCCCTGGCCGCTCAGCGTGACCTGGGACGGCCCGCTGACCTGGGTGCACTGGCGCGAGCAGCAGCGGCGCTGGCTGAACGGCCTGGACCCCATCTCGGGCGAGTTGGACACGCACGTCGCACAGCTCACCCACTGAAGGGGCCTGAGGGCGGCCAGATGGTCGCAGGGTCCGCAGGATCGCCTTGACCTCCGGGCCACGCACGGCGGGAGCCTGCCACGTCCCGACGACGATGAGCTGTGGCGGCGCTGGGACCGCGCCGCGGATCCGGCCGCCTGGCTGAGCCAAGCCCCCGGACGGACCAGCGCCGATCGGATACTCTCGCGCGGTGAGTCAGACACCCGTCCCGCCCTACGTCGGCGCAGGCGCCGCCCCCGCTCCGGCCGAGGTCGCAGCCGCTCGACCGAAGACGAGCGCGGCCGCCGTGGTCGCGCTGGTCGCCGCCGCGCTGGCGCTGGTGCCCGTGGCCGTCGTGGTGGGGATCGTCGCGCTCTTCCGGATCCGACGGTTGCGGCTGCGCGGCAAGCGGGCTGCGGTCGTCGCGCTGTCGCTGTGCGCCGGGTGGATGGCCTTGGCCATGGTCGGGATCATCGGCGCGGCGGCGTACGTCGGCTCGTCCCAGGGCCCCGTGAGCGCCTTCGCGGTCGGCAAGTGCTTTGACTATGTCAACGGTCAGAACTCCCGGTCGGGCGTTCACATCATCGACTGCGGGCAGCCGCACGCCGGGCAGATCGTCGGACGCCACACCTTCTCCGGATCGTTCCCCGGTCTGCAGAAGGCCACCGAGGAGTCGGTGGTCGAGTGCACCGTGGACGCCGCCCGTCACATCGTGGACGTCGGGCGGCTCGACGACGTCGCCCGGGTGAGCACCTACGTGCCGACACAGTCCATGTGGGACAACGACATCAAGTCGACCACCTGTGTGCTGACCAACAGCGACGGTCAGCCCCGGTACGACGACGCGCTGCTCCGCCCCGACATGACGCCCGCTCGGGCGAGCGTGCTCTCGCTGACCAGCGAGTCCGCGCTGTTCCGGCTCAAGCTCCGCTACGCCACCGGCGCGGTCTGGCAGGACGCCGCCGCCATGGAGACGCGGCTCGCGACGGTCGACCGGACCGAGGCCGCCGCGCTGACCCACTTGGCGAGCGCGCCTCCGGCCGGCGGCCGCGGCGATCTGCCGTCGCTGCTGCGCACGCTGGCCACGGAGGACCTGAGGGAGGCCGTCCTGGCCGAGTCCGCCGCTACGCAGGCGACCAGCCCGGACGCCTGGCGGACGCTCGCCGTGACCGGCAAGGCGACCTCACTCCAGGCGCGCACCGCCTACGACGCTGTCCGCGCGGCGCTCTGACGCGACAATCGGGTGACCGGCGGCGGCCGGGCGGGACCGAGCGGGCTGATCCGAGCGGGGCTTCCTCAGACCGCGCTGCCGGCCTTCCAGGCGTTCCAGTCCAGGTTCCAGCCGTTCAGGCCGTTCAGGCCGTTCGACGGGTCCACCGTCCGGTCGCCGGTGTTGATGACCTCGACCACGTCGCCCACCATCGAGCTGTTGTAGAACTTCGCCGCCGCCGTGCTCGGGTCGCTCGCGCCCTTCGCGTCCTGGAGGCCGACACAGCCGTGGCTGGTGTTCGCGTTGCCGAAGATGCCGGAGGCCCAGTAGTTCCCGTGGATGAAGGTCCCCGAGGTGGTCAGCCGCTGCGCGTGCGGCACGTCGGCGATGTCGTACTCGCCGCCCAGGTTGACGGTCCGTGAGTCCATCCGGGTCTGCAGCAGCTTCTCCGAGATGACCATCTTGCCCGCCCAGGTCGTGTGCTGCGGGCTTCCGCCGGAGATCGGGAAGG
Source organism: Streptacidiphilus sp. MAP12-20 (assembly GCF_041262525.1). Lineage (NCBI taxonomy): Bacteria > Bacillati > Actinomycetota > Actinomycetes > Kitasatosporales > Streptomycetaceae > Streptacidiphilus > Streptacidiphilus sp. MAP12-20. Next base: position 79,019 of record NZ_JBGCCK010000020.1, read on the forward strand.
TCTGCGCGACCTTGCCGTCCCTGGTCACCGTGAGCTGCTTGGTGGCCAGGTCCGCGACGCTCGTCTGGCTGCGGCCGATGGTGAAGCTCACCGTCTTGGCCTGGGTCCCGTAACGGCCCTTCGCGCCCTCCACGTCCTTGAGCGCGAGGGTCAGCGTGACCTTGGTGCCCGGCTTCCAGTACGTCTGCGGGCGGAAGTCCAAGCGGTTGTCGCCGAACCAGTGGCCGACGATCTCGACCGGCGGGTCGGCGGTGACCGTGATGTTCTTCTGCACCGCTGCCTTGTCTGTGATCGCGTTGTCGAAGTTGATCGTCACCGGCATCCCCACGCCGACCGTGGCGCCGTGGTCCGGGTTGAAGACGCCTATGAAAGCCTTGGCGGGCTTTCCGGTGCTGAACGCGGAGGCGGTGGTGCCGGTCGTGCCCTCGGTGTCCTTGGCGACGGCCGAGAGTTTGTAGCCGGCGCTGGAGGCCAGCGTCCCAGTGCTGGTCCAGCTGGTCCTGTCGGCGGAGAGCTGACCGGGTATCTGCTTGCCGCCGGGGCCGGTCAGCGTGACCGAGTCCAGCGTGCCCTGGGCCACCGTGACGGTGACCGGGACGGTCATGTCGGCGCCGGTCGCGCCGTCCTTGGGTGTGACCGTGACCGTCGCCTTCGTGGCCTTTGCGGGCGAGGAGGCGCCACCGTTCGCGCCGCCCGTCGCCCCGCTGGAGCCGCCCTTCGAGTCGGAGCCCGAGCAGGCCGCGACCAGCAGCACCGGAGTCCCCACCATCCCGGCCACGACGGATCGCCGGGTCCACTGTGCCGCTGTCGTCATGGTGTGCTCCTACCGTTGCCCGCTGCCTGTCCTGGTCCGGCTTATCAGCCTAAACAGGACAGGCAGCAGAAGCCCAATTCGGACTTTTCAGGCAGTTCTCACCTGGCGAGGCGTCAAGGGCCGAGTCCTACTCCTCCTCGCCTGCCTCACGCAGCTCCCAGTCCTCGTTCTCCTCGTCGTAGTCCACGGGCTGCGTCTCCCAGCCGGCCTCGGCCAGCTCGACCCCCGGAATGCCCTCCAACATCGCGACCGGGTCGACGAAGTGGGCGATTGCGCCACTCGGGTCGATGTTGATCGCCTCGATGGCCTCGGCCCGCTCGTCGTCCTCGAGGTACTCGTCGTTCTCGACGTGCTCCAGCGCTGCGGCCTGGAGCGCCTTCTCGTCGACGACCTCGACGATCAGCTCGATCTGGAGCCGGATGTATCGGGAGCCGTCCTCGACCGAAGGGGTGGCGTCGCTGCTCTGAGTAGTCATGGCCCGAGCCTATCCAAAGGCCGATCGGCTGATTAGCATCGTCCGGACCAGCACGTCACGGGGGTCGTGCGAGGGAGACCGCCAGTCGGTCTCGGTCCGACGAGTACGTCGAAGTACCCGAAGCACGAGGAGCGCCCGTGGGCCGCCGCCATCTCACCACCACCGCCGTCGCGGCCGGTATCGGCACCGCGTTCACGCTCGCGCTGGTCCCCTACGCCTCCGCGTCGGTCTCTGCCCAGTCGCACTCCGTCTCCCCGGCTGCGGCAGTCGTGAACAGCGCCTCGGGGACCGACCCGGCCCGTCCGGACGCGACTCCCTACCTGGTCGGCGGCGCGGGCTTCCTGATCGCGGGTGCGGGCCTGGTCGTCGTCCGCCGCCGCGTGAGCTGAGACGCTCGCTCCAAGGACCGGCCGGCCCATGAGGGTGGTGTGAACCCGCCGCGAGCGGGTGGCAGCCGCAACCGCGTACACGGCCTGTGAACACACCAGCAGGGCCGGCCCAGAGGGCCGGCCCTGCTGTCTCCGTCCAGTTCCCCCACCCGGGAACGCGGAGCTGGTGCCGCGGGGCGCCGCACCCCATCGGAAGACCGACAGGGGCGGGACGACGGCGATCCCCGCGGGCGGACGCGGCCGGCCGGGTCAGGGCCGTCCGACGCGTCCTGGTGACTGCGGAATCCGGGAGCCGCTCCGGTTCCCCGCTGCCACCACGCTCGGCTTCTTGCCGTGAGAACAACAATGCCGGAGCCGTGTTAACCGCGTGCTGCCGCTACGTGACGCCTACGTACCGTTTGGGCCTACTTATGTGACGGGTGAGCCCGAGGCGCCGCCGGTGCTCCCGACTACTTTCGCGACATGAAGGTCAGCAGGTCCTGACGGGTGACGATGCCCTGCGGCTTGCCCTGGACCAGCACGACAGCCGCGTCGGCCTGCCCGAGCACCGCCATCAGGCTGCTGACGGACTCTCCGGAGCCGACCACCGGCAGCGGCGGGGACATGTGCGAGCCGATCGGGTCCTCCAGGCCGAAGTTCTTGGCGAAGAGGCCCTCCAGCAGGTCCCGCTCGACGATGGAGCCGATCACCTCACCCGCCATCACGTCCGGGTGACCGGCGCCCGGGGAGACCACCGGCATCTGCGAGACGCCGTACTCGCGCAGGATCTGCACGGCCTCGCCGACCGTCTCGTCCGGGTGCACGTGGACGAACTGCGGGATGCCCTCATGCTCCAGCGCGTCCTTGCGAGCCAGCACGTCGCCGGCCACGGCCTCGTCGCCGCCCTCCTCGAGGAAGCCGTAGTCCTGCATCCAGTCGTCGTTGAAGATCTTGCTCAGGTAGCCGCGGCCCGAGTCCGGCAGCAGCACCACGACGACGTCGTCCGGGCCGAGGCGCCCCGCGACCCGCAGCGCGGCGACCACGGCCATCCCGCAGGAGCCGCCGACCAGCAGACCCTCCTCCTTGGCGAGACGGCGGGTCATCTGGAAGGAGTCCTTGTCGGAGACCGCCACGATCTCGTCGGCGACGCTGCGGTCGTAGGCGGTCGGCCAGAAGTCCTCGCCGACGCCCTCGACCAGGTAGGGGCGGCCCGTGCCGCCGGAGTAGACGGACCCCTCGGGGTCCGCGCCGACGACCTGGACCCGGCCCTCGGAGACGTCCTTCAGGTAGCGCCCGGTGCCGGAGATGGTGCCACCGGTGCCCACGCCGGCGACGAAGTGGGTGATCTTCCCTTCCGTCTGCTCCCAGAGCTCGGGGCCGGTGGACTCGTAGTGCGAGGCCGGGTTGTTCACGTTCGAGTACTGGTCCGGCTTCCAGGCGCCCGGGGTCTCCCTGACCAGCCGGTCGGAGACGTTGTAGTACGAGTCCGGGTGCTCGGGCGCGACGGCCGTCGGGCAGACCACGACCTCGGCGCCGTAGGCGCGCAGCACGTTGATCTTGTCCGTGGAGACCTTGTCCGGGCAGACGAAGATGCAGTGGTAGCCCTTCTGCTGGGCCACGATCGCCAGGCCGACTCCAGTATTGCCGGAGGTCGGCTCGACGATGGTTCCGCCGGGCTTGAGCGCGCCCGAGGCCTCGGCGGCCTCGATCATCTTCATGGCGATCCGGTCCTTCACCGAGCCGCCGGGGTTGAAGTACTCCACCTTGGCCAGGACCGTGGCGGTGATGCCTTCGGTCACCTTGTTCAGCTTGACCAGAGGGGTGTTGCCGACCAGGTCGATGATCGAGTCGTGGTACCGCACGGGGTTCCTCCGCGGTTGAACAGAAATATGCGGAGCGCACGGTTTGTCGTCCCCGCGGGTGCCAGCGTAGTGGGGGAGACTCGATCCCATGGTCCGGTCGGGCGCGCGTCACGGCGCCACGGGGTGTCACGCACACGACCGAAACCAAAGCGAGGCGACAGGCGTTACCGGGTATTGACGCAGTGATGCAGTTGTTCCGAGTCGCACCGGGACCGCCACGGGTCCCGGACGGCCGGGCCCTACCCAGTTGGGGGTGGTCATGTCACGAGCACGTGTTGCCCGACGCATCGCCGCGGCTGCGGCGTACGGCGGTGGCGGGATCGGCCTGCTCGGCGTGGGGCTGGTCGGCGTACTGCTGGCCGAAGCGAAGATCGCGGAACACCAGTTGGACACCTTGAAGGGCGAGCCTCCGCACGCCGAAGGCCGCTACGGCACGGCCTTCGCGGCCGCGGACGCGGAGCCCCTGCGCCTCGCGGTCCTGGGCGACTCGACGGCAGCCGGTTTCGGCGTCGACCGCGGCCGGGAGACGCCGGGAGCCCTGCTGGCCGGCGGGATCGCCTCGGTCGCCGAGCGTCCGGTGGATCTGATCGTCGTCGCCGCCAACGGCGCGACCTCCGAGGACCTGGCCCGCCAGGTCGACGCGGTGCTGGCGCGAACCGGCCCGCAGGGGCCGGAGCTGGCCCTGATCATGATCGGCGCCAACGATGTCACCCAGATGACCAAACCCGCCATCTCGGTGCGGCTGCTCGGCGACGCGCTGAAGCGGCTGCGCGCCGCAGGGACCGAGGTCGTCGTGGGTACCTGTCCGGATCTCGGCACCATCGAACCGGTCCGGCCGCCGCTGCGCTGGCTGGCCCGGAGAGCGAGCCGCCAACTGGCGGCCGCGCAGTCGATCGCCGTGGTGGAGGCCGGTGCGCGCAGTGTCTCGCTCGGGGATCTGCTCGGCAGGGAGTTCCGGGGCCGACACGAGATGTTCGCCTCCGACCGCTACCACCCGTCGGCGCAGGGCTACGCGACGGCGGCGATGGCGATGCTGCCCACGCTCTGCGCGGCGATCGGCATCTGGCCGGAGATCCCCGCCCGGCACCGCGCCGAGGGCTTGCACTCGCTCGCCAAGGCGGCAGCGGTCGCGGCGAGCCACGGCGGCACCGAGGTCGCACCGGCGGGCCACTGGGCGCAGTTGCTGCGCCGGGCCCGGCGCCCGCTGAGCTCGGTGGGCGCGAACGCGTCCGCCTCGGGTGAGCCGCCCGTCGAGGCGGCGGTGTCTACGTCAGACAGCTCACACGGAAGCGGCGCTGACGGCGCCGCTACCTGGGAGTAGCTTTTTGGCAGGCTTGTTCGAGCTCCCGTCTCCGGGCGGGGGTCGGACGGGCCTGCCGTGGCCCCCATCCTTCCAGCGCCTCCAGGAGCAACGATGCCCGAAGCCGTTATCGTCAGCGCCGCCCGTTCGCCGATCGGCCGGGCCGGCAAGGGTTCGCTGAAGGATCTGCGGCCGGACGACCTGACCGCACAGATCGTGGCCGCCGCGCTGGCCAAGGTGCCGCAGCTCGACCCGCGCGACATCGACGACCTGATGCTGGGCTGCGGCCTGCCCGGCGGCGAGGCCGGCTACAACCTCGGCCGCGTGGTGGCCGTCCAGCTCGGCATGGACCACCTGCCCGGCTGCACCATCACCCGCTACTGCTCCTCCTCGCTGCAGACGACCCGGATGGCGCTGCACGCCATCAAGGCCGGCGAGGGCGACGTCTTCATCTCCGCCGGCGTGGAGACCGTCTCCCGCTACATCAAGGGCAGCTCAGACGGCCTGCCGGACACCAAGAACCCGCTCTTCGGCGACGCCGAGGCGCGCACGGCGACGTTCGCCGGCGGCGGCCAGACCTGGCACGACCCGCGGGAGGACGGGCTGGTCCCCGACGTCTACATCGCCATGGGCCAGACCGCGGAGAACCTCGCCCAGCTCAAGGGCGTCACCCGCCGCGAGCAGGACGAGTTCGGCGTCCGCAGCCAGAACCTGGCCGAGAAGGCCATCGCGGACGGTTTCTGGGAGCGCGAGATCACCCCGGTGACGACGCCGGACGGCACGGTCGTCACCAAGGACGACGGCCCGCGCGCCGGGGTCACCCTGGAGGGTGTCTCCGGCCTGAACCCGGTCTTCCGCCCCGACGGCACGGTCACGGCCGGCAACTGCTGCGCGCTGAACGACGGCGCCGCGGCGCTGGTCATCATGTCGGACACCAAGGCGCGCGACCTCGGCCTGACGCCGCTGGCCCGAATCGTCTCCACCGGCGTCTCCGGCCTCTCTCCCGAGATCATGGGCTACGGCCCGGTCGAGGCGTCCAAGCAGGCGCTCAAGCGGGCCGGCCTCTCGATCTCCGACATCGACCTCGTCGAGATCAACGAGGCCTTCGCCGCGCAGGTCATCCCCTCCTACCGGGACCTGGGCATCGACCTGGACCGCCTGAACGTGAACGGCGGCGCGATCGCGGTCGGCCACCCCTTCGGCATGACCGGTGCCCGGATCACCACGACGCTGATCAACTCTCTGCAATGGCACGACAAGCAGTTCGGCCTGGAGACCATGTGCGTCGGCGGCGGCCAGGGCATGGCGATGGTCATCGAGCGGCTGAGCTGAGCTGAGCCGGGCTGGGCTCCTCAGGAATTTCTCACAATGACCCGTTTGGGCCAAGAGCACGTGGGTAAGGTCCGGGTCACGTTCCGACGCGACCCGGACCGATTTCTTTATATGGACCTCACTTTTCATCTACGCAGTGCGATCGCGCAGTCGCATTGCGTAGACATTTGAGCTGCGGACAATTAACGCAATGTCGGACGTCACAAATGAAAAGGACATTACGCACTGCCGGGATTTGCTTCGGTGCGGCACTGTTGGGGTGACCGCCTGATCGACTCCTCGCAAGGGGTGCCTCCCGTGATCGTCCTCCTTCTCATCCTGCTCGCGCTGGTCGCCGCTATCGCGGCCGCCGCGCTGCTCTCTGTGCGCGCCATGTCGCGCCGCCTGGAGTCGACCGTGCGCCGCGCGGTCGGTATCGCCCTGGCGGAGGACCGGGAACGCGAAATCGCCGAGGCCCGCAGCTTCTGGGCAGAGCAGGAGGCCCGCGCCGCGGAGGATTCCGTGGAGACGCTGATGGCCGAGAACACGATGTTTCTGCCGGCTCCGCGCGGATTCGTGGACGAGTCCGGGGAAATGGACCCGGAGTTCGCCGACGCGCTCCGCTCCGCGCTTGAGGACATGATCGCCGAGGGCGACCGCGCGACCCGCCCGGCGCACCCGGCCCAGCCGGGCTTCGTCCCCCAGCCGACGCCGACGCCCGAGTGGACCGACCTGCGCCTGCTGGAGCTGGTCGAGGTGGGCACCGCGCTGAAGGACGTCCGTCCCGGGCCGATGGGGACGCTGGACGTCTACGTCTTCGAGGACGAGACCACCCTCTGCATCGCGCCCGGCGACCAGGCGACCGGCCGCAGGATCCGTGACGCGGTGGCCAACGGCACCGACGTCCGCCTCCTCGGCACCTCCCGCCTCCCCGGCGCCCACGCCCTCACCTTCGCCCTCTCGGACGAGGAGACGGTCTACGTCCTGGCCGACCGCGTCGTGGCCAGCCTCTAGCCTTCGGCGACCGGGCGCTGCTCCGCCAGCGGCTCCGCCGCGTAGACGCGACAGGTCACGACGGAGGCCAGGTTGCACCATCAGGGGCGCGGGGAACTGCGCGACAAGCCACCGACGTGCGGGTGGTCCTCAACGCGCAGGGCCATCCGCACAGGGTGGTTGCTCGCGCAGTTCCCCGCGCCCCTGATGGTGCAACTGAGCCAACTGCCTAGAGTGCCGCGACCTCGGCTATCGCCGTCAGAGCGTCAGCCAGCGTGCGGTCCGCCTCTGGGCCCTCAGCCTCGGCCAGCGCGAGAGCAAGATCGTGCGCTGTCACCGCGATCTGATCCCCCACCACGAACCCGCCGATGTCCGGCACCTCGCCCGGTGAGCCCGCCGCGCGCGCCAGCGCGCGGGCGAGGGCGAGGGCGGGCGGCGCCTTCCGCGCCAACGCGCTTTGCGGCATCGCGCGGAAACGGTCCGCCAAACGCTCAGCGGCAGCGACAAGTGGTGTCGGATCAGGCATGGAGCGAGCGTATCCGCGCATCGTGGATGGAGCCACGCGCCGCTGGGTACGGGAGCCTCGACGCAGACTGTTGCCAAGGCCCTCACCCTGCGGCACAGTCGTGAAACGGACCGCTCTATCGGAGGCGCCCAGTGACCCTCATGTACTCCGCAGAGACCCATCAGAACCTGATCTCCCGCATCCCCGGCGTGACCGGCCGCACCATCGAGGACTGGCTCCGCGCCGTCGCCGACGGCCCCGGGCTCATCCGTTGCGAGGACAAGATCGACTGGCTTCGGCGTGAGTACGAGATCTCGTACGGCTACGCCAAGGCCATCGTCCACGAGTACGACCTCCGCCGCGCCGCCGCGCGCATGTAGCCGAGAGTCGACAGGCAGCTGCCAGGCCCTGGCCTGCGCATGTCAGGACAGGGCCTGGACTCGTGCCCGGAGCCGGATTCGAACCGGCACGGCCTCGCGGCCAGCGAGGTTTAAGCTCGCCGTGTCTGCGTTCCACCATCCGGGCGTAACCCTTCGGGGAAAGCCTATCCGCAGCCGAGCGCAGGTTGTGCACGGATGGGGGGAAGTTGACGTAATTTACTGGACTCTGACAAATCGTCAGCAGGATCCGACCCTGAGTCGGCACCCCGGGGCGTCCCCGAGGAGTCGGAGACGGTGTCATACCGCAGGAGGAGCAGCACTCCCTTCCTCGGAGCGACTCCAGGGCTCAGCGGGCCGGAGAGGATGAAGAAGCGGTAAGAGTTCCGCGCCGCCGCCCTTCCCTCCGCCCTCGAGCCCTCCGGAGTGCACACCGTGACGACCACTGCCCTGCGCACCGCCGCAGCCCGAGCCTCGGACCTGTCCAAGGTCTACGGCTCCGGCGACACCCGCGTCACCGCGCTGGACCACGTCTCGGTGGACTTCTACCGCGGCGAGTTCACCGCGATCATGGGTCCTTCGGGCTCCGGCAAGTCCACCCTCATGCACTGCATGGCCGGCCTCGACTCGGTCTCCTCCGGCTCGGCCCGGATCGGCGAGACGGAGCTCGGCGGGCTCAAGGACAAGCAGCTCACCAAGCTGCGCCGGGACCAGATCGGCTTCGTCTTCCAGGCGTTCAACCTGCTCCCCACGCTGACCGCGCTGGAGAACATCACGCTGCCGATGGACATCGCAGGCCGTAAGCCGGACAAGGTCTGGCTCGACCAGGTCATCGCCACGGTCGGCCTCGCCGACCGGCTGAGCCACCGTCCGAGCCAGCTCTCCGGCGGCCAGCAGCAGCGCGTCGCCTGCGCCCGTGCGCTCGCGTCCCGCCCCGAGATCGTCTTCGCCGACGAGCCCACCGGCAACCTCGACTCCCGCTCCGGCTCCGAGATCCTCGGCTTCCTGCGCAACTCCGTGCGCGAGCTGGGCCAGACGATCGTCATGGTCACCCACGACCCGGTCGCCGCCTCCTACGCCGACCGCGTCGTCTTCCTGGCCGACGGCCGGATCGTCGACGAGCTCCAGGGGCCCACCGCCGACAGCGTCCTTGACCGCATGCGTCGTTTCGACGCCAAGGGCCGGACCAGCTGAGCCGGAAGAAGACGAGAACTCAAGCGATGTTCAAGACCGCACTGCGCAACGTGCTGTCCCACAAGGGACGCCTCCTCATGACGATGCTCGCCGTCGTCCTCGGCACCGCCTTCGTCGCCGGCACCCTGGTCTTCTCGGACTCGGTCAGCACGGCCATGCAGAACAGCCTGTCGCACAACTACGACAAGGTCTCCGTCCGCGTCGACAACCAGGCCGCCGGCGTCGAGCGGAGCGAGAAGAACAACAACAGCGCCGCCGACCCGCTGACTTCACAGACCCTCCAGCAGATAGCCGCCCTGCCCGGTACCGCCTCCGCGGTCGGCAGCGTCAGCGGCTTCGCCGGCCTCGCCGACCCCCAGGGCAATCTGATCGGCGACCGCGGCGCGACCACCGGCGCCAACTGGAGCCCCGGCTCCGACGGTTCCGACTCGCGCTACCCGATGGCCCAGGGCGTCGGCCCGACCAACTCCGGTCAGGTCGCGCTCGACAAGCGCACCGCCGAGAAGAACGGCTTCAAGGTCGGCGACACCGTCCGGCTCGCCGTCAACGGCCCGGTCATGCAATTGACCGTCTCCGGCATCTTCACCAGCGACGACCCGCAGGTCAGCACCGGCGGCTCGCTGGTGCTCTTCGACGACGCCACGGCGCAGAAGCTGTACTCCAAGCCGGGCCAGTTCGGCAGCATCGACGTCCTGGCCAAGCGCGGCACCAGTCAGCAGGCGCTAGAGGCTCAGGTCCTGCAGGTCATCCCGCACAGCGCCAACATCACCGTGCACACCGGCGCGGACCTGGCCGCCACGGCGAAGACGCAGATCACCGACGCCACCTCCAGCATGAAGACGGCGCTGCTGTTCTTCGCCGGGATCGCGCTCTTCGTCGGCATCTTCCTGATCTCCAACACCTTCACCATGCTGATCGCCCAGCGCACCCGTGAGCTGGCGCTGATGCGGGCGCTCGGTGCGAGCCGGCGTCAGGTCACTCGCTCGGTGCTCATCGAGGCGCTGCTGATCGGCTTCTCCGCCTCGGCGGTCGGGCTGGCCGCAGGCGTCGGCATCGGCGCGGCGCTCAAGGCCTGGGCGACCAGCTCGGGCGGCAACATCCCGGCCGGCGGTCTGACGGTCAGTCCGTCCGCGGTGCTGGTCACGCTCGGGGTCGGCACGGTCGTCACCGCCCTCGCCGCGCTCTTCCCGGCGCTGCGGGCCTCCCGGGTCCCCCCGGTCGCGGCGATGAGCAGCGGCGACCAGCCCGTCTCCCAGAAGAGCCTGGCGGTCAGGAACAGCATCGGCGGCGTGCTGGCCGGTCTCGGCATCGCCGTGGTCCTGATGGGCGTCAGCAGCGGTGGGAGTTCCGGGCGGGTCCCGGTCGCGCTGGGCGCGATGCTGGTCATGGTGGGCGTCTTCGTGCTGACTCCACTGCTGTCGCGGCCGATCATCGCGCTGACGGGCCCGCTGTTCCAGCGTCTGTTCGGCATCAGCGGCAAGCTGGCCAAGCAGAACGCGGTCCGCAACCCGCGGCGCACGGCGGCCACGGCCTCCGCGCTGACCATCGGCGTCACGCTGATCACCGCGCTCACCGTGATCGGCACCTCGATCACGCACACGATCACCCAGCAGGTCACCGCCAACATGAAGGCCGACTACGCGGTCGGCATGCAGCAGGGCTACCCGGTCTCCCCTGAGCTGGCCGACAAGCTCAAGACCGCCCGGGGCGTCACCGCCACCAGCGTGATCGACTCGCAGTACTTCAAGGTCGGCGGCAAGGACCTGTCCGTCAGCGGCTTCGACGCGAACAGCTTCGACCAGCTCGTCGCACCGGACCTGCAGCAGGGCAGCAGCTCCGCACTCAAGCAGGGGCAACTACTGCTCGACTCCGACCAGGCCAAGAACCGCGGCCTGCAGCTCGGCAGCAGCGTTCAGGTCGCCTACCCGAACGGCACCTCGGGCACGCTGACGGTCGGCGGCATCTACGCCAAGAGCGACCTGCTCGGCCCGGCCCTGATCAGCGAGCGGGCCCTCGCGGGCCACACCTCCGCTCCCTTCTACAGCGATGTGCTGGTCAAGACGGACGGCGGCGCGACCACCGCCAACGAGCAGGCGCTGCGCGATGCGACGGGCCAGAACCCGCTGGTGAAGGTCCAGTCGCAGCAGCAGATGATCGACCACTTCAGCTCGGTGATCTCGATGATGCTGACGATCCTGTACGCACTGCTCGGCATGGCGGTCCTGATCGCCGTCCTGGGCGTGGTCAACACCCTGGCCATGTCGGTCTTCGAGCGGAAGCGCGAGCTGGGCATGCTGCGAGCCATCGGCCTGGACAAGCGCGGCATCAAGCGAATGGTCCGGCTGGAGTCCGTGGTGATCGCGGTCTTCGGCGCTGGGATGGGCGTCGCCATCGGCACCTTCCTGGCCTGGGCGGCCAACGGCCTGCTCAAGTCGGACCTGTCGGGCCTGACCACGGTGCTGCCGTGGGGTCAGCTGGCCCTCTTCATCGGGATCGGCGCGACGGTCGGCCTGCTGGCCGCTCTCTGGCCCTCCCGGAGCGCGGCCAGGCTGGACATCCTCGGCGCCATCAAGACCGAGTAGCGGCCTGCGCCGACAGTTCTCGGCCCGAACGTGCCAGTGCCCCTGCCCGTCTGTGACGGGCAGGGGCACTCTCTACGGCAGCGGTGCCGGTCATGAGCACCACGGTCTGTGGTCCGGCGACGCTGCCGGGCAGGTGGGCGGTGGTCGACTCGGGGCCGACCGCCTTTCAGCCGGTCAGGCCGAGACCTTCTCCTTGGCGGCCGGGGCCGCCGGAGCGGCGGGGATCGCCTTGGCGGGACCAGCCGCCTCGACGAACACCTCGCGCGGCTTCTCCATCTCCACCAGGGAGACCGTCTCGCGCTTCAGGAACATCGCGAGGGTCCAGTCGGCGAAGACGCGGATCTTGCGGTTCATGGTCGGCACGCGGCTGCCGTGGTACAGGCGGTGGAACCACCAGGCCGGACGGCCCTTCAGCTTGTACTTGCCGAAGAGGATCGCCACGCCCTTGTGCAGGCCGAGACCGGCGACCGCACCCAGGTTCTTGTGCTTGTACTCCTTCTGCGGGAAGCCCCGCATGCCGGCCACCACGTTGTCACCGAGGACGATGGCCTGACGCACGGCGTGCTGCGCGTTCGGCGGGCACCAGGCGCCCTCGCCCACGGCGAGGTCCGGCACCTGGGCGTTGTCGCCGGCCGACCAGACGTTGTCATAGCCCTGGACCTGGAGGGTCGGGGCGGTGTCGACGTGGCCGCGCGGGCCGAGCGGGAGGCCGAAGTTGGCCAGCGCCGGGTTCGGCTTGACGCCCGCCGTCCACACGATGGTGGAGGCGTCGACCTCGATGCCGTTCTTCAGCACGACGTGCTTGTCGACGCAGGACTCCATCGAGGTCTCGATGTAGATCTCGATGCCGCGCTCTTCGAGCTTCTCCTTGGTCCACAGACCGAGGTCCGGGCCCATCTCGGGGAGGATGCGGTTGGCCGCCTCGACCACGATGAAGCGCATGTCCTCTCGCTTCACGTTGTGGTAGATCTTCGCCGAGTCGCGGGCCATGTCCTCGATCTCGGCGATCGTCTCGATGCCGGCGAAGCCGCCACCGATGACGACGAAGGTCAGCGCCTGCTTGCGCACCGCCTCGTCGGTCGTGGACTCCGCCATGTCGAGCTGGGCGACGACGTGGTTCCGGAGGCTGATGGCCTCCTCGACCGACTTCATGCCGATGCCGTGCTCCGCCAGACCCGGGATCGGGAAGGTGCGGGACACCGAGCCCATCGCGACGACGAGGTAGTCGAAGGGGATCTCGTAGGGGTCGCCTGCCGCCGGGTGCACGGTGGCCACCTTGCGGTCCTGGTCGACCGAGGTGACGTGACCCGTCAGCACCTCCGCGTCCTTCAGGACGCGGCGCAGCGGGGCGACGAGGTTGCGAGGCGCGACGTTGCCGCCGGCCGCCTCGGGGAGGAAGGGCAGGTACGTCATGTACGACCGCGGGTCGACGACCGTGACGGTCGCCTCTCCGTAGCGCATCTTCTTCTGGATGCGCATCGCGGCATACAGGCCGACGTAGCCACCGCCGACAATCAGGATGCGAGGACGCTCCGTGGTGCTCATATCCGAAAGTATCCACCCCCCGTCTGCCTGGCTTTTGTCGGCCTGGCCACAGGGGGCTGGACAGCACCTGCTACACTACGCGGCCCGCGTGTCTCAGGAACGGGGTCCCTTCACCACCCCTGGTGCGCCTCCGTGAGAATGCGCAGCTCGACGGCCTCATTGCGATTGTGCGTGCGATTGCCGGGCGCCGCCTGGGATCGCGCGGGCCCGGCCGTCGGAACGCCTTCGGTCCCCCAAATTCGGACGAAGCGCCCCACCGCCCACCCCAACGGCGGGAACTCCATGTGAAGAAATTCACGAAGTTTCTTCGGCGCCACGTCGAAGGCGCTTCCCGTCGGAGACGTCAGAGAACGGTGCTCCAGGCGATGCCGTCGAGGATGTCATGCTCACTGACGACCAGCTCAGCGGCGCGGGTCCGCTCCATGATCGCGAGCAGCACCAGGGCTCCGGCGACGATGACGTCGACTCGACCGGGGTGCATCACCGGGATGGCGGCGCGCTCCTCGTGCGTGGAGCCCAACAACCGCTGGGTGACGGCCCTGACGTCCGCGACCGGGATGCGCGAGCGGTGGATCGCCTCGCTGTCGTAGGCGGGCAGCCCGAGCGCGATCGCCGCCACGGTGGTGACCGTGCCGGCCAGGCCGACCAGGGTCGCGCCAGTGTCGAGGGGGACCACCTCCGCCGCCTGGTCCAGAGCCTTCTTGATGTCGGCGCGCATGGAGAGGTAGTCCTCGCCATGGCGCTCCGTCATCCGGACGCAGCCGATGTCGACCGAGCGGGCCGCCTCGACATGGTCCGAGCCGAGCACGAACTCGGTCGAGCCGCCGCCCAGGTCGAAGACCAGGTACGGACCGTGAGCGCCGTTCAGCTCCTTGGTGGCGCCGGTGAAGGAGAGCTGAGCCTCCTCGTCACCACTGATCACCTCGGGGTCGACGCCCAGGATCTCGCGGACGCCGGCCGTGAACTCGTCCCGGTTCTCGGCGTCGCGCGAGGCGCTGGTGGCGACGAAGCGGAGCCGGGTCGCACCCAGCTCCTTGATCACGGTCGCATAGTCGCGACATGCGGCGAAGGTCCGCTCCAGCGCCTCAGGCGCCAGTCGACCGGTGCGGTCGACGCCCTGGCCGAGGCGGACGATGGTCATCCGCCGGTCCAGTTCGTGCAGCTCGCCCGTGGCCGGGTCCAGGTCGGCTACGAGCAGACGGATCGAGTTGGTGCCGCAGTCGACCGCCGCGACGCGGGTCAGGCTCACTGCGACTCCCCGGGCTCGTCCAGGCTGCCGTCCGCGCAGACGCACGGGCCCTTGCGCCACCACTCGGGCAGCACGGCCAGCGCCTCGTCGCCGAGCGGGTTCACGCCCGGGCCGGCCGCGAGTGAGTGGCCGACCAGCACGTGCAGGCACTTCACCCGGTCGGGCATGCCGCCGGCGCTCGGAAAGCCCTCCAGCACCTCGATCGCGTCGCGGCGGGCGATGTAGTCCTCGTGCGCCTTGCGGTAGCCCTCGGCCAGTTCCGGCTCCTCGGCGAGCCTGGCCGTCTGCTCCTTCATCATCCCGTCCGCCTCCAGCGTGCCGATCAGCGAGGCGGCACGCGGGCAGGTCAGGTAGTAGAGGGTCGGGAACGGCGTGCCGTCCTCCAGGCGGGGGGCCGTCTCGACCACGTCGGGCAGCCCGCAGGGGCAGCGGTGGGCCACGGCGCGCAGGCCGCGCGGGACGCGGCCGAGCTGGGCCTCGACGGCGGCGCGGTCGGCCTCGGAGACGCCGGAATCAGAACTCTGGGGGTCGTGCGACATGTCCCTATTCTTCATTGGTTTGTCGTGGGCCCGCTTCTCAGGGGGTCCGCTGCTCAGGGGGTCCGCTTGTCGGCCGCGTCGAGCGAGCCGAGCAGGCTCTGGTACCACGGCTGGGAAGCCGCCTGCTGCTGCGCCGTCGGGGCGGCCGAGGAGTTGGGCGAAGGGTTCACGGCTGTGAACGGCGTGTCACCGGGAAACGCGTAGTGAAGGCGTGCACGGGCCTGGGCCTCGACGTAGGCCGGGTCCTGCCAGCGGGCCTTTTCCCGGCGCAGCTCCTCGACCTGCTGCTGGGCCTGCTGCTGGGCGGCGCGCTGCTCGTCGATCTGCGTGCGCTGGGCGATGAACTGCCGCATCGGATAGGCGAGCGCCGCGACCAGCGCGCAGACCACGAGGGCCAGCACCGCCGCCCGGCCGGTCAGCTTCGGCCGCCGCCGTGCCTGCGCCGGTCCCGCTGCCGGTGCCTGCTTCGCCACTCCTGCTCCCTCCCAGCCCGCACGGAGCAGAGACGCCCCGCCGCCCCCACCCTAGAGGGTGAGGGCGGCGGGGCGACGGAACTGCCCGGGGGGCAGGTCAGCCGTTGAAGCGCGGGAAGGCGCCGCGGCCGGCGTACTCGGCGGCGTCGTCGAGGATCTCCTCGATGCGCAGCAGCTGGTTGTACTTGGCGACGCGCTCGGAGCGAGCCGGGGCGCCGGTCTTGATCTGGCCGCAGTTGGTGGCGACGGCCAGGTCGGCGATGGTGACGTCCTCGGTCTCACCGGAGCGGTGCGACATCATGCAGCGGAAGCCGTTGCGCTGCGCCATCTCGACGGCGTCCAGCGTCTCGGTCAGCGAACCGATCTGGTTGACCTTCACCAGCAGGGCGTTGGCGGCGCCCTCCTTGATGCCGCGGGCCAGACGCTCCGGGTTGGTGACGAACAGGTCGTCACCGACGAGCTGGACCTTGTCGCCGAGCTCGGCGGTGATGGTCTTCCAGCCGTCCCAGTCGTCCTCGAACAGCGGGTCCTCGATGGAGACCAGCGGGTACGCGGCGACGAGCTCGCCGTAGTAGGCGCTCATCTCGGCGGCGGTGCGGGACTTGCCCTCGAACTGGTAGGCGCCGTCCTTGAAGAACTCGGAGGCGGCGACGTCCAGGGCGAGCGCGATGTCGCGGCCGGGGGTGTAGCCGGCGCCCTTGATCGCCTCGACGATCAGGTCCAGCGCCTCGCGGTTGGAGTCGAGGTTCGGCGCGAAGCCGCCCTCGTCGCCCAGACCGGTGGAGAGGCCGCGGGCCTTCAGCACGCCCTTGAGCTGGTGGTAGACCTCGACGCCCCAGCGCAGCGCCTCGGAGAAGGACTCCGCGCCGATCGGCGCGATCATGAACTCCTGGATGTCCACGTTGGAGTCCGCGTGCGAACCGCCGTTGAGGATGTTCATCATCGGGACCGGCAGCACGTGGGCGTTGGGGCCGCCCAGGTAACGGAAGAGCGGGAGGTCGCTGGCCTCGGACGCGGCGTGCGCGACAGCGAGCGAGACGCCGAGGATCGCGTTGGCGCCCAGCGAGGACTTGTCGGCGGTGGCGTCCAGGTCGAGCATCGCCTGGTCGATCAGCCGCTGCTCGGTGGCGTCGTAGCCGACGAGCTCCGGGCCGATCTGCTCGATGACGGCGAGAACGGCCTTCTCCACGCCCTTGCCGCCGTAACGGGACTTGTCACCGTCACGCAGCTCCAGGGCCTCGAAGGCGCCGGTGGAGGCGCCGGACGGCACGGCAGCGCGGCCGGTGCTGCCGTCGTCAAGGCCGACCTCGACCTCGACGGTGGGGTTGCCTCGTGAGTCGAGGATCTCCCGGGCTACGACGACGTCGATCGACGGCACAACTGTCTCCTCAGGGGGATGCGGGTTGTTACGCACAGAGCGTAGCCCGTGTCGGGGCCCGGACCACTCAGGACCTTTGCCCTGTCTTGACTGACGGACTTCTGGCGAAAACGGCAGGAAGCCCCTACCGACGGGTAGGGGCTTCTCGCTCATGGCCGTTCGAACTTCGCGACTACTTCACGACGAGCTTCTCACCGACGTAGATCAGATTCGGGTTACCCCCAATGGTGGAGCGGTTCTCCGCGTACAGCTTGTGCCAGCCGCCCGCCACGTCGTGGCTCGCGGCGATGCCGGAGAGGGTGTCGCCCGCCTTGACGGTGTAGTTGCCGGTCGTGGACGGACCGCGCTGCGCCGGAGCGCTCTGGTGCTGCGGCGCGGCGTGCTTGGGCGCCTTCTGCTTCGGCGCGGCCTGCCGGGTGTGCGACGTGCCGGAGGAGCCGGACTTGGTGGAAGTGTCCACGGAGGCGGGCGCACCGCCGGCGCTCAGACCGGCTTGCGCCCCGCAGACCGGCCACGCGCCGGGGCCTTGACCGGCCAGCACCTTCTCGGCGATCGAGATCTGCTGACCCTTGCTCGCCTGGTCGGCGGTCGAGGCGTACGCGCCGCCGCCGTAGGCACGCCAGGTGCCGGCGGAGAACTGCAGCCCGCCGTAATAGCCGTTGCCGGTGTTGATCGACCAGTCCCCGCCACTCTCGCACTGGGCGACCTTGTCCCAGGTGGAGACGGACGCGGCGCTCGCGCTGCTCGCTCCGACGAACGGCAGGGCGACGGCCGCGCCGGCGACGCCGGTGGTGGCGACGAGCGCCTTGGCCTTGTTGACACGGATACGACGATGACGACCGGTACCGGAAAGGAGCATGAAGGATTCCCTCTGCGACGCCTGCGAGGTGAGCTGTCGGGTTCGGGCCGTAGAGGCTGGCCCGGACGCTCACGCGTCTTCACCCCAAGCCGTCCGCGCATCCGCGTGAACGGCGACTTCCTGGGTCCCCCGCTCCTGTCCGTTCGTCAACTCGTCGTCGCCGCCTCGCGGTGGACAGGACTCGGCGTCCCGCGAGGCGGTGTCCGCTTACGCGAACTGCCTGGAGGCTAGGCAGATCGTCAGATGATTCACAAACCCCGACACGCGGCACGACACCCGCCCGAGGCGCGTCTGCATCGGGCCTGACCTGGCCTTCTTCGAGGGCGGCAGACACCGTCCAGCTACTGATGTGACGTCCGTTACCTGCGCGTTATCCGACGGCCGCGCCCCGACCCGTGCGACACTGACCGACCGTCAAACGCCCTGGGCCCGATCCAGAGTGACGCCGACGGCGTAAGGGCTCGCTTTGGTCCACCAGGATTCGAAGAATTCGCCGGCCGCGTCGACGTAGGCCGAGTCCACGTGGTTCGCCAGGGCGTGGCGGCGGCGGACGAACAGACGGCTGCTCAGTCCGGCCAGGTCGTCCAGGATCTCCCGGTGGCCGCCGACGTCGACCGACCTCTCGATCAGCTGGTACCGGCCCTCCAGCACCTCGTCCTCGTTGAGCACGTAGAGCTTGGACATCGGGGGGAAGGGGATGGTCCTCACTTCGATCCCGGGCTCGGCGGTGACCAGTTGGTAGGTCTGCAGCGAGTAGGCCGCCGTGCGGAGCGAGGTCACCTGGTCATGCGCGACACGGCGGAGCCGTTCGAGCGGACGCAGGTCGTCCGGGTCGCCGAGTACCCGTGGGAAGGTCGGCAGTGCTGTGAAGTCGCAAAAGAGCAAACGGATCCGGAACTCGGTCAACACCGGCTCGCGACGCGCCCGCAGGCCGATCAACTGACGCTGGAGCGCCGTCACGAAGGACTCGGCGGTCACGCAGAGCACGTCGACGTGGAGCCGGCCGGTGCGCAGCGCCCCGCCGAGGTGGCGGTCGAGTATGTCCACCGCGCCCTCCGCCCATGGCTCGGCTGCCGCACCCCCGTCCGGGCCGAAGTCTGCCGGCCGGGAGCGGACGCCGGTCAGCACGGCGCGCTTGCCCGGGCGGGTCAGGAGAAGGCCGTCCCGTGCCAGCGCGGTGAGCGCCTTGTGCACCGTGACCCGGGAGACGTCCAACTGGACGGCCAGCGCCTCCGCTGAGGGGAGCGACTCGCCCGGCTGCCACTCGCCTGCGGCGATCCGCTGCGCGAGTCGCTCCCGTACACCTTTCGAGGCCATCGCAAACCCCCTCGTCTGCAGCCTACGCCCCTTGCGGGAACCGGAACCTGTCTAGTCGTCAGATTTACAGGTTACCCATCCCGCTGTCCTGGAAATCATCCTGACAACATAAGGAGGTGGACAGTTGGACCTCAGGGAGAAGCTGTTCGACTGGCTGTTAAGTCTGCTCTTCCAGAACACCGGCGTCGAGACGTCGCTGATCCTCGTCGGGCTGGTCCTGCTCCTCGCTCCGCGCGAGCGCGAGCGACGCTCTCCGGTCGGCGTGATCCTGGCGATCGGCATGGTGATGGTCTTCGGCGGGCACCTGGTGCTCCGCATCACGATCCCCGGCCGGCAGGCATAGGGCCTGTCTCAGAACTCGACCGGCAACTGCCGCAACCCCCGCATGATGAGGCCGCCGCGCCAGCGCAAGTCCGCTGGGTCGGCGGCCAACGTGATCTCCGGGAGCCTGCGCAGCAGGGCGCCGATGGCGTACTGGGCCTCCATCCGGGCCAGCGGCGCGCCGATGCAGTAGTGGATGCCCAGGCCGAAGGCGATGTGCGGGTTGTCGCGACGGGCGAGGTCGAGTACGTCCGGCGCGTCGAAGCGCTCGGGGTCGCGGTCGGCGGCCGCGAGCACCACCAGTACCGGGTCGCCGATGTTGATCTGCTGCCCGCCGAGGGTGAGCGGCTCGGTGGCGAAGCGCCAGGTCGCGATCTCGACCGGGCCGTCGTAGCGCAGCAGTTCCTCGACGGCGGACGCGAGCAGCTCGGTCTCGCCACGGTCGAGCGAGGCTTGGAGCGGGGCGCGCTGCTCGGGATGGGTCAGCAGCGCGTACATGCCGTTGCCGATCAGGTTGACCGTGGTCTCGAAGCCGGCGAAAAGGAGGATGAAGGCCATCGCGGCGGCCTCGTTCTCGGTGAGGTGCTCGCCGTGGTCGCTGGCCCGGATCAGGCCGGAGATCAGGTCGTCGCCGAGGTCGGCGCGCTTGCGGTGGATCAGCTCGGCGAGGTAGCCGCGCATCTTCTTCACCGCCCGGCCGACGCCGCCGCGCGGCGACTGGCCATGGTGGATCATCATTCCGGCCCAGTCGCGGAAGTCGTCCTGATCCTCGGGCGGGACGCCGAGCAGGTCGCAGATCGCGTAGATGGGCAGCGGGAAGGCGAACTCGTGGATCAGGTCCGCGTGGCCGCGCTCCGCGAAGCCGTCGATCAGCCGGTCGGTGATCTCGCGCACCCGCGGCTCGAAGGCGGCGACACGACGCGGTGTGAACGCCTTGGCGACGAGGCGGCGCAGCCGGGTGTGGTCCGGCGGGTCGATGTTCAGCAGGTGCGTCATCAGGTCGGCGCTCCGCTCCCCGGGGATGCCGACGCGCCCGCTACGGTGCGCCTGCGCGCTGTGACGGGCGGGGTTCTTGCTCAGCCGACCGTCCGCCAGCG
Source organism: Streptacidiphilus sp. MAP12-20 (assembly GCF_041262525.1). Classification (NCBI taxonomy): domain Bacteria; kingdom Bacillati; phylum Actinomycetota; class Actinomycetes; order Kitasatosporales; family Streptomycetaceae; genus Streptacidiphilus; species Streptacidiphilus sp. MAP12-20. The sequence goes on from NZ_JBGCCK010000020.1 coordinate 99,578, forward strand.
CCTGCCGGGCGTCGTCGTGGCGCGTGACCAACCAGGCGTCCACCCCGCTGGGCAGCGTTTTCCAGTGCACGGGTGCGTGCTCGCGCAGCCAGGCATAGGCCGGGTAAGGATTCGCTGCGAAATCGAAGGTGAAGAGCTGAGGCGGGAGCGACGGGTGCACGCCTCGACGTTAACCGTTCGGAAAGGTGGGCAGAGACACACTGTCGTACCCACCGGTAGTGAGCTTACGATCGCCCGCAGCGATCGGGCCGTGCGGGGGTCCGGGCTGCCGAGCGGAAACAGGGGTGCGGGCATGGAGCTGAAGGGTGCTGTCGTCGTCGTCACGGGCGCGGCCGGAGGAATCGGTGCGGCGCTGGCGCGGCGCTTCGCGGCAGAGGGCGCGCGCGGTCTGCTGCTGGCCGACCTGGACGGGTCGAGGGTCGAGGACCTGGCGCTGGAACTGGACCGGGCGGGCTGCCACACGGTCGGCGTGGCGAGCGACGTCGGCCGCGAGAGCGACGTCCGCGCGCTGGTCGACACGGCGGAGAAGCACCTGGGTCCGGTGGACCTGTTCTGCAGCAACGCCGGGATCGGCAGCGGTGCGGGGATCGAGGCGTCCAACGAGCGGTGGCAGGCCAACTGGGACATCAACGTGATGGCCCACGTCTACGCGGCGCGTGCCGTCCTGCCAGGAATGCTGCGGCGCGGGCGCGGCTACCTGCTCAACACCGCGTCTGCGGCGGGCCTGCTGCAGATGCCGGGCGACGCGGCGTACACGGCGACGAAGCATGCAGCGGTCGCCTTCGCGGAGTGGCTCTCGGTGGCCTACGGCGAGCAGGGCATCCGCGTCAGCGCGCTGTGCCCGCAGGGCGTACGGACCGCGATGACGGCCAACGAGGACGTCCGCGCGGTCCTGACGGCCTTCGGCCGGCTGCTGGAACCTGAGGACGTCGCGGACTCCGTCGTCCGCGGGCTGGCGGCGGAACAGTTCCTGATCCTCCCGCACGAGGAGGTCGCGGCCTACGAACAGGGCCGCGTCGCGGACCGCGAGGCCTGGCTGGCCGGCATGCGCAAGGCTGTCACCCAGCTGCCGAAGCTCGGCGCGTAGCGCAGGCCCGCCGGACCTGCTTCACCCTGCGACGTCGGGTGTCCAGCGCAGGGTCATGTCCGGCAGCTTCTCCATGGTGTCGCTGCCGTCGCCGATGCGGACAGTCGTGAAACCGTGCCGTTCGTAGAAGGCGCGGGCATCGGTGTTCTGCTGAAAGACGTGCAGGGACAGGCCGTCAGGGCTGTGCCGCTTGACCTCGTCGAGGAGCAGCGTGCCGATGCCCTGGCGGCGCACGAGCGGCCGCAGGTAGAGATGGTCGAGCATGTCGGCCGCAAGGGCGGCGTAGCCGAGGAGCTCGGTGTCCTCCGCTGCCACCCAGACCCGGGAGCTCGTGAGCAGGACTTTCTCGACCCATGCGGTGACCTGCTCATGGCTGCGCCTCTGCGGCGGCAGATAGGGCATCGTCGCCGCCCTGGAGCTCATGTGGATGCTCGCGATCTCCGCGGCGTCCGCCGCCTCCGCGCGCCGGATCTTCGGCCTGCTGTCTTCACTCACGCCAGGAATCTAGCGCCCCGGCTGGATCATCACCATGCGGAGCGGGATGTCGCCGCAGGGGTAGGTGGTGGCCGGCGTGAGGTCGCGGGCCAGGTCGCCGGGGAGGCGGCTGGCGGTGGTGGAGGCCACGACGCGGCCGCGGGGGTTGACCAGGAAGGCCGGATGGGCGAGCGCCCGGAGCGCGGGTACGGCCACGGCCTCGAAGTGGCGGAGGTAGACATCCGCCGCCGCGACGCCCGCGAACGATCCGTCAGGGCCGTGAACCGGCGCGGCAAGCGTCAGGCTGTACTCGTCCGTACACAGGTAGTCGACGTACGGCCCGGAGATCGCCCGTTGCCCGGTGTCGCGAGGCAGCGCGTACCAGTCCCAGTGGGTGTAGTCGCTGTACGCCGAGGTCGCCGGGTCGAGGTCCAGCAGCAGTGGCTGCACCCGCGCGTCGGCCCGCAGCTGCCACCACTCCAGCCAGGCCGGCACATCCGTCAGCAGGCCCGGTGCGGCCACGAAGCCGACACCCACGACCAGCCCGCCCAACTCGCTGCGCAGCCCCGGCTGAAGGCGCGCCAGCTGCGAGGTCGTCGGCTCGGGGACGGCATCCAGCAGAGAAGTGACCGACCGCCGCGTCCGTTCGACCACCGCGAAGACCGTCTCCAGCAGCCCACCGATCGCGTCGGCGACGCCTGCGACCGGGGCGATGTCGTCCGCACGGGCGTCGCTGCTCACGCCTGTTGCTGCCATGGGCCGTCCAGTCGCCGTTCGATGAGGCAGTGCAGCGCGAAGTGCACGTGCTGCTCGGCGAGGGTGCGCGCCTGCTCCCCGTCCCCGGACGCCAGGGCGTCCAGAAGCGCGCGGTGCTGGGCGTCCGCCTCGCGGTGGGCCTCGGGTTGGTTGAACGCGAGACAGAGTAGCGGGCCGATCTCCGTCTGAAAACGGATCTCCTCGCGCGTCAGTCGCGCGGACTGCGCGGCCGCCGCGATCTCCACGTGGAACCGTCCGTCGATCCGGCCCCGGGCGGCCGGATCCTCCGCGGCGGCGAAGTCGAGCAGCGAGCGACGCGGGGTCTCCAGGTCCGGCCCGTCCGCGCGCTCGGCCGCGAGGCGGGCCGTGCCGCCCGCGAGCGCGGCCCAGTGGTCGGCGAGGTCGCGCAGCTCCTCCGTCGTGTGCGCGAGCAGCCGCGCGCGCAGGCGGTCGCCGAGGGTGTCCGCGGGGGCGCAGACGAAGGTGCCGCCGCCACGGCCGCGACGGGTCGTCACCAGGCCCTGATGCCGCAGCACGACGAGCGCCTCGCGCAAGGTCACGGTGGCGACGCCGAGCTGCGCCGAGAGCTCGCTCTCCCCCGGCAGTTGCTCGCCGTCACCGAGCAGGCCGAGCGTGATGGCGTCGCCGAGGCGCCGGACCACCGCGTCGACGCGGGGCTCGGCCGCGAGGGAGGCGAAGACCGCACGGCGGGCGGCACTCGACAGCGGCAGCGGCTTCACGGGGTCATCCCATCACATGCGATCACGAATCGAACTCATAGCGATCGACCCATTGCCATATGACCTATGGATTCATATGTTTTGCCGAACACACGGGCGCTTCGCGCGGCCACAGCTCCCCCGAAAGGTTCCCGTCCATGAGTGACGTCGTGTCACAGGACCAGGACGCCGCGGACGCCGCGCAACTCGCGGCGCTCGGCTACAAGCCCAGACTCACCCGGGCACTCGGCCTCTGGTCCAACTTCGCCGTCGGCTTCACGTACCTCTCCCCGCTGGTCGGCGTCTATTCGGTCTTCGACTACGGCCTGGCCACCGGCGGTCCTGCCTTCTTCTGGACCATCCCGGTCGTACTGCTCGGACAGGGCCTGGTGCTGCTGACCTTCGCCGAGGTCGCCTCGCAGTACCCGCTGGCCGGCGGCATCTACCAGTGGGCCAAGCGCCTGGTCGGCCCGCGGTACGCCTGGCTCTCCGGCTGGATGTACACCTGGGCGCTGCTGGTGACGATCGCCTCGGTCGCCTACCCGATCGCCACCTACGCGGGGCCGCTCTTGGGCTACCAGGTCAACCACTGGAGCACGGTGATCACCTGTGTGGTCGTCATCCTGCTCTCCGCCGTGGTCAACCTGCTCGGTGTCCGGCGGCTCGCCTTCGTCGCCAACATCGGGGTCTTCGCGGAGGTCGTGGGCACTCTGGTGCTCGGCGGCTACCTGCTCTTCTTCCACCACAAGCAGCCGGTCAGCGTCGTCGTGCACACCTTCGGCGCGGGCGGCAGCGGCGGCTACCTGGGCGCTTTCCTCGCCTCCTGCCTCTTCGCGGTGTGGATCTTCTACGGCTTCGAGGCCTGCGGCGACATCGCCGAGGAGGTCAAGGACCCCTCCCGCAAGGTCCCGCGCGCGATGGGCATGACGCTGGGCGTCGGCGCGGTCGCGACGGTCGTCCTGACGTTGGGCCTGGTCCTGGCCGTGCCGGACTTCGGCGCGGTGATCAGCGGCAAGTCCGCGGACCCGCTGGGCGACGTGCTCTCGGCCTCGCTGGGCACCGTCGGCAGCAAGTTCGCGCTGGCGATGATCGTGATCGGCTTCGTCTCCTGCACGCTGGCCATCCAGGCCGCGGCCACCCGGCTCGTCTACTCCTTCGCCCGCGACGGCATGATCGTCGGTTCGCGGTGGCTCTCCAAGCTGCACCCGACCTTCCACATGCCCCCGGCCGCCACCGCCGTCACCGCGGTGATCCCCGCCGCCTTCGCCTTTCTGCCGTCGGCGACGATCACCCGCATCATCACCTTCTCCGTCGTCGGCATCTACGTCGGTTTCCAGTCGGTGGTACTGGCCTCGATCATCGGCCGTTCACGCGGCTGGAAGCCGGCCGGCGTGTTCACACTCGGCCGCTGGGGCTGGGCTGTGAACATCGCCGGACTCGCCTATGGCGTGACCGCGATCGTGGTGCTGTCGATCAAGACACCGCCGAACGGCACCGGCTTCTTCGACCGCTGGCTGGTGCCGATCTCGGTGGGCATCGTGGCCGCCCTCGGCGTGATCTACCTGCTGGTCCTCCGACCCAAGGAGCAGATCGCCGAGGACGACAGGTCCGAGATCCCGGCCGAGGCCACTGCCGTGCTCACGAAGGGCTGACGGACTTGATCGCCGCGGCCAGGGCCTCCGCGCCCTGGCCCGGCGTGGGCAGCAGCGCCGGGACCGGCACGGTCACGCCGTTCTCGACGTAGGCGCCCAGCTGCTCACGGCAGCTCTCGGGCGCGCCGTGCACGATCAGCGCGTCCACCACTTCGTCCGGCACCGACGCGGCCGCCGCCTTCCGGTCACCGGCCGCCCAGTTCTCCCACAGCGGCTTCAGCTGCTCCTCCCGGCCCAGCCAGCGGTGGAACTCGGCGTAGGCGGGAACCGTCAGGTACGCCGCGATGAGCCGCCGTCCCAACGCGCGGGCGTAGTCCGCGTCCTCTGTCGGGCAGACGAAGATCCGGGCGACCACCTGCTTGCCGTGGTCCGGCCCCGCCGCGGCGTCGAACTCCGCCCGCGCGGTGCGCACGTCCTGCGCGGAGAGCCAGTTGAGGATGGTGCCGTCCGCCTCGCGGGCGGCGAGCCGCAGCATCCCCGGGCGCAGCGCGGCCAGCAGCACCGGCGGGGTGTGCGCGGGGACGCGGTCCAGCCGGAAGCGCCGGACCGAGAAGGTCGTGAACTCTTCCGTCACCGCCTCACCCGTGAACGCGGCTTTCAGGAAGCGCAGGACGTCGCGGCTGCGCTGGAACGGCTGCTCGAAGGGGATGGCGTTCCAGTCCTGCACGATGACGGGCGACGAGGCACCGATCCCGAGCGTGAACCGCCCCGGCGCGGCCTCAGCGAGCGCGGCGGCCTGCATGGCCAGCAGCGCGGGACCGCGCGTGTGCACGGGCACGATCGCGGTGCCCAGTTGCAGCTGCGGCGCCCAGACCGAGGCGAGAGCGAGCGGCGTGAACGCGTCGGCTCCGGCGGTCTCCATCGACCAGAGATCGGTGAAGCCGAGATCGGGAAGCGACTCCACGAGCGCGCGCTGGCCGGCCAGCGGGATGCCGTCGAGGGGGAAGGTGAGGCCCCAGCGTGAGGGGGCGGTGGGGGTGGCGGTCATGGGGCGATGCCACCACGTCTGCGACCTGCGGACAAGAGGGGGAGGCGTGTCGGCGGGCACCAGTCGCCCATCAGCGGGCGTCCTCTCCGGATCCTGGCAGCGACTTACACCGCGCCCAGCACCGAACGGCAGAGGCGGTCGGCCAGACGCGTGGTCTCCGGCAGGCGGTAGCGCGACGCGGCGTTCAGTACCACCTCGGTCGCGTCGTCCAGATCGATCAGGTGGCCCACCGAGACCGTGACCGGGCGAACCCCCGTCTGCGTGCGCAGTACCCGGGCGACGATCTCGTCCCCGTCCCGGACGTCCGAGGTCGCGCCGCGCTCGGAGCCGGGCTCGTCCCACTCCCCCAGCAGCGGCGTCTTGGCGACGCCGAGCGTCGGAACACCCGTCAGCACGCCGAGGTGGCAGGCCAGGCCGAAGCGGCGGGGGTGGGCCAGGCCCTGGCCGTCGCAGAGCAGGACGTCCGGGGCGATCATCAGCTGTTCCAGCGCCCGCAGCAGCACCGGCAGCTCACGGAAGGCGAACAAGCCCGGGACATAGGGAAACCCAGCCGTCCCGACCGACGTCGCCTGTTCCACCGGCTCCAGCGTCGCCGCGTCCAGCACCACAACGGCAGCCGCCACCGCGTCGTCCGCGCTGCCGTGCGCGCCGGCGTAGGCGACGTCGAGCCCGGCGATCAGCCGTGGCGTGCGGGGCAGCGGCACGGCGCGGACGAGGGGGCGCAGCTGTTCCTGGACCGCCAAGGCCTCGGCCTCCGTCGTCGGCCAGGCGTGCGTGCGCTGAAATTCCATCAGGCGGACTCCGCCGATTCAGCACGTCGGATCGCGTCGCGGTAGGCGCGGGCGGCCTCGCGGAGCGCGGCCTCCGGGTCCGTCCCGGACGCCTGGGCCGCGACGGCCAGGCGGAGCAGCCGAGCGCCGATGTCCTCTCCGGAGGGAAGGGCCACCTCCACGCCCGCCTTCGCCGCGCGTGAGTACAGCTTCGCGGCCAGCGCGAGCGCCGGCTGGCCAAGCGGGACGCCGTCCACGGCGGAGTCACGCTGCTTCTCGGCCGCCTTGAGCTCGTCCCAGTTGACCTCGACCTGCTCCGGGGTCGCCGCGTCGACGTCACCGAAGACGTGCGGGTGACGGTACATCAGCTTGTCCACCAGATCGCCGACCACGTCGTCGATCGAGAAGGGCTCGGTCGGGTGCTCCTGGGCGATGCGGGAGTGGAAGAAGACCTGGAACAGGACATCGCCCAGCTCCTCGCGGAGCATGCCGCGGTCCTCCTCCTCGATCGCCTCCACCAGCTCGTATGCCTCCTCGACCAGGTACTTCACCAGCGAGGCATGGGTCTGCTCGGCGTCCCAGGGGCAGCCGCCGGGCGAGCGGAGCCGGTCCATCACGGCGACCAGGTCGAGCAGCCGCGCGCCGGGGATGTCGTATGAGCCGGGCAGAAGCTCCAGCTCGGGCACGACCGCGCCGGGGGTCTCCGCGCCCTCGACGGCGTAGCGGGCGAGCGAATCGGTGAGTCCCGGATCGCCGTCCGGGCCGACCAGCCAGACGACCAGCGACTCCCGTGCGGCCTCCGCGAGCGAGCGGGCGAGCGCGTAGGAGGGGACGTCGACGACCTCCACCGCGACGCCTGCCTGCGCCAGCGGGCCCAGCTGCGGATGCGCCGCGTCCCCGACGAGCACGCGGTCGGCCTCGTGGAGCGTCCGCCAGGCGGGCCAGGAGAGCAGGCCGGGCGCGACCCGGTGCGTGCTGCCCAGCAGCACGAGCCGTCCGGGGCTGCGGAGGTCCGCGGGGAGGTGCGCGGGAGTGTCGGCGGGGTCGGTCTCATTCTGTGCCACGCACTGAAACCTACCCCGCCCGACTGCTATCCCTGCTTGATCCACGGTTGCGCGGGCCCCGAAAGCTGCGGGTCGAAGGGTGTCCAGGAGCTTCCGTAGCGCGGGTTGATCTCGATGCCCTGCGCGGTGGCCGCCGTCGTGAGGATCTTCTTCAGTTCCTCCCCGGCCTGCGGCGAGGAGGCGGCGACGCCCGCCGCCTGCAACAGCGTGGACTCGCCGGCGCTCATGCGGAACCAGGCGTCCAGATCCCCCGGCGGCAGCCCCGCCTGCGCGACGAACTGGGCCTCCAGGGCTGTCCGACTGCCGAACTGTTTGACGAGGGAGGTCTCCCGCGCCGTGACATCGCTCCCCGCAACGGTCAGCCCCTTGGCGTCCAACGCACTCTGGACGACCTTTTCCATGATCAGGAACTGCAGCACGTGGTCCGGAATGCCGGACGAGTCCTGCCCGTAGACGGGCGCGGTGGTCCCCGTCTGCGGCTGCCCGTGCGGGGCCGCGACGTCGCGGAACGCGGTGACCTGGTTCTCCAGCTGAGCCACGCTGATCCGCTGGCCGTCGACCACCGCCGCGGCTCCGGTGTGCACAGTGCTGCCGCTCCCGCCCGAACAGGCCGAAAGGCCCGGCGCGGCGACCACGGCGAGCAACGCGAGCAGGACGGTGCGAGGGCGGTTCACGGTGCCTCCTGCGACTGACGGTCCGTCTGATTCCTGTGCCGACACTTGAGGTTCACGCATTCGGAGATCACCGTGCCATGCGCGCGCCCCGCGCACCAGAGGCCGACACGAAGACCACCGGGTTGCATCAGCCTGCCGGGCGGCGCGGAGTCAGTGTGCGCCGAGGGCGCGCGCCGTCAGCCTGGCAAAGACCTCAGGGTTGTCCAGCATGATGTTGTGACCGCAGTCCGGCACCGCGACGACGTCGACCCCCGCCGCGACCAGCGCCTTCTCTCCCTCCAGCGGTCCGTCGACGGCTGGACGAAGAAAGGTCCGGGGCAGGCTGAGGCTGAGCAGTTGCTCGCGCATGACCGGCACGCTGCCCCGCGCGAGGTGCGCCGCACTCCGGTACAGCGCTTCCCGACCGGCGAGGCGCATCGTCGACCACCAGTGCGGCCCCACGCGCTCGCGCACCTCCCGCCAACCGGAGCGGAGGAACTCCTCCTCGCTGTAGCTCGCGATCCCGCTGCTTCCGACCCGCACAGGAGTCGGTTCGATCGCGTCGAGGTTGGCGTCGACCAGGACCAGGCGGCCGACCAGCTCGGGGTGACGGGTGGCGAGCACGATGGCGACGGCGCCGCCCATGCTGTGGGCGACCACGTCAGCGGCCTCGACCCCGGCGGCGCGGAGCGCGGCGGCCAGGGCGTCCGCGTGGTCCTCCAGCGTGTAGCCGAAGTCGACGGGACGGTCACTGAGACCAAAGCCCAGCAGGTCGACCAGGAGCGAGCGGTGCCCGGCCAGCGCAGGACTCGTCGCCACGGCCGCGAAGTACGGCGCGGCCGCAGCACCGAGCCCGTGCAGATAGACGCGGGCGGGCTCGTGTTCACCGGGGAGTTCGACCCAACGGATGCAGGAACCGTCGGCGGTGACCGGGGCGGCGTGCATGGCGTTCCTCTCTGCCTGGGACAGCTCGACAGCTGCAGCTTATACCTAGATGCCGATGTATATCGATGGTGAGGCAGAATGAGAGCATGCTGGAACTGGCGATCCTCGGATTCCTCTACGAGCAACCCCTGCACGGCTACGACCTCAAGCGCCGCGTCGCACATCTGACCGGTCACGTCCGGCCGATCGCTGACGGCACGCTCTACCCGGCGATCAAGCGCCTGGAGCGGTCCGGCTGGCTTGAGCGGCAGACCGAGCCGGGCAGCCGTGCCGCGCCGAGGCACATGCTGACGCTGACGTCGGCGGGGCGGGAGGAGTTGCTGCGCCGACTGCGCGAGGCGGGTGAGACGGACATCAGCGACGAGAACCGCTGGTTCACCGTGCTGGCCTTCCTGCGGCACCTGGCCGACTCGGTCGCGCAGGCGGAGGTGCTCCGCCGCCGCCAGGCATTCCTGACCCAACCGAGCAGCTTCTTCTACGAGGGCGCGCAGCCGCTCCGCGCGGAGGAGGCGGGTGACCCCTTCCGCGAGGGCATCCTGACAATCGCCCGCGCCACGAGCGAGGCGGAGTCACGCTGGCTCGACGCGACGCTGGCCCGGCTCGACGCCGAGGCGTGAGCCGCGCTGACCAGCCCCTGCCGGTCAGTCCCGGTCAGCGCCACTGAACCGGATGCGCTCCGGTTCAGTGGCGCTGGTGCTCGGGCTGAGGGTCGATGGCGTTCACCGCGCCTGCGGCGCTCTCCGCGGGCGTCTCGACCGGGGCCACCTCGCCGAACCGGGCGAGGGCGAGTGCGCCGGCCACCGCGACGGCGAAGCCGAGCAGGGCGAGCCAGAGCAGACCGGGGCGGGTGCGGTCGCCGAGCAGAATCACCCCGAGCAGCGCCGGCAGTGCGGTCTCGCCGAGCACCATCGCGGCGGTCGCGGTGGTCACCTTGCCGCCACGGACGCCCTCGGTCATGAAGACGAAGGCTACCGCCCCGCCGGCGAGCAGGGCGTAGGTGGCGGGGTCCTTCACCAGCGGCATCAGGTCCATGCCGTGGACGGCGGGCAGCAGGCGGACGGCGAGACCGACGACGCCGAAGCCGAGACCGCAGAGGGCGCCCATCACGGCCGCGCGGGCGGGCTCGGCGAGCCGCCAGGCGGCAGCGCCGCCGACGGCGATCACCACGATGGCACCGAGCAGGATCCAGTGCAGCGCGCTCCCCGGGTGCTTGTCCCCCTCCTTGCCGGCCGTCGCCCCGAGCAGGGCGAGTCCGACACAGACCCCCGCGACCCCGGCCCACTCGGCACGACCGAGGCGCAGCCGTAGCAGCGCGGCACCCGCCACCGCCGTCACGGCGAGCGCGCCCGCCAGGGCGGCCTGCACGACGTACAGCGGCAGCGAACGCAGCGCGACCAGCTGCGCGGCAAAGCCGAAGAGGTCCAGCACCAGGCCGCAGGCGAACGGGATATTCAGCATCGCCTTGGCCGTGCCGAGCAGCCCGGACCCCGGCTCGGCCGGGGAGTGTCGCTGCGCGCCGAGTGCCTGAAGCACCATCGCCGAGCCGAAACAGAGGGCGGCGAGCAGGGCCATGGCGAGTCCGAGAAGCATGCCTTGAGCCTAACCGCAGCGGAGGTGCCTGCGGGCCGCCCGCAGGGGTCGCAACCGGCCGCCCGTCACTCGGCGACGACGCGGCCGCGCATTCGACGGATCGGTTGACAGGTGGCGAGTGCGCAGCGGCCGGCTGGTGCGAACCGATCAGGGGCTTGGTGCGGCCGCTCTCCGGTGTCGGCCCCGGACGCCCGCCACTCGGCGACGACACAGCCGTGCCGAGGCAGCGACGCGTCAACGCTGTGAACCACACCTGGGCCTGGAGCGGCCGTCCGCCGGTTCACACCCGCGAGAGCGTGAAGCGGAGCTCCTCCGTGAAAGGGTGCCGGGGGCCGTGAACGCGTTCGGCATCGGGGAGCAGAGCGGCGAGCGCCTCACGCGCACCCGCACGGTCGCCCAGGGCCATCCGCATCTGCGCCTCACGGCGGCGGATGTCCAGCGACTGACGCGGGTCGACGCCCGCGTACGGGTTGTCGACGTAGGAGCGCAGGGACCGGTACTCCGCCAGCGCCTCGCCGAACTCGCCGAGCTGTTCCAGGCACTGCGCCGCCTCGTACCGGTACTGCAGCACCTGCTGGTCGGCCGGTCCCGACTCGCCTTCGCGCTCGTCCGCCAGGCGGCGCAGCTCCGGCAGGGCGCGCGTGTACTGCCCGACTCCGAGCAGCGTCCGCGCGTACTGCTTGCGCAGCATCCGCGCCACCGGCGAACCCTCGCCCTGCTCGGCCACGACGGCGGGCAGCAGGCCGCCGAGCACGTCGACGGCCTGCGTCGCCTGGCCCGCGTCGAGCAGCCGCTTGACCTGCTCCACAGCCTCCGCCAGGCCGGGCAGCGGCGGAGCGGTCGCAGCCACGGGTGTCGGCGCACCGCCCGGCTCGGGCCAGGGAGCGCACGGGCGCAGGAACGGACGCGTCGGATCGAACTGCGGGCTGGGCGCGCCCCGCGTCGGGAGCAGCGGGGCGAGCTCCCGATGGACCTCCTGTGCGCTCACCGGGCGCGCCTGCTGGTCCTTGGCGAGCAGCCGCAGTACCAGCGACTCCAGCGGCTGCGGCACCTCGGGACGCAGCCGACGCAACGGCTGCGGCTGCTCGTAGAGGTGTTGGTGCAGCACGCCGACGTCCGTCGGCGCGGTGAAAGGGACACTGCCGCTGAGCAGTTCGTGCAGCACGACGCCGAGCGCGTAGAGATCGGTGCGCGGGCCGACCGCGCCGCCCATCGCCTGCTCCGGAGCCATGTACGCGGGGCTGCCCACCGCTGCCCCGGTGCGGGTGAGCCGCGTGGTGTCGGCGCCGAGGACCGTGGCGATGCCGAGGTCGAGCACGGTGACGGCGCCGTCCGGACGGACGATCACGTTGCGGGGCTTGAGATCCCGGTGCACGACAGGGACGGCATGGACCGCACCGAGGATCGCGCAGAGCTGGGCCACGACGGCCACCGCCCAGGGCCACGGGTAAGGGTCGTGCTCGGCGAGGTGGTCGGCCAGGTCGGCGCCCTCGACGTACTGCATGACCAGGTACAGGTCGTCGCCGTCCGTTCCGGCGTCGTGGACCGTCACCAGACCGGGGTGGTCGATCCTGGCGGTGACCTGCGCCTCGCGCAGGAAGCGTCGGCGCAGCTCCTCGGTGCCCTCGCCGTGCAGGCGGTCGGGGCGCAACAGCTTGACCGCGACCGAGCGGCCGAGGCGTTCGTCGTAAGCCTTCCAGACCTGGCCCATGCCGCCCTGGCTGATGAGCGAGCCGATCGTGTACCGCTGCGCGATGGTCCGGCCGTTCAACGGCCCTCTTCCTTGCGGAGGTAGTCGCTGAGCTCGTCGAGCTCGGCGCGCACCTGCCCGAGCCGGTACGACTGCGCCGGCATCGGCGCAGCGGGCTGCGCGGGCGCCTGGGGCGGAACCCCGTACGCGGCCGGGCTGGGACCGGGGGCATAGCTCGGCTGCCACTGGGGCTGCGGGACGCGCGCCCGCCGGACGTCGGAGGCGATGTAGTACGCCGTCGCGGCGATCCCCTGCCCCAGCATCCCCAGCGACAGGAAGCTCACCAGCAGCCCGGGGTGCGTGCTGTCGTGCTGCCCGTACACAGCCACGCAGCCGACGACCGAGTAGGCCAACGCGCCCGCCGCGAGCCACAGATCGCGTCGCATCCGACTGCGGACCGCGAGTACCGCCAGCGGCACGCACGCGAGGATGCCCACCCCGCCGATCAGCACGATCGCGACGACGAGCCACACCAGCGCCCGCCCCACCGCCGCCCCGCGACGGGCGGGCGGCGCGGGGGCCACGGGAGCCACAGCGGGCGGCGGGCCATACATGTGCGCTCCTGGTGAACGGGCTGTTCGTCGACGCGTCGAGCCTAGCGACCCGCGACGACACCGCATGTTCGATTCCGCTGATCGCGCACCGCACGCCCCGTCCGACCATGCGCGTCGGACAGAACATGCGGCCCCTGCCGGAATGGTCAGGCCTCAGGCCGCAACGCGCCGTCGGTGAGCGCGTCGTGGAGGCCGCGCACGAGGTGGTCGCCGAGCCGTCCCGCCAGCCGCAGCGCCTCCTCGAAGGCGGCCAGCTCACGGAAGTGCGCGCCGTACCGGCGCTGTTCGGCCAGCGGAAGCCTCGGCAACTGCAGTCGCCGGACGTCGAGGCGCGCCGCTGTGGAGGCGTAACTGCTGGCCTGGCGGGCGTTGGCGCTGCCGCGCAGGAAGCCCGCGAGGAACCAGGGGTCCAGGGCTGCCGCCTCGGGACGCAGCAGCTGCAGGTTGCGGCCGAGCGCCGAGCCCGCCGTCCCGGCGTCGACGACTCGGGCGACGCTGCCGCCGCCGAGAACCGGCACGACCACGTCGCCCTCGCGCAGCAGCACCGCCTCCTCGCCGGGCTCGCCGCCGAGCAGGGCGGCCCCGCCGGATGGTTCGGTCCCGGCCAGCACGTCCTGGTCGGTGAGGACCCGGACCGAGGCGTCGACCGCGCCCGCCCCGCCGGCCCGCATCAGCAGTGCACCGGTGCGGGCGAGTTCGCCGACCGTGGAGGTGGTCCAGCGGACGGCCGGACCGCCCGCCGTCAGGGCCGACTCGGCCGGGGGCGGAGGCGGCGTGAGCTCCACCGTACGGCGCAGGGTTTCGCTCAGGCGGGCGCGCAGGGCGCCGAGTTCGGCCAGCCCGTCGGCGCCCGCGCCGGACGGCAGATGCCGCGCCGGGGCGAGGTCGACGTCGTCGTCGAGCAGTTCGAGCACGGGCACCACCCGACTGACCGGACCCGCGCCGGCCTCGGCCCCGGCGGGCGTTCGACGCTGCCCGCGCGCGAAGGGCTCCCATGCCGCCAGAACCGTGCTTCTGACGGACTGCCAGTCCAGCCCCTCGCCGCCGAAGACGGCTGGCATCGCGGAGATGTCGACGAGCAGCACCTCTGGCCCGCCCGGCGGAGTCGGCGCGCCGTCACCGCCCGGCTTGCGCAGCACCCAGAGGTGCAGCGGCACGCTCTGCGGCGGTGCCACCCCTGCGGGCAGCGCCACGATCGCGCGCAGCGCCCCGCGCCGCAGCAGTTCGGCGCGGATCCGCCGACCGGAGCGGCGGGAGGCGACGGCGGGTGGCAGCAGCAGCACCGCACCACCGCCGTCGCGGAGCCGAGCGAGCGCGTGTTGGACCCAGGCCAGCTCGGACTCGACACGCGGCGGCAGGCCGTACTCCCAGCGCGCGTCGTAGGAGAGTTCGTCGTAGCCCCAGTCCCGCTCGTTGAACGGCGGGTGGCAGAGCACGGCGTCGACGCGCAGCTCGGGGAAGGGGTCGGCCCGCAGGCTGTCCACGGCCGCGACGCGGACCGCGGCCTCGGATTCGAGGGCGAGCCGGAGGGCGGTCAGTGCCGCCTGGCCCGGATCGCTGTCGACGCCGTACAGCACGGTGGGGCGCGCGGGCGGCTGTGCCTCGGCGCGCAGCAGGCTGCCGGTGCCCACAGCGGGATCGAGCACCGTCGGCCCGGCGGCCGGCGTCGCACCCGGGTGAGTGGCCGGGCCCGCGAGCGTCGCCATCAGTTCGGCGAGTCCGGGCGGAGTGAGTGTGTACAGCCGTGGGTTGGCGTCGAGGTGACGGCCGAGGAGGAACTCGAATGTCTGCCGCGCGCCGAGATCGGCCGCGAGCTCGACGGCGGCCCGAAGCAGTGGCAGTGCCGGGCGGAGTTCACGGCTGCTCGGGGTGTGAACAGGGCGGTCTCGTCCGAGTCGCGAGTCCAGCGCGTGATCGAGGAGCGGCGGCAGCAGCTCGACGAGCTCTGCCTCCGGCCGGCCCTCCAGCCCCTGCCAGAGGTCCGGGTGGTCCCGCACCAGAAGCAGCACACTGCCGACTCTGGACAGAGCGGGGACGACCCCCTCCGATTGCGCGGCCAGTTGCTGCCAGACGCGTTCACGCAGCGAAAGACCGGCGAGTTTGCCCTGGCCGCGCAGCCACTCCTCGACGTCGGCCAAAGCGAAGGCGGGGCTCGTCTCAGTGCCGCCGATCGGCCTGGGGAAGTCGGCATGGCGTCGTCGCCAGTTGCTGACGGCCGCTCTGCCCACGCCCGCCAGGCGGGCGATCTCGGCGGCGGTGACTTCGGCTGTGTGCTCGGCCATCCGGTTGCTCCCCTTCCCGTGCCGGCCGCCCGGCCGCAGGGGCGGCCGGACCGTGCACACGAGCATACCCATGAGTGCAAGAGGTATCGGTTCACAGTGTGAACATAGGATTTTCTTGAGTCTGTGTTGACTCGGTTCACAGCATCATGGTTCTGTGTACTCATCAGCCCGGCACTCGCCGGACGGGTCAACTCACAAGGGGTACCGCCATGTCGCGCTCCATCAACCGCTCGCGCCGCACCGCCCTCGCCGTCGCCCTGGGGGCGCTGATCACCGCCGGCGCCGCCGCCTGCAACCCCACCACCGGCAGCTCGGTCTCCACCGACGCCAAGCCGACCACGAGCGCGGCCGGCCACTCCGCCGGGGCCGGAACCGGCAGCCAGTCGAAGTCGAAGTCGGCCAAGGTCGGCGACACCATCGGGCTCAAGGGCATGGACTCCACGGCCGACGTCACCGTGGTGAAGGTGGTCGACAACCCCGCCGGGGCCGATGAGTTCACGACCCCGGCGGCGGGCAAGCGCTTCTTCGCCGTCCAGTTCCGGATCAAGGACACCGGCGGCAAGGCCTACAGCGACTCGCCGTCCAACGGCGCCAAGGTCGTCGACAGCCAGGGACAGTCCTACGACGCTGACGTCAGCGACACCAAGGCCGGCCAGAGCTTCCCGGCCTCGGTGAACATCGCGCCGGGCGGGAGCGGCCTCGGCTACATCGTCTTCCAGGTGCCGTCCAACGCGAAGATCACCCAGATCCAGTTCGGACTGGACAGCGGCATGGCCGACCAGACCGGCCAGTGGAACATCGGCTGAGGACGCCAAAGGGCGCGAGGCCCGTCGCCTCGCGCCCTACGTGGAGCAGTGCCGCCGAGCGCTCAGCGCATTGCGGCCAGCTCCTCGAACATCACCGACAGGAACTCCGCGCACCAGGTCAGCAGTTCACGGCCGACCACCGGCTTACCGCCGATCCGTGCCGTCGACGGACGCGGCACCAGCGCCAGCTTGGTCGTCGCCTTGACCTGACTGCGCGGGTAAAGCCGGCCGAGCCGCAGCTCCTGCGACTCGCGCAGCTCGATCGGGCCGAAGCGGATGAACTGCCCCTGCAACGTGATGTCGGAGATCCCGCAGCGCCGGGCGAACAAGCGCAGCCCGGCCACCAGCAGCAGATTCTCCACCGGCTCGGGCAGCTTGCCATAACGGTCCGTCAGCTCGGCCCGGACCTGGGCGATGTCCTCCTCCGAGTTCACCGCCGCGATCGAACGGTATGCCTGGAGCCGCAGCCGCTCGCCCGGCGCGTAGTCGTGCGGGACGTGCGCGTCGACCGGCAGCTCGATCTTGACCTCGAGCGGCTCCTCCTCCGGGGCCTCGCCGCCGTTGGCCAGCTGGTCACGGAACTCCGCCACCGCCTCGCCGACCATCCGCATATAGAGGTCGAAACCGACGCCCGCGATATGCCCGGACTGCTCGCCCCCCAGCAGATTGCCCGCCCCGCGGATCTCCAGGTCCTTCATCGCCACATACATACCGGCGCCCATCTCGGTGTGCTGGGCGATGGTGGCCAGCCGCTCGTGGGCGGTCTCGGTCAGCGGCCGCTCCGGCGGGTAGAGCATGTAGGCGTAGCCGCGCTCGCGCCCACGGCCCACCCGCCCGCGCAGCTGGTGCAGCTGACTCAGGCCGAAGGTGTCGCCGCGCTCCACGATCAGGGTGTTGGCGTTCGAGATGTCGATGCCCGACTCCACGATGGTGGTGGAGACCAGGACGTCGAACTCCTTCTCCCAGAAGTCGACGACGACCTTCTCCAGCAGCTGCTCCCCCATCTGCCCGTGCGCGGTCGCGACCCGGGCCTCGGGCACCAGCTCCTTCAGGCGCGCCGCGGCCTTGTCGATCGACTCGACCCGGTTGTGGATATAGAAGACCTGGCCCTCGCGGAGCAGCTCCCGCCGGACCGCCGCCGCGATCTGCTTCTCCTCGTAGGGCCCGACGAAGGTCAGCACCGGGTGCCGCTCCTCCGGCGGAGTGGTGATCGTGGACATCTCGCGGATACCCGTGACCGCCATCTCCAGCGTGCGCGGGATGGGCGTCGCGGACATCGTGAGCACGTCGACGTTGGCGCGCAGCTTCTTCAGCTGCTCCTTGTGCTCGACACCGAAGCGCTGCTCCTCGTCGACGATGACCAGGCCGAGGTCCTTGAACCTGGTCTCGGCGGAGAAGAGCCGGTGCGTACCGATGACGACATCGACGCCGCCCTCGCGCAGCCCTTCCAGCACGGCCTTCGCCTCGCTGTCGGACTGGAACCGCGACAGCGCCTTCACCACGACGGGGAAGTTGCCGTACCGCTCGGAGAAGGTGGAGAAGTGCTGCTGCACCAGCAGCGTCGTCGGCACGAGGACGGCCACCTGCTTGCCGTCCTGCACCGCCTTGAACGCGGCGCGCACCGCGATCTCGGTCTTGCCGTAGCCGACGTCGCCGCAGATCAGCCGGTCCATCGGGACCGACTTCTCCATGTCCTCCTTGACCTCGGCGATGGTGCTCAGCTGGTCCGGCGTCTCCGCGTAGGGGAAGGCGTCCTCCAGCTCCCGCTGCCAGGGGGTGTCCGGGCCGAAGGCGTGGCCGGGCGAGGCCATCCGCGCCGAGTACAGCTTGATCAGGTCGGCGGCGATCTCCTTGACCGCCTTCTTGGCCCGCGCCTTGGTCTTGGTCCAGTCCGCGCCGCCGAGCCGGTGCAGCGTCGGGGCCTCGCCGCCGACGTACTTGGTGACCTGCTCCAGCTGGTCCGTCGGCACGAAGAGCCGGTCGCCGGGCTGGCCCCGCTTCGCGGGCGCGTATTCCAGCACCAGGTACTCGCGGGTCGCGCCCTGGACGGTGCGCTGCACCATCTCGATGTACCGGCCGACGCCGTGGGCCTCGTGGACCACATAGTCGCCCTGCTTGAGCGCGAGCGGGTCGATCGCGTTGCGGCGGCGCGAGGGCATCCGGCGCATGTCCTTGGTGGAGGACTTCTGGCCGGACAGGTCGGTCTCGGTGATCACACAGAGCTTGAGCGCCTCGTGGACCAGGCCGTACTCGATCGCGCCGCAGGCGACGTGGATGACGTCGGCGTCCGGCGCGGTGGTGAGATCGGGCGTGAGCCGCGCGCCGATCCCCTCCCCGCCCAGCATCTCGGCGATCCGGGACGCGGGCCCCTGACCCTCCGTCACCAGCACGACGCGCCAACCCTCGGCCAGACGGCCCTTGCAGTCGGCGATGGCGCGCGCGGTGTCGCCGCGGTAGGCCTCGACCGGGTGCATGCCCATATGCAGGACGTCCGGCCCGGTCGCGCTCTCCTCGTCGGCGGCGAAGGGGCTGACCGACCACCACGGCAACCCGATCTCGGCCGCGTGGTCCCTGACGTCGGCGAGCGACCAGAGCGACGCCGCGCCCACGTCCAGCGGCGCCTTCCCGCCGGAGGCCGCGGCGACCCAGGACGCCTGCAGGAACTCTGCGCTGGTCGCGACGAGGTCGGCGGCGCGGGTGCGCACGCGCTCCGGGTCGCAGACGACGGCGATGCTGCCCTGCGGCAGCACGTCCATCAGCAGTTCCATGTCGTCGACCAGGACGGGGGCGAGGGACTCCATGCCCTCGACGGCGATGCCCTGGGCGATCTTGTCGAGGATCTCGGCGAGCTCCGGGTGCTCGGCGGCGAGCTCGGCGGCGCGGGCCCGGACCTCGTCGGTCAGCAGCAGCTCGCGGCAGGGCGGAGCCCACAGGCCGTGCTGGGCGATCTCGAGGGAACGCTGGTCGGCGACCTTGAAGTAGCGGATCTCCTCGACCTCGTCGCCCCAGAACTCCACCCGGAGCGGGTGCTCCTCGGTGGGCGGGAAGACATCCAGGATGCCGCCGCGGACGGCGAACTCGCCGCGCTTCTCGACCAGCTCGACCCGCTGGTACGCGGCGGCGGCGAGGCGGCGGACGAGGTCGTCGAGGTCGACCTCCTGACGCTGCTTCAGGCTGACGGGCTCCAGCTCCGCCAGGCCCTTGACCTGTGGCTGCAGCACGCTGCGCACCGGCGCGACGATCACCTGGAGCGGCCCCGAGACGGCATCGTCGGCGTTCGGGTGCGCGATCCTGCGGAGCACGGCGATGCGGCGGCCGACGGTGTCCGAACGCGGCGAGAGCCGCTCGTGCGGCAGCGTCTCCCAGGCCGGGAACTCGGCGACCGCGTCGGGCGACAGCAGCGAGCCGAGTGCGGCGGCGAGGTCCTCGGCTTCGCGGCCGGTGGCCGTCACAGCGAGGACGGGCCGGCCACGGCTTCCCTTCGCCTTGCCCGCGAGGGCGCGAGCCAGCGCGGCGATGGCGAAGGGCCGGGCGGCCGGCGGTCCGACCAGATCGAGATGCCGGCGGTCCCCGGCGAGTGCGGCTTCCCCGGCCTCGGCGAGCGCCGAGTCCGAGGCGACGATGTCCAGCAGGCCGGTCAGGCTCATCTACTTCTCTCAGCCAGAAGGCAACGCGAAAGGCCCGGACAGCGAAGCAGCCGGGGGGCTCCAGGGTACGCCGCGCGACGCGCAGGCGCTTCGCGATAGGCAAGGGGCCCAGTGGGCACCTCCCCAGGGGCGCGAGGAACTGCGCGAGAAACCACTGATGAGCGGATGGCCCTGCGCGTTCGGTGCGCTACGTCGGCGGGTGGCTTGTCGCGCAGTTCCTCGCGCCCCTGGATAGTGCAACCTCCCTCCGCCCTCGGCAAACGCTGCTCACTCTTCGGCGTTGTCCACAACCTGGGGAATCGTAGGGAGCTCCGAGGTGTCCGCTTCGCTGTCCGCAGGAGCCGGCGTGTCCGAGGTCACCGCGCCGGTCAGCGCGGCGAGCGTCTCGCGGATGTGGTCCAGCTGGGACTGGACGTGTTCCTGGCGTTCAGCGAAGACGGCCTGCTCGCGGGCCGACTGCTCGGTGATCCGCTCCGCCTCCCGCTGGGCCTTCTCGATCCTGCGCTCCGCCTGCGTCGTCGCGTCCGCCTCGATCTGCGCGGACTTCGCCTGCATCGCCTTCAGGTGACGCTCGCCCTCGCCGAGCTTCCGCTCGCCCACCGCGACGATCTCGTCCTCCCAGGCCAGCACCTTCACGTCGTGCGCCGCGAACTCCTGGTCCGCCGCCCGCTGCTGGCCGGCCAGCCAGGTGTGGGCCTCGCGGGAGGCGTCCTCCGCCCGGGCGCCCACGTCCTCGGCGTGCGAGGACGCCGCCTCGCGGAGCGTGCGGGCCTCCCGGTCGGCCTCGGCGCGGAGCGCCTCCGCCTGGGAGCGCGCACGGTCCAGCTCGCGCCGTTGGGACTCGTCCGCCGCCGCACGCAACTGGTCGCCGTACTGGCCGGCCGTCGCGCGCAGCCGACGCGCGCCCGTGCGCGCCGCGGTGTCGATCTTGTTGGCCTCCTGCACCGTCTCGGCCCGGACCGCCTCCGCCTCCTCCTCCGCGCTGACCAGCAGCCCCGCCGCGCGCGGGCTCAGCACCTCGAAGTCGGGGACGGTCGCCTCCGCCGCGTCCCGCGCCTCCATCAGGTTCATCAGCTGCCGCTCCAGCGCGCGCATCTCGTCGCCGAGGCCGGCCAGGCGCTGCCAGGCCTGGTCGCGGGCGGCGGTGAGCCGGGCCAGGGACTGCTCGACCTGGTCGACGTCGTAGCCCTTGCGGATCAGCGGGAAGTCTGCGGCGTTCGGAGTTGTCGGGTCGCTCATGATCTGCTTCCGTTCCTCCGCTTGCCGGACATGATCGGTTCTCGTCCTATTTTGAGCAGATTAGTGCTTCTTAAGACGGTACCGACACAGAAGTGGGGGTCGGCCTCGTGGCCGACCCCCACTCCTCAACCATGTCCGGCCGCTACAGCAGACCGTCCCAGAACTGCTCCAGCACCACGGCCCACCAGTTCTCCGGCGAGGCCAGCGCCGCCGGGTCGATGACGGCAAGTTCGTTCTGGAAGTCGGTCGTCCAGCGGCCCGCCTGTTCCTGGGTCAGCCCGTAGCGGAAGCGCCACAGCCTCCCCAGCACGGCGAGGCTCCGCACGAACTGCGGCAGCCCGGTGTTCACGAAGCGCGGCTGAGCGCCCTCCGGCCCGGCCGGGTGACCGGCCGTGCCGAGGTCCACCGCCACGATCGCGTTGGTGCCGTACTGCACGCAGATCTGGCGGCCGTAGTCGTTGCCCAGGACCAGGTAGGTCCCCGCGTCCGGTCCGCCGATCAGTCCGCGCTCGGCGGCGAGCTCGGCGAGCGTCGGCACCGGCCGCCCGGGCTGGGCTTGCGCCCAGAAGAACGGACCGAAGTCGCGCGGCAGCCCCGCCCAGGTTAGCGTGGACGCGACGACCTCGGGGACGCCCGCCCTGGAGACCGCCTGCGGGTCGTAGCGGAACAGGTTCTGGTCCCCGAACGCCGCCTGCAGCTCCTGCGCGAGGGCCTGCGGGGGCGGCGGCGGGCTCGGCTGCTGTGCGCCGACCGGCGGCAGCGGCGCGCGCACCGACGCCACGGGCGCCGGGCCGGCAGCGTGGGTGTGCAACTCCATCAGGTGCTCCAGCAGGTGGTCGACGCCCCGACGGCGCGCGCCCGCGTCCCGCCCGTAGGGGGCGGTGTGCGTGATCCGCACGTTCGGCCAGGCCTCCTTGACCATCCGCGCGCAGTAGCCCGCGGGGAGGTCGCAGCACTCCAGCTCCGTGTGGAGTTCGAGCACCTGCTCCGGCGGCACGTTGAGGCGGCGGACCTCCTGGAGGATCTGCCACTCGGGGTGCGGCAGTCCCAGCGCGGAGCGCTGGATGACCTGCTGCTCGGACCCGTCCGGACCCCGGTACCGAAGCACGGCCAGATAGCCGGGCCCGACCGTCGGCGCGCCGGTCGGGGCGGCGGCAGGCTGGGGTCCGCCCATCGACGCACCCGCAGGCGGAGGCGGCGGCATGCCGGGACCTCCCTGCGGAGCACCGAGCGGCGCACCCGGGGGCGGAGGCGGTGGCGCGGGCACGCCGGGCATGCCGACGGCCCCGGGCGCGCCGGCCGGACCGGACAGCATGGTGGGCGCGTAGTCGATCCCACCCTGCGACGCCCCGGGACCCGCAGGCCCGCCGAACGGACCCGCCGGAGGCGGCGGAGGCACACCAGGCCCGCCCAGCGGCGCACCGGGCGGAGGCGGCGGAAGACCAGGGCCAGCGGACGGAGCAGGAGGCACGCCGGGCACGCCCAGCGGCGTGCCCGGTGGCGGCGGCGGAAGACCAGGGCCGCCCGAAGGCGACGCAGCAGACGGACGCGGCGGCACCGCGGGGCCAGAACCCGGGCGGGACCGCACCGTCGGGGCGTACTCAATACCGCCCTGCTGCGCGACCGGAGGCGGAGGCGGTGGCGGCGGCGCGACCGGGCCGCCCATCGACGAGCCCGCCTGCGCCGGCGCGGGTGTCGGCGCAGGCGGCGGGAAGCCGTAGCCACCCTGCCCACCCGGCGCAGGCGCGGACGCCGCCACCTGGGCAGGAGCCTGAACCGGGGGCGGCCCGGGGATCGAGGCAGGCGGAGCGAGCATCGTCGGCACGTCTCCTGGAGGGCCGGACGAGACCGGCGGGGCCACCTGAAGTCGCGCCGCCTCCTCCGCACGGGCCGAGGCCGCTGCCTCTTCCAACCACTGCGGCGGGCTGAGAAGGAAGGACGTCGCCTCCGCCAGGTCCCGCTCGGGCATGCCCGGCATCCTCGCCGGCGTCACGCCGACCGGGCGGCCGTACGCCTCCTCGTAGCGGCGCACCACGTCGTTGATCGGCAGGCCGGGCCAGAGGGTCGTCACGCCCGTGTCCCGCGCGATCACCATCCGGGCCGCGCCGCCGTCCGAGGACGGACCGTCGCTGCGGTCGACAGCCCAGGCCACGAAGCCCAGGTCGAATTCGCGCACGCGAACCTCGCGGCGCCGGTACGCGGGCACCCCCGCGTTGATCCACTCCTCGGCGCGCTGCTGCGCCTCCGCGTAGGTCACCACGCCGACGTCACCCTCACCCCTCCACCGGGACGGCGCGCGCGAAGCCGCCGTCCACCATCAGTTCCGCGACCGTCTGAAGCTCCGGCGGACTGCCCGCCAGCCGCAGCAGGAAGGCGTCGAAGTCCTCCCCGCAGGGCAGCAGCAGTCGCTCGCAGCGCTCCGCCGGAGTCAGCGCCGGGTCGCCGTCGTCGCGGGCGTCGTCGTGGGGCAGGAACCAGACCGTCCCCATCCGGTCCCCGCGCACCTTGATCACCAGCAGCCCGCCCTGCGCGTATCCGATGCCCAGGTAGTCCTTGGTCACGTGGTCGCGCAGACACTTGTTCACGTAGGCGAGGTCGTCGAGCGTCCGCTCGCCGCGCAGTGCGAAGAACGGCTGGTCGATCAGCAGACCGAGCTCGGTGTCCAAGCCCAACCCCTTGGGGGCGCGGCCGCCGGCCGCCTTGAGGAAGAGCCGGTACGGGCCCGGCAGGGTGTAGCCGAGGGACTCCTCCACCGACTGCAGGCGCTGCTCGGTCTCGGCCGGGCTCAACTGCTCCGCTGCTGCCTCCGCCGGGCTCTCGCCACCGCTGCCCTCGGCACCGCCCTCGCCCGATCCGCCCGGGCCGCCCGGCAGCGAAAAGTGCACCGGCCGCCGCTCCTGCAGCGGTCGGGTGCCGCGCTTGCCGTGGTCGGCGCTGGAAACCGCGAGTCCGCTGTGGTGGCGCAGCAGCATCTTGACCTCGACCGGGACCAGCTCCAGCCGCCGGTTGCCGGGCGAGGCCGGCGTGACGGAGTGGTGCCAGGTCCAGCCGACCGGCGTGCCGACGGGGCTCTCCACGTCGGCCCAGAGCTCGTGGCCCTGGGCGCGCAGGGCCGCGTTCGCCGAGACGTAGTCGGTCAACCGCAGTTCGTCGACGCCGAAGCCATCGGGCGGGTCGGCGACCTCTGCGGCAGCGCGCGCGTAGGGGGCGAAGTCCGGGTGCCCCGCGGGGTCGACCTTCACCCCCGAGGGGTGCCGCTGCGCGCGCAATGGATCGGGAAAGTGCACGACCTGTCCGGCGTACGCCGCGTTGGGCCGACCTGTCGTCATGGAGTGTGCCCCCTGCTGGAACTGACTGCCGGAGCCAAGACTAGGGGGTGGCCGCTCCGGACGGATCTCCCCCGGGGAGCCGGGCGTTCGACCCGGCCTGATCCGTTCTCGAACAGACCCCCGACTTCACCACCTCTGGGCGCATTTGGCACTCTGATCATCAGCACGTTCACGGGGGTTCACGGGGGAAAGGAACCTATGATCATGGAAACCACGGGCCACCAGCGCAGACATGCGCCCGCTCCACTGCTGCGCTACCGCAGGGACAGCCTGATGCCGATCGTCGCCGCGGCGCTGTCAGTGCGGGGTGATACCTATACACATGTGAGCGAGAAGGGTGAGCCGCCGCAGCTGCATCCGCTGGTCGGCGAGTTCCTGGCAGGCCTTCCGGTGGAGCATCTGGAGCGGTACACCGGGCGTTGCCCCGAGGCGGTGCTGCTGTCCCAGTTCCTCGACCAGACCGAGGCCGGTCGGTCGGGGCGGGCCGCGCGCAAGACCTTCGGGGAGGGCGAGGCGCGCAAGGCGCTGCGCGGCGCGAAGATGACGACGGTCCGCATCCGCGAGGAGGGCGATCCGGCGCACGGCACGCACCAGCCGCCGTGCCGCTCCTGCCTGCCGCTGCTGGAGCACTTCGGCGTGAAGACGATCTCGCTCCGTCCGAAGCAGTAGCGCAGCAGCAAGCGAAGGAGGGGACGCATGTCATCCATGGAGGTACGGTTCCCGGCGGAGGTCGCCTCCGTCCTGACGAAGTCCGGGTGGTTCCCCGGCCGCAAGCGCCTGCAGCGGGCGGAGGAGTGGGCCGGGCAGCTCACCGACCACGCCTCCCCCGAGGGGCACCGCCACGCCGTCTTCCCGGCGGCGCTGGAGGCCTGGGCGGAGTTCGGCGAGCTCACGGTGACGCTGGAGGGTCCGGGCGCGGAGGTGGCCCGCACCCCGTTCGTGATCGACCCGCTGCGCGGCCTTCACCAGCCGCGCACGCTGGCCGATCTCGGCCGCTCGTTGGAGCTGCCGGTCTGCCCGCTGGGCGAGGAACGCGGCGGCGCCGCGCTCCTCGCGATAGACGCGGTCGGCCGCGTCTACAGCCTCGACCACGCGGGCGAGTGGTTCCTGGGCCACTCGATGGACCAGGCGCTGACGACGCTCATCGCGGGCCTGCGGGCGGAGCGCCTGCGCTTCCTCACCGACGCCCTGTAGCCCGAAGGGGCGCGGTCGGCCCACGCCGGGTGGCACTCGTGCGGTACCCGCCTTCCGCGTCCTCGCCCTGTGCAGGGCGGGGAAGGCGGCCGGGAAGGCTGGGGAGCCGACTGGACGCGCGAGCTACTCGCCGTAGACCTCGTGAAGCGCCGTCGCGACGAGCGTCAGCGCCTCGCCCGAGGGCAGGCCGAGGGCCTTGGCACGCGCCGCGTACCGCGCCGCGCTGCCTGCGAGCTCGGCGAGCGAGCGGTCGCCCGAGGCGGCGATCACCGTTCCCGCGCGGCCGCGGGTCTCCACCACACCCGCGGACTCCAACTCGCGGTACGCCTTGGCGACGGTGTTGACCGCCAGCCCGAGCTCCTCGGCCAGCTTGCGGACCGTAGGCAGCCGCATCCCCACCGGTGCGTCACCGGTCGTCGCCGCTGCGGCGATCTGCGCGCGGATCTGCTCGAAGGGCGGGACTGTTGAGGCGGGGTCAAGAGTGATCAGCACGTTGCGGACTCCGGCGCTTGGGGCTTCGGCACGCTCCTACGGTAGTGCCGCCCAGCCCGCGGCCGTCGACCGCCCGCGAACTGTTGCACGGCACGCCGAGCACCCGGTCACCCGTTCACCGGCGACGCGTGCGGGAGACGCCACCCTGTGCGGATGGCCCTGCTCGTTCGGTCAGCCCGCCACGCGGTAGGGGGCACCTCCCGGCCGAAGGCTGGGGATTGTCGCGCACGCAGTTCATGAGCACAGCCTCGCGCCCCGGCGCGAACCGTGGAGGTCCGGAGAGACTGTCGCCCGGACGTCAGTGCGCCGTCCTGAGCCGGGCCTCGACGCGGAAGCCACCCTCCTCCGTCGGGCCGGCCGAGAAGGCGCCGCCCAGCGCGGTGACCCGTTCGCGCATGCCGATCAGGCCGTTGCCGCCGCTCGGCAGCGCCTTCTCCGTCGCGGAGTGGGCGTCCGCCACCGGGCAGCTGTTCGAGACCGCGAGCGCGACGCCGGCCGGCACATAGGCGACCACGACCTCGACGTCCGCGCCCGGCGCGTGCTTCAGCACATTGGTCAGCGCCTCCTGGACGACCCGGTAGGCGGTCTGCTCCGCCTCTGCGCTGAGCGAGCGACGTGCCCCGCCCATCGTGAAACGGACGCCGAGACCGGCCGCACGCGACTCGTCCACCAGCTTGGCCAGGTCGGCGAGGCCCAGCGGCGCCAGCGCCGCCGCCTCCCGCGAAGCCCCCGGCTCCTCGTCGGAGTCCTCCGGCTCGACCGTGCGCAGCACCCCGAGGATCTGCCGCAGTTCATCCAGCGCCTGCCGGCCGATGTCGCCCATCAGCTTCGCGCTCGCCGCGGCCTTGTCGGGCTCCTTGTGCACGACGCGCTCGAGTGCGCCCGCGTGCACGACGAGCAGACTGACCCGGTGGGCGACCACGTCGTGCATCTCGCGCGCGATCCGGGTGCGCTCCTCCATCCGGGCCCGGCGCGCGCGTTCGCGGGCCTGGTCGGCGAGCAGGGTGAGCTCCGTTTCCAGGCCCTCGGCACGCTCGGTGAGGGCGACCCAGAGCCGTCGCTTCGCGCCGATGTAGAGGCCGAGGATGGCGGGCGGAACGCTGATCCCCACGGCGGCCAGCACCGAGAAGACGATCAGCAGGGGCTCGGGCACGCCGTGCTGGAGGGCTTCCTGCTGCTGGGTGCCGAGCGTCAGCGTCGAGACGAGCACCGTCTCGGCGATCGCGATCGCGCAGAGCACGCTCATCGCCCGCCGCTCGGCGAAGCGCCCAGCGGCGCCCTCAGGGCGGTAGGCCCCCAGCGTGTAGAGGCCGATCATGAGAAGCACGTAGCCCGACAGCAGCGGGATCGTCGCCAGCGCGGCCGCGACCGGCACGAGCGGCCAACGCCTCCGCACGAGCACGGTGGAACCGGCCACCAGCCCGAACACGGCCACAGCCGCCATCGCCACGGTGCCGAGACCCTCGCGGTAGGCGAACATCGCAGACGAGTACGCGCACTCCACCGCTGCGGCCGCGGCCATCCCCAGGTCCAGCCACATGCTCCGCCGTCGCGTCCACGCTCCCACCCTCATGACCCCAAGCCTAGAAGGGCGCCGGGTAAACACCGACTGACTATCGAGCAGCGAAGGCAAGAGCCGGGTGAGGGCCCGCCCGGAGCGGCGCCCGGGAGGAGACAACGGACGCGACCCGCCCGCGCGACAGCGCGCACCGCCAGGGACCGACGGGTACGCGGCGGCGGACGCAAGAGCCGGGTGAGGCCCCGACGTGAGCGCTGCACCGAAGGACAAGAGAAGGCGACCCCCGCCCGCGCGAAAGCCCGCACCGACACGGACCGACCGGGCCCGCGGCACGCGGCGGCGGAGCCGGGTGAGGGCCCGACGTCGGCGGGGCGGGTGCGGGGCGTGGGAAAGGGGGCGGCGGCCGGGTGGCTGGGAAGGCGCGCCGCGATGTCCGCATAGCGGCCACTCCCGTGGACGGTCACCGCCCGCAACCTATGCTGGACCGCGAGAGACGAGACTCTCACCGCACGGCACGACAGAGCGCAGCACCAATCGGGGCGGACAGCGTGGTCCGCAACACGCCATGCCCGTCCCCACCCACCCCGCAAGGGAGCACCAGCGTGAGCGACGCACGCGAGGCCACCGTGCCCGCCGTCCCCCCGGCCGAGCCGGACAACAGCGCCCTACGCGCCGACATCCGCCGCCTCGGCGACCTGCTCGGCGAGACCCTGGTCCGCCAGGAGGGCCAGTGGCTGCTCGACCTGGTCGAACAGGTCCGCGCGCTCACGCGCAGCGACGGCGCCGCCGCCGCACGGCTGCTGGAGGAGACCGACCTCGACACCGCCGCCAAGCTGGTCCGCGCCTTCTCCACCTACTTCCACCTCGCCAACGTCGCGGAGCAGGTGCACCGCGGTCGCGAGCTGAACGCCCACCGCGCGGACAACGGCAGCCTCCTCTCCCGCACCGTCGACAAGCTGGCCGACGTCGACGCGGACCGCCTCGCGCAGACGCTCAAGCACCTCAACGTCCGTCCGGTCTTCACCGCGCACCCGACCGAGGCCGCCCGCCGCAGCGTCCTGCAGAAGCTGCGCCGGATCGCCGAGCTGCTGGACCAGTTCGACACCCCGTCCCGCCCGACCGGCCGCCGTCAGGCCGACCGCAGGCTCGCCGAGGTCATCGACCTGCTCTGGCAGACCGACGAACTGCGCATCGCCCGCCCTGAGCCCACCGACGAGGCCCGCAACGCCGTCTACTACCTGGACGAGCTCTACAAGCGCGCGGTCCCCGACGTGCTGGAGGAGCTGAACGAGGAGCTGTCCCGGGTCGGCATCACCCTCCCCGAGGGCGTGCGCCCCCTCACCTTCGGCACCTGGATCGGCGGCGACCGCGACGGCAACCCCAACGTCACCCCCGAGGTGACGCTGGACGTGCTGGTGCTCCAGCACGAGTACGGGATCAACGACGCCCTCGACGTCGTCGACGAGCTGCGCGGCTCGCTCTCCTCCTCGGTCCGGCTGTCCGGCGCGAGCGACGAGCTGCTGCAGAGCCTCGCCGCCGACCTGGCCGAGCTGCCCGAGATCAGCCCGCGCTACAAGCGGATGAACGCCGAGGAGCCCTATCGGCTCAAGGCCACCTGCATCCGGCAGAAGCTGCTCGGCACCAAGGAGCGCCTGGCCAACGGGACTCCGCACGTCCCCGGCCGTGACTACCTCGGCACCGGCGAGCTGCTGGCGGACCTGGAGGTGATCCAGTCCTCGCTCCGCGCCCACAAGGGCGAGCTGATCGCGGACGGCCGGATGAACCGCGCGATCCGCACCATCTCCGCCTTCGGCCTCCAACTGGCCACCATGGACGTGCGCGAGCACGCCGACGCGCACCACCACGCGCTCGGCCAACTCTTCGACCGCCTCGGCGAGGAGGCCTGGCGCTACACCGACATGCCACGCGAGTACCGGCAGCGGCTGCTCGCCAAGGAGCTCAAGTCCCGCCGCCCGTTGGCGCCGACCCCGGCGCCGCTGGACGCGGCGGGCGCGAAGACGCTCGGCGTCTTCGAGACCGTCCGCGAGGCGTTCGAGCGCTTCGGGCCGGAGATCGTGGAGAGCTACATCATCTCCATGTGCCAGGGCGCCGACGACGTCTTCGCCGCGGCGGTCCTGGCCCGCGAGGCCGGCCTGATCGACCTGCACGGCGGCGTCGCCAAGATCGGCATCGTGCCGCTACTGGAGACCACCGACGAGCTGCGCGCCGCCGACACCATCCTCGACGAGATGCTGCGCGACCCCTCCTACCGCCGCCTGGTCTCGCTCCGCGGCGACGTGCAAGAGGTCATGCTCGGCTACTCGGACTCCTCCAAGTTCGGCGGCATCACCACCTCGCAGTGGGAGATCCACCGCGCCCAGCGCCGACTCCGCGACGTCGCGCACCGCTACGGCGTCCGGCTGCGCCTCTTCCACGGCCGCGGCGGCACCGTCGGCCGCGGCGGCGGTCCCTCGCACGAGGCGATCCTGGCCCAGCCCTACGGGACGCTGGAGGGCGAGATCAAGGTCACCGAGCAGGGCGAGGTGATCTCGGACAAGTACCTGATCGCCTCCCTCGCGCGGCAGAACCTGGAGCTCACCGTCTCCGCGACGCTGGAGGCTTCCGCGCTGCACACCGCGCCGCGTCAGTCGGAGGAGGCGCTGGCCCGCTGGGACGCGACCATGAACACGGTCTCGGACGGCGCGCACGGCTCCTACCGCCGCCTGGTCGAGGACCCCGACCTGCCGGCGTACTTCTTCGCCTCCACCCCGGTCGACCAGTTGGCCTCGCTCCACCTCGGCTCCCGCCCCTCCCGCCGCCCGGACTCCGGCGCCGGCCTGGACGGCCTGCGGGCGATCCCGTGGGTCTTCGGCTGGACCCAGTCCCGACAGATCGTGCCCGGCTGGTACGGCGTCGGCTCCGGCCTGGCGGCGGCGCGCGAGGCGGGGCTCGGCGAGATCCTGGACGAAATGCAGACGGAATGGCACTTCTTCCGCAACTTCCTCTCCAACGTCGCCATGACGCTGGCCAAGACGGACCTGCGGATCGCCCGCCACTACGTCGAGCAGCTGGTCCCGAAGGAACTCCGGCACATCTTCGACCTGATCGAGGCCGAACACGCGCTGACGCTCAGTGAGGTGCTCCGGATCACCGGCGAGACGGAACTCCTCTCGCACAGCCCCGTGCTGAAGCAGACCTTCGCCATCCGCGACGCCTACCTCGACCCGATCTCCTACCTCCAGGTCGCCCTGCTGCGCCGCCAGCGCGAAGACGCCCAGAACGCCGTCACCGAGAACCCGCTGCGCTCCCGCGCCCTGCTCCTCACCGTGAACGGCGTGGCAGCGGGCCTGCGCAACACCGGCTGACGCCGGATCGACTGACGTCGAATCGGGCGAAGTAACGATTCGCACATCGGCTGCGGTCGGTTTCCGGAGAAATCCGGACACCGGCCGCAGTTTGCTTTGAGCCACGCAATAGGCTCACACGCGCACCACTCATGTTTCGCGCATCTGTCTGTCCGCGCATGAGCCACCTTTCCATCAGGGGGATCTCAACGTGAGACTCCGTTCCATCATCCCCGCCGTCACAGCCGCCGCGCTGCTGGCCGCGGTCGTCGCGATGCCCGGCCAGGCCATGGCCGATCCCAGCGCGAGCCCCAGCGCGTCCGTGAGTCCGGCGCCGAACAACAGCCCGAGCGCCCCGGTCACGGCAACTCCGGCCCCGGCCCCGGCCACGCCGCCCGTCGTGGACCAGGTCACCGGCGTCAACACCGACCATGGCGTCGTGCTGAAGGTCACCGCCCACGGTGGCGCGGACATCAGCGCCGTCGAGGTCACCGCCGCCTCATACGCGGCGCCCACCGCCACACTGACCTCGTTCACGCTCACCAGCGGCACGGCGAGCAACGGAGTCTGGGAGACCACCGCCCCACTGGGGCTGAAGTACGCCGCCTACGTCGTGTCCGCCGACGTCGTCGACAGCCTGGGCACCCACAGCCCGGTCGTCCAGGGCAACCTGGTCTACGACAAGATCCCGGCCTACCACGACATCGCTTTCGGCTCGACCTCGCTCAGCTTCGGCAACGAGCAGGTCACCGCGACGGGTCGGGTCACCACCTACGATCCGGCCACCGGCGACACTGGGACGCCTTTCGTCAACTCCGGCGCGCAGGTCGACCTCAGCGGCTACATGGCCAGCGGGTACGCCTACCTGACTGCACCGGACGGCAAGTTCAAGATCACAGCGTCGCCCGGACCGAACTTCTCGAACCAGACGTACACGCTCTTCGGCTCCGACCAGTACGGACTGAACCACACCACTCTGGGCGTCACGACCGTCAACTCCGCGGCGCCCGCCCCAACCCGGATCGTGCTCGACAGCACCTCCGGCGGCGGCTACACCGTCGGTTCACTCGTGAAGCTCAGCGGCGTCGCGCAGTACCAGGACGCGCAACAGGTCTGGCACCCGCTTGTCGGCAACACCATTGAGTTCGGCCAGTCCAGCTACGCCTCGACGCTCGCGGCCACGGACGCGAACGGCCGGTTCAGCCTCGAATCGAGCGCGCCCGGGGCGGCCACCACGTGGAAGGTGTACCTGGCGCAGGACAACCGCGGCGACGCCTTCCTGGCCCCTGCCTCCGCGGCCTTCCAGGTCACCTCGGTGGTCCAAACGGTCAACCTGGTCCTGATGCCCGAGAGCCTTGACGAGTATTCACAGCTCAGCTTCTGGTACTCAGTCAACAGCTCCGACTACCGGCTCCCTGGCAACAAGGTGTACGTGCTGGAGTCCGCCAACGGCTCGAGCGGCTGGAAGAACCTCGGCTACATCAAGGTCACTCCCGGCAGCGGCCTTCAGTCCGTCACGGCGTGGGTGGCCAATCCGCATGGCTACTGGAAGCTCTGGTACCCGGGTGCGCCCGGCTATGCAGCTGCGATCAGCCCCGTGATCCACATGTTCCGCTACCTGACGGCCGTCACCGGGGCCAAGCCCAACACCACCTGGGCCTACAAGGGGCAGACCCTGCACTTCAGCGGGGGCCTGTGGCAGCAGGGTTATGGCAGTTGGTCCCGCATGGGCGTCACCCGCGTGCACCTCTTCTTCCGGCCGTACGGCAGCAGGAACTGGCAGTACCAGGGCTACACATGGTCCAACCGCTATGGCAACTGGAACCTGTACGGCCGCGCGACCACAGGCGGCACCTGGGAGGTCGCGTGGTTCACCGGTGACCAGTGGCACGTCGACGGCTTCGGTCCCGGGACCTACGTCCACGTGCGCTGATCACGGCCTGACGCAAGTCAGTTCACAGCCCCGGGCGGGCTCAGTCGTTGTACGCGGACTGGGCCCGCTCCAGTCCCTCCTGTGTCAGCGACTCCACCGCGTCCGCGCAGCGGTCCACGAACCACGGCAGTTCCTTGCGCTCTGACGAGGAGAAGTCGCGCAGCACGAAGTCCGCGACGTCCATCCGGCCCGGCGGGCGGCCGATGCCGGCGCGGACGCGGAAGTAGTCCGGGCCCAGCGACTTGGTGATGGACTTCAGCCCGTTGTGGCCGTTGTCACCGCCGCCGCACTTGAGGCGGAGCGTGGCGTACTCGAGGTCAAGCTCGTCGTGGATCACCACGAGCCGGTCCACGCCGACCTTGTAGAAGTCGCGCAGCGCCACGACCGGGCCGCCGGAGACGTTCATGAAGGACATCGGCTTCGCCAGCACCACCCGCTGACCCGCGAGCCTGCCCTCCACGACCTGCGCGCGGCTCTTGTGCGCCTTGAACTTCCCGCCGATGCGCTCGGCCAGCAGCTCGGCGACCATGAAACCGATGTTGTGCCGGTTGCCCTCGTACTGCGGACCGGGGTTGCCGAGGCCGACGACCAGCCAGGGGCCCTGCTCGCTCATCTCTTGCGACTCCTGTCGGGATGCGGGTTGCGGCGGGTGCGACGCTGCCCCGGCCATCAGCGGGGACGACCGGGGCAGCGGGACAGCTCCTACTGCAAGGCTCAGGCCTCGGCGGGGGCCTCGGTCGCCTCGGCGGCCTCGGTCTCCTCGGCGGGGGCCTCGGCCTGGGCGCCGATGACCTGCAGGACGACGGTGTCGCCGTCGACGGCCAGGGTGGTGCCGGCCGGGAGGGTGATGTCCTTGGCGTGGATGGAGGCGCCGGCCTCCAGGCCCTCGACCGAGACCGTCACGGACTCGGGCAGGTGCGTGGCCTCGGCCTCGACCGGCAGCGCGTTGAGGACGTGCTCCAGCAGGTTGCCGCCGGGGGCCAGCTCGCCCTCGGTGTGGACCGGGATCTCGACGGTGACCTTCTCGCCACGCTTGACCAGGATCAGGTCGACGTGCTTGATGGTGCGCTTGATGGCGTCACGCTGGACGGCCTTCGGCAGCACGAACTCCTGCTTGCCGTCGATCGACAGGGAGATGAGCGCGTTCGAGGTCTTCAGCGCCAGCATCAGGTCGTGGCCCGGCAGGTTCAGGTGGACCGGGGTGTGGCCGTGGCCGTAGACGACGGCGGGGACCAGGCCGGCGCGGCGGGCGCGACGAGCGGAACCCTTGCCGAACTCGGTACGGACCTCAGCGGAAAGGCGGATCTCAGACATGGAAGCGCTCCTTGGAAGTGCGAGAAACAGGGGCGCTCGGCGGCCATCTCACACATCTCGTCACAAGAAGCGCGTCGATAACGGAGCTCGATCGTGTCGTGTGTCGTACTCAGGACAACGAAAAGGCTCCCTCGCCGGGCAGGTTTTCGAGTCTACCCGGGCCCGGCGAGGGAGCCAAAACGATCAGGTGGTGCAGCCGCCTCAGGCGTTCTCGAAGAGGCTGGTCACCGAGCCGTCGTCGAAGACCTCGCGGATCGCGCGGGCGATCAGCGGGGCGATCGAGAGCGTGGTCACCTTCTCCAGCTGGAGCTCACCCGGCGTCGGCAGGGTGTTGGTGAAGACGAACTCGCTGACCCGCGAGTTCTTGATCCGGTCCGCCGCAGGACCGGAGAGCACGCCGTGCGTGGCGGCCACGATGACGTCCTCAGCCCCCGCGTCGAAGAGCGCGTCCGCCGCGGCGACGATGGTGCCGCCGGTGTCGATCATGTCGTCGACCAGGACGCAGACGCGGCCCTTGACGTCACCGACGACCTCGGCGGACATGACCTTGTTGGCCACGTTCGGGTCACGACGCTTGTGGATGATGGCCAGCGGCGCGGCGAGACGGTCCGACCACTGGTCCGCGACCCGCACCCGACCGGCGTCCGGCGACACGACGGTGAGCTTGGCGCGATCCACCTTGGCGCCGACGTAGTCGGCGAGGAGCGGAAGCGCGAAGAGGTGGTCGACCGGACCGTCGAAGAAACCCTGGATCTGCGCGGTGTGCAGGTCCACGGAGATCAGCCGGTCGGCGCCCGCCGTCTTCAGCAGGTCCGCTATCAGCCGCGCGGAGATGGGCTCGCGACCGAGGTGCTTCTTGTCCTGACGGGCGTAGCCGTAGAACGGCATGATCACGGTGATGGTCTTGACCGACGCCCGCTTGAGGGCGTCGATCATGATCAGCTGCTCCATGATCCACTGGTTGATCGGCGCCGTGTGGCTCTGCAGCACGAAGGCGTGCGCACCGCGCACCGACTCCTCGTATCGGACGTAGATCTCGCCGTTGGCGAAGTCCAGAGCCTTGGTGGGGACCAAGTCGACACCCAGCTGCTCGGCCACCTCCCGCGCCAGGGCGGGATGTGCGCGGCCGGAGAAGAGCATCATCTTCCGCGAGCCGGACGATTTGATCCCGGTCACTGCAACCGTCTCCTTGTTGCTGATACACCGCAGGCGAACGTCTGGCCTGGAGCGGGCCTGTGGCGTGTGGATGACCACCAGGTTACGCGTCCGCGGAGGCTCCCGTCGCCTCCGGGTCGTCCCCTCGAGTGGTCACCTCGGCCTCAGCGGCCCCCGCAGTCGCCGCTTTCGCAGCCGCCGCGGCCTGCGCGGACGCGGTTCCGGGGCGCTTGCGCTCGACCCAGCCCTCGATGTTGCGCTGCTGCGGACGGGTCACACCGAGGGCGCCGGCCGGCACATCCTGATAGATGACCGAGCCGGCCGCGGTGTACGCGCCGTCCCCGACCGTCACCGGAGCGACGAACATGTTGTCAGAACCCGTCCGGCAGTGAGCACCGATCGTGGTGCGGTGCTTGTTGACGCCGTCGTAGTTGACGAAGACCGAAGCGGCACCGATGTTCGTGCCCTCACCGATCGTCGCGTCACCCACATAGCTGAGGTGCGGAACCTTGGCGCCGTCGCCGACGACGGCGTTCTTCATCTCGACATAGGTGCCCGCCTTGGCCTTGACGCCGAGCACCGTACCCGGGCGCAGATAGGCGTACGGGCCGACGCTCGCGCCCGCTCCGACCACCGCGCGCTCCGCTGTGGCATTGATCACAACCGCGCCCGCGCCGATCGCGGTGTCCCGCAGCGTGCAATTCGGACCGACCTCGGCACCCTCGCCCACGGAGGTCGAGCCGAGCAGCTGGGTGTTCGGCTGCAGCACGGCGTCGCGCTCGTAGGAGACCTGGACGTCCAGCCAGGTGGTGGCCGGGTCGACCACGGTGACACCGGCGCGCATCGCCGCGTCGAGCAGGCGGTCGTTCATGATGCGGCGGGCCTCGGCCAGCTGGACCCGGTCGTTGATGCCGAGGATGTCGCGGTAGTCGGCGGCGACCACGGCGCCGACGCGGTGGCCGGCCTCGCGCAGAATGCCGAGCACGTCGGTGAGGTACTCCTCACCCTGGCTGTTGTCGGTCCGGACCTCGGCCAGGCCCTGGACCAGCAGCTTGCCGTCGAAGGCGAAGACACCGGAGTTGATCTCGGCGATGGCGCGCTGCGCATCGGTGGCGTCCTTGTGCTCGACGATCGCCTGCACGGAGTTGTCCTCGCCGCGCAGGATCCGGCCGTAGCCGGTGGCGTCGGGGACCTCGGCGGTCAGCACGGTGACGGCGTTCCCGTCGGCGGCGTGCGCGGCGGCCAACGCCTGCAGCGTGGCGCCGGTGAGCAGGGGGGTGTCGCCGGTGGTGACGATGACCGTGCCGTCCAGCACCAGCCCCTCGGCGGCGAGCGCCTCCAGCGCGACGCGCACGGCGTTGCCCGTGCCGTTCTGCTGCTCCTGCACGACGGTGCGGACGCCCGGGTCCACCTCGGCGAGGTGGGCGGCGACCTTGTCCCGCATGTGGCCGATCACGACGGCCAGATGCTCCGGCGTCAGCTCCCGCGCGGCCGCGACGGCGTGCCCGACGAGCGTGCGCCCACAGAGCGGGTGCAGCACCTTGGGCAGAACGGCCGACTTCATCCGGGTGCCCTCGCCGGCGGCGAGAACGATCACGGCGGTGGGAGTCATGGGGCGCAGGCTCCTCTGCAACGGAACGGGGAGGGTCCGCCGGGCCGCCGAACACCCGCACAGGGAGCCGCACAGACGTGCCCGAACACAGTGAGGATAACTGGCCTACGCGGCCGCACTCATGCAGAGCTCCCGGAGAAGGAATCGAACCCTCATTCGATGATCCAAAATCATCTGTCCTGCCTTTAGACGATCCGGGAAGGATCGCCGTCCCCCGGCGCAACCGGCGAACGTGCGCTCCCTACTATGCCGCACCACCATCCTTCGATGCGACGAAGTAGCTCAGCGCTCCGAAGAACATACACAGTCAGACAACCGTGGTAGGACTCCCCACAGTTCTTGCGCACCGTCTTGGGGTTATGGCGCTTCAGGATGGTCCGGTTGAACGCCGAGGCTGGCACGCCCACCTGATCGGACCAATACCGTTCTCGGCCCCCGGAATGTCAGAGGACTCATGGATGGACACCGCGAAGCGCAACCGATCGCGCTCGACCCCGAGCAGGTCGAGCCAGGCCAGAAACACGTCGATCATCCCAGCATCGCTGTTGACGAATTGGACCTTGTGCTGGGTACGCCAGGCTTTCGACTTGGTCCCCTCCGCCCAGTAGAGGCCCACACCGAGCAGGAACAGCTCCCGCTCGCCGAGTGACTGGACGGCCCCGGCGGCTGTCTCGCGCTCAACCCGATGCAGAGCCTCCCGACGCGCACGACGCGGCCCCCAGCAGACTTCCTCCATATGACGTCGCCGCTCATCGCGGTCCTGCTGCGATCGCGGCGGCCGCGGAAGATCCCGCACCCACAGCGAAGCGGAGCTCTTCGAGACGCCCAGTGCGTCCGAGATCTCGTTGAGGCTGCGCCCCTCGGCGCGGAGGCGTCGGGCTTCGGCTTGTTCGTGGTGCTTGGCTTGCATGGCACCACCCTCGCCACCCGCCGCATGGCCGCGCGGGCGAACGACCACCGTTCACGCAATCGAGCGAAATCGGCCGTCGTCGGGAATTCACCCTTCCGCCACGCCGTCCGGAGGATGGTTTTCCCTGGCGGAGGGAACACAACCTACGATGCCGTAAGTTACGGTTCCGTAGGCCGAGGGGCGACGCATGACCTTGCAGATCACCGACGTCGTCGACAACGGCCCGAACGGTCCGGCCGGCGCGCCGCAGGACGATGGGACCAGGGGCGGCCAGAAGCAGGGCGTGGCGCAGCGCGTGGCGCTCGGACTGTTCATCGTCGTGCCGTTCCTCGCCGTGCTGGCGACCGTGCCCGTCGCCTGGGGTTGGGGCATCGGCTGGCATGACGTCGTCATCGCCGTCGCGATGTACTTCACCGCCTGCCACGGGATCACCGTCGGCTTCCATCGCCACTTCACCCACGGTTCCTTCAAGGCCAACCGCGTCCTGAAGATCGCCATGGCCGTGGCCGGCAGCCTCGCTGTCGAGGGGCCGGTGGTGCGCTGGGTGGCCGACCACCGCAAGCACCACAAGTTCTCCGACCGCGAGGGCGACCCGCACTCCCCGTGGCGCTACGGCGAGTCCGTGCCGGCGCTGTTGCGCGGCCTTTGGTGGGCGCACATGGGCTGGCTCTTCGACGAGGAGCAGACGCCGCAGCAGCAGTACGCGCCGGACCTGGTCAAGGACCGCGACGTGCACTGGATCTCGCGCCAGTTCTTCCTCTTCACCTTGATCTCGCTGCTGCTCCCGCCGCTGGTCGGCGGCCTGTGGTCGTGGTCCTGG
This sequence comes from Streptacidiphilus sp. MAP12-20, assembly GCF_041262525.1. Taxonomy (NCBI): domain Bacteria; kingdom Bacillati; phylum Actinomycetota; class Actinomycetes; order Kitasatosporales; family Streptomycetaceae; genus Streptacidiphilus; species Streptacidiphilus sp. MAP12-20. The sequence continues at coordinate 138,176 of NZ_JBGCCK010000020.1, forward strand.
CAGGGTGCGCTGACCGCGTTCTTCTGGGGCTCGCTGGTCCGGATCGCGTTGCTGCACCACGTGACCTGGTCGATCAACTCGATCTGCCACGCGGTGGGCTCCCGCCCGTTCCGCTCGCGCGATCGCAGCGGCAATGTCTGGTGGCTGGCCGTCCTCTCCTGCGGCGAGTCCTGGCACAACCTCCACCACGCCGACCCGACCTCGGCCCGCCACGGCGTGCTGCGCGGGCAGGTCGACTCCTCGGCGCGACTGATCCGCTGGTTCGAGCGATTCGGCTGGGCGCACGACGTCCGCTGGCCGAGCCCGGATCGGTTGGCGGCCCGGCGGGCGGCATGATGGTGCTGTGAACGAGAGCAGTGGCGACAGAGACCCGGTAGGCGACGCGCCCTCGTCCAGGCGGGGGGCGCCGGCACGTCGTGGGACACGCGTGCGGATGAGCGGGAAGCAGCGCCGCGAACAGCTGCTGGACATCGGGCGGACGCTGTTCGCCGAGCGTGGCTACGACGCGACGTCGGTGGAGGAGATCGCCGCGAAGGCGGGCGTCTCCAAGCCGGTGGTCTACGAGCACTTCGGGGGCAAGGAGGGGCTCTACGCGGTGGTCGTCGACCGCGAGATGCAGTTGCTGTTGGACATGGTCACGGGGTCCCTGACGGGCGGTCACCCGCGCGAGCTGTGCGAGGAGGCGGCGTTCGCGCTGCTCGACTACATCGAGACCTCGACGGACGGCTTCCGGATCCTGACCCGGGACTCGCCGGTGACGCAGTCGACGGGGACTTTCGCCTCGCTGATCGGCGACATCGCGAACCAGGTGGAGGACATCCTCGGTCTGGAGTTCAAGTCGCGCGGCTACGACCCGAAGCTGGCGCCGATGTATGCGCAGATGCTGGTGGGCATGGTGGCTCTGACGGGCCAGTGGTGGCTGGACGTCCGCAAGCCGAAGAAGGCGGAAGTCGTCGCCCACCTGGTCAACCTCGCTTGGCACGGCCTGGAGGGCATGGAGCGTCGCCCGCAGTTGGTGGGACGAAGGAAGGCGTAAGCCTTCAGGGGCGCGGGGCTCTGCTTGATCAACTGCGCGCGAGAGCAACCACCCTCCCCCAGCCTTCGGCCGGGAGGTGCCCCCGTGCGGATGGCCCTGCGCGTTCGGGGATCCACCATCTCGGGTGGCTTGCTGCGCAGTTCCCCGCGCCCCTGGAGGGTCACCCCGTGTGCCTACGCGTGCGGCTCCAGGAACTCGATGCGGTTGCCGGCCGGGTCGAAGGAGTAGAAACGGTCGTGGCCCGGCAGGTTGTCGTCCCAGACGACCTCCGCGCCCTTCGCGGCCAGCGTCTCCGCGTAGTCGCGGATGCCCCGGATCCGCAGCGCGGGATGTGCCTTCTTCGCCGGGGTGAACGGGTCCTCGATCCCGACGTGCACCTGCACCGCGCCGTCGCCGGAGGCGAACCAGCAGCCGCCGCGCGCCGCCAGCACGGGCGGCTTGGGGATCTCGGTCAGGCCCAGGACGTCCACGTAGAACGCGCGCAGCGCGTCCTCGCTGCCGGCCGGTGCGGCCAGCTGTACGTGGTCGAGAGCGACGATCATGCGAGTCTCCTAGCGCTTGACGGCCACCGCGAAGACGCGGCGGTAGGGCAGGACCGTGCCGAAGTCACGGCGCGGATACGCGGTGTCCAGCAGTGCGCTGTACTCCGCGAGGAAGTCGGCCCGCTGCGCCGGGTCGGGGAGCGCGTCGAGCGCGGGCCGCAGGCCGGTGCCGAGCATCCAGTCGAGGACCGGGTGGTCGCCGGACAGCACCTGGTGGTAGGTCGTCTCCCAGACGTCCACCGCGCAGCCGAGCCCGGCCAACGTCGACAGGTACTCCCCCGGCTCGGGGATGTCGGCCCGGTGCGGGCCGCCGACTGTCGCCTTCCAGCGGGGGCTGTTCCGCAGCTCGGTCAGCAGCGTGTGCGAGGGCTGGTCGAAGTTGCCTGGCACCTGCAGGGCGAGCGCTCCGCCGCGCGGCAGCGCCTCGATCCAGCGCGGGAACAGCGCCAGGTGCTCGGGCACCCACTGCAGCGCGGCGTTGGAGAGGATCAGGTCGGGCCGCTCCGCGCCGGTCGGGGGCGGTGCGTACCCCGCGATGTCGCCGACCAGGAATTCCACGTGCGCGCCGTGGTCGCGGCGGGCCTGTTCGATCATCTGCGGCGAGCTGTCCAGGCCGGTGACGACCGCGCCCGGCCAGCGTGCGGGCAGTGTCGCCGTCGTGTTGCCGGGGCCGCAGCCGAGGTCGACGACGCGGGTGGGGACCAGCGGTACGCGGTCGACCAGCTCGAAGAACGGGCGGCCGCGCAGGTCGGCGTGGCGGAGGTACTGCGTTGGATCCCAGGAGACGGGCGTCATGTCGTCATCACTTCTCTCGAACCACTTCAGCCACTGCACTCACTTCAACTATCTTGACGTCAAGATACCTTCAGCATGCCCTGCGTAAATTCTTGATGTCAAGAGACTTCATGTCGATAGATATCCGACTACACTGATCACCATGGAGGACGAGGTCGATCGGCTGGTCGCAGCGTGGCGTCGCGAGCGCCCCGACCTCGACGTGGGGCCGCTCGAGGTGCTAAGCCGGGTCAGCAGGCTCGCCCGCCACCTGGACCGTGCCCGTCGCGCCGCCTTCGCGGAACATTCGCTGGAGCCGTGGGAGTTCGACGTCCTCACCGCACTGCGCCGGGCAGGGACGCCCTATCAGCTCTCCCCGGGGCAACTGCTCACCCAGACGCTGGTCACCTCCGGCACGATGACCAACCGGATCGACCGCCTGGCCGGCAAAGACCTGGTCCAGCGCCTGCCCGACCCGGGAGACCGCCGCGGCGTGCTGGTCCGGCTCACCCAGGCGGGCCAGGAGCGCGCCGACGCCGCGCTCGCCGGGCTGCTGGACCACGAACGCGCGATCCTCGGCGAGCTCTCCCCCGCGCAGCGCGAGGATCTCGCCGGGTTGCTGCGCCAGCTCGTGGCGCCCTTCGACAATTTGCCGGAGTAGCCGGAACAACCGGAGCAGGCAGCCGGTCGCCGCGGACGGACATCGCTGACCCTTCCTCAGCTTCCGCTCCGTCAGTTCTGACACACCAGGTCGACGTCCACCCATGCACGGGTCTTGTCACGGGTTACTGGCGGGTTGTCTACTCCCTTGCCGGGGGCCGCAACGCGGCGGTCTCCGGAAGGGGGACACCACCCGATGACCGCACTCCCGCGGCTGGCGCGCGCGCTCGGCGCCACCGCCACCGCCGCGCTGCTCGCCTTCGCCCTGGCGGGCCCGGCCTCCGCCACGAACCAGGTCAACGTGGACGCCGCACCCCAGGCGCCGAGCCCGGCGCACCAAGAGAGCCCCGAGTACTACGTCTCGCTCGGCGACTCGCTGGCGGCCGGCTACCAGCCGGACGTCCGTCACAACACCGACGTCTCCTACACCGACCAGCTCTACACCCAGCTCAAGCAGCACGACCCTGATCTGGTCCACATCAAGCTCGGCTGCTCGGGCGAGACCACCGAGACGATGATCAACGGCGGCATCTGCAGCTACCCGGGCGCGACCTCGCAGCTCGACGCGGCCGTCCAGTTCCTGCGCGAGCACCGTGGCCACGTGACCTACGTGACCCTCGACATCGGCGCCAACGACGTCGACGGCTGCCTGAAGGGCGGCTCCATCGACCTGGCCTGCGCGAGCCAGGGCATCGCCACCGTCGCCGCCCAGGTCCCGCAGATCACCGCCGCCCTGCACCACGCGGGCGGCAGCCACCCGCGCTACGCGGCGATGAACTACTACGACCCGTTCCTGGCCGTGTGGCTGACCGGGCCCGCGGGCCAGCAGGCGGCGCAGCTCTCCACCCAGCTGGGCGTGGCACTGAACGGCGCGATCGCGGCCGGCCTGGAGCCGGGGGAGTTCCAGCTGGCGGACGTGTCCACGGCCTTCTCCACGCTCGACTTCACCGACCAGGCGACGCTTCCCGGCATCGGCCAGGTGCCGCTCAACGTGGCCCGGATCTGCACCTGGACCTGGGAGTGCACGCCGTTCCAGGACATCCACGCCACCCCCACCGGACATGCGGTGATCGCGGGCGTCTTCCTGGATCTCTTCCGGCACCACCGGCGGTAGGCACCACCAGCTGCCGGCCCCACCGACAGGGGGCAAGGTGGCCAATTTGTCCCGTTCTGGTGTGTAATCATGAAGATTCGACCAGAACGGGATGGATGCGTACGTGTCGAGCGAAACCCCGCCCATCAGTCGCCAGAAGTGGCAACGTCGAGCCGCCCTCGCGGCCGTCTGGTACCTGCGCATCGCCACGGCGCTCAACCTCTTGGGCGGCGTCTCCGCACCGTTCCGCCGCCAGGTGACGCGGCACAACACCGGTGATCTCTTCACGCCCTACCTGCTGACCGCAGGCTTCACCTCCGCCGCGGTCGCCTGGTTCATGGCGATCATGATGCGCCGGGGCAAGCGCGCCGCGTGGATCTTCAACGTGGTCCTGTCCGGCGCCTACATCCTGCTCGTGGCGCTGGTGATGGCCGTCGCGCCCGAGGTGCGCGAACACGGCTTCAACTGGATCTCCACCGGCATCAGCGCCGTCTTCCTGCTCTGCCTGATCGTGGGCCGTCGTGAGTTCCACGCCAAGGGGGACCGGTCCAACCCGCTGCTCGCGCTGGCGGCCCTGGTCGGCGGCGGCGCGCTCGGCATGCTGATCGGCACCGCGCTGGTCACCATCACCAACACCGCGGCCGGCTCCACTCTCTGGGACCGGATGAACTACGCGCTGATGCGCGTGTACACACTGGCCCCGGCGGGTTCCGAGCATGTCGGCGTCGAGATCCCGCACTGGGTGGACATCGCGATCAACGTGATGAGCGTGATCCTCTTCCTGCTCGTCCTCTACGCCCTGTTCCGCTCCCCGAAGGGCAAGGAGTACCTGGGCGCGGAGGACGAGAACCGGCTGCGCGAGCTGCTCGACCGCCACGGAGAGCGCGACTCGCTCGGTTACTTCGCGCTGCGCCGCGACAAGAGCGTGGTCTTCTCGCCCAGCGGCAAGGCGGCCGTCGCCTACCGCGTGGTCGGCGGCGTCTCGCTCGCGTCCGGCGACCCGATCGGCGACGTGGAGGCGTGGCCCGGGGCCATCGAGTGCTGGCTGGAGCAGGCCGAGGTGCACGCGTGGACGCCGGCCGTGATGGGCGCCAGCGAGGAGGGCGGCACTGTGTACGCCCGCCACGGCCTGAACGCCCTTGAACTGGGCGACGAGGCGATCGTCGAGGTGGACGAGTTCACACTCGACGGCCGGGCCATGCGTGGCGTCCGCCAGGCGCACAAGCGCGTCGGCCGGGCCGGCTACACCGTCCGGGTGCGCCGCCACGGCGACATCCCCGAGGCCGAGATGGACTCGCTGCTCAGCCTGGCCGACCACTGGCGCGACGGCGAGACCGAGCGCGGCTTCTCGATGGCGCTCGGCCGTCTCGGCGACCCGGACGACGGCCAGTGCGTGATGCTGGAGTGCCACGACGGCGAGGAAGAGCTGCGGGCTCTGCTGAGCTTCGTCCCCTGGGGCCGCGAGGGCCTGTCGCTGGACCTGATGCGCCGGGACCGCGAGTCCGACAACGGCCTCATGGAGTTCATGGTCATCGAGCTGATCCAGCAGGCCGAGAAGCTGGGCGTGAAGCGGATCTCGCTGAACTTCGCCATGTTCCGGGCCGTCTTCGAGCGCGGCGGCAAGCTGGGCGCGGGGCCGATCCTGCGGCTCTGGCGCGAGGTGCTGATCTTCTTCTCGCGCTGGTGGCAGATCGAATCCCTCTATCGGGCCAATGCCAAGTACCGGCCGATCTGGGAGCCCCGCTACCTGCTCTTCGAGCGCACCAGCGACCTGCCCAGGATCGGCGTCGCCTCCGCCCGCGCGGAGGGCTTCATCACCGCCCCGAGCCTGCCCGCCCTGTTCAAGCGGCGGCACACCCCGCTTCCGCTGCCCCCCGCCGAAGGGGCCGCGTCGGTCGCGGGTCCTCCTTCCGAATGATCCAGATCTCCGCTCGACAGAGCACAGCGTCAGCTTATTTCAGGCTTACCGTTATATAAGACGCAAAAGGTGACGTCTTCGGAGGAACCGCGCGTATGCCTGGAAGAGCTACCGCCGTAGGCTCCGCCGTCCGTTCCGCGGTCCGCTCGGGCGCGGAACGCGAGTGGGGTGGACTCGTGCGCGCCCTGCGCGCGGGCCTGCGCGGCAGGGGCCTGGCCGCGATACCGATGACGCTCACGGCCACGCTGGCGGTCCTGGTCTTCCAAATCTGGCAGCAGACGCCGTCCGGCGCGGCGATGGTCGAACAGCTGGGCGTCGTCCGCGCGTCGCTCCCGATCGGGGTCGCACTCTCGCGCACGCCGCTGTCTCTCTTCGTCCCCGCGCCCGACCTGCCGGTCTGGGGCGCGGCGGCCCAGCTCTTCTTCGTCTTCGGTATCGCCGAGCTCACTCTCGGCCGCTGGCGCACCCTGGCCGTGAGCTACGCGGCGACGCTGGCCGGCACGATGTACGCGCGGCAGGGCATCCAGATGGGCCCGAACCGCTTCTTCGGCCTCTCCTACGACGCGGCGTTCGTCCGCGACACCGGACCCTCGGTGGCCGTGGTGGCCCTGGCCGTCTGCATCGCATGGCGCTATCGCGCGGTGGTGACGGGCGGGTTGGTGGTCGCGATGATGATCGGTGAGGCCGTGGTGAAGCCGAACCTGGCGGGCGCGGAGCATCTGATCGCCATCCTGACCGCGCTGACCCTCTCGACCGGCGGCGAATTGGTGCGCCGCCAGGCGCAGCGCACGGGCGCGGCGCTGGACGCCCTGCTGCTGGTGCGCCGCCGGACCTGAGCCGGGGGCTCAGACACAGGCTCTCAGCCCTCGGCCGGGCCGACACCCGCCCGGCGGGCCAGGGCGACGGCCGCGAGAGTGGAGTGGACGCCGAGCTTCCCGAGGACGTTCTGCATGTGCGTGCGCACGGTGTGCGGGGAGAGGTAGAGCCGGTCGGCGACGGCCTGCCGCCCGAGACCGGCGACCATGCAGCGCAGCACCTGTTTCTCGCGTGGCGTGAGGGAGTCCACCAGGCGCTCGCTCTCGGTGCGGTCCCTCCGCGCGGCGGTGAGCTCGCGGACGACGCCGGTGAGCAGGCTGGGCGGCAGGTGCGTCTCGTCCCGCATCACGCCGCGGATCACGGCCATGAGCCGCCCGAGCGAGCTCTCCTTCGCCACCCACCCTCCGGCGCCTGCCTGGAGGGCGCGCACGGCGCGGTGCGGGTCGTCGGCGGCGGCGAGGACGATCACCCGCAGCTCCGGATGCACGGCGCGGGCCCGGCCGATCAGGGCGATGCCGTCTCCGGTGGGACCGGTCGGCGGACGCGGCGGCGCCGCTGCGACCGCTGGGACCGTTTGGGCCCCGAGCGGCCGACGCTGGGCGGGCACGTGCGCGGGGGCGCCGGCTCCGAGGTCGGCGTCGACGAGCATCACCTGGAACCCGCGCCCCTCGCCTGCGGCGCGCTCCAACGCACGCTCCGCGCCTGCGGCGCTGCCTGCTGCAGCGACCTCCACGTCCGGCTCCGCGGCGAGCGCGGTGGCCAAGGCCTCAGCGAAGATCCGATGCCCATCGGCCACCAACACCCTGATCCGCCCCACGCCCACTCCCCCCAACGCAGCACCACCCCCTACCCAATCCAGCGTAGGGGCGCATGCCCACCCGCGCGGACCTATCACCCGAACGGGCCAGAGCAGAACCGAAACGGCGCGTCAGGTGACGACGAAGAGACGTTGCACCATCAGGGGCGCGGGGAACTGCGCGACAAGCCACCCAGGCAGGTGGACCCTCGATCGCGCAGGGCCATCCGCTCGTCAGTGGTTTCTCGCGCAGTTCCCCGCGCCCCTGAGGTGCTGCAACGTCCCGTCCGCCCGGAAAAGTGCGGTGCCGGCTACGCGCCGGAGGCGTCCAGCATTTCGTCGCGGGGGACCACCTTCACACGTTCGCGCCCCTCCGGGGCGCCCAGCGCGCGCTCGTGGGCGTCCAGCCGATACCACCCCTCCCACGTGGTCCAGCGGACGCCGCGCTCGCGCAGGAACTCCTCGACCGCCTCCGGAGACGGCGCCGAAGGCGTCGAAAGGAGGCCCGCCGCGTGGTCCGCCAGGAGGGAGGCGACGGTCTCGTTCGCGTCGCCCTTGGTGTGGCCGATCAAGCCCACCGGGCCGCGCT